>CAZVAW010000022.1:0-22797 GCA_964625205.1 uncultured Desulfurococcaceae archaeon
ATATTAGAGAGTTGTTTGAGACATTCTGGGTATTGTTCATCTGCTCGTTTAATAGGTCCTTATATCTTGCTCCACTTATTTTTAATTCTCCGAATCTACTCTGGATAAATCTAGCCGTTTCTCTATTCATAGACTTAACCATTAATCTCCAAGCTATTTTTCTCAAATACTTTGGTTTAAACAAACCATGTTTACTAATATATTCTGTTAATGAATACCTGGATATACTTCTAGGTGCATATTGTTTAACCTATTCTAGTGTTTCAAGACTAAAATAGATCCATTCACACGGTTTAACACTACCACGCACTCCTAAATAATATCTACAAAAAACCTTTATCGTAAATACATACTATCGTAAGTACATACTAATCTCTTAGAAACCAGATCGATATTCGGTACTTCAATAGTTTCACCCAGGTCCCATGTCTTGATCATCTCTAATACATGTTTTAGACGAGTGCCAGATTCCAGTAATAATCTATAAACCATATAGTATATTGGATGATTTTCTCGGAGATACTTTAGTGTCTTCTTAAGATCATCCATACTTATCTGATATGGCCTTACATCTAATCTTAACTACGACTAGGTACTACATCCATTATCCACCCGAATATCTCCGGACTTATCAGTGCTAATATGTTGAGCTAGACTATAATCTATAGAACCATTATCCTTAACAATACCGGGTGCTTTGAGTTTATCCCAACTACTCACGATATCCTCAAACTCAACTGGAGACAATTGTTCTAGCAGCTTATATACGAGGTTATTCGAGATTCTACGTTCTCCGGATAAATATCTATGTAGACTGGATTTAGAAATACCTAGTACTTGTCAGGTTTTAGTATATCCAAGTTTATTTTTGATAAATTCTAACATCTGTTTAGCTTCATCATCTGCAATCCATATCTATCTTTTCAGACCACTTATCATTGAGAATTCCGTTCATGAATTCAGACTCGTATTTTCGCTCCTTTAATAGAGATAGGAACCATGAGAGAGGCTTATATAGGTAGCGCCGGGGGCGGGATTTGAACCCGCGCGGGGACACACCCCACCGGCTTAGCAGGCCGGCGCCCTACCAGGCTAGGCGACCCCGGCTCCTATTTTTCTATGATTATAATCTGATTTATTAATCTAACCATTATTTCTACTTATTCTAAGGTATATGTTGATAAGTGCTATTAGTATTACTAGTAATACTACGTTACGTATTTGTGCTATCCATTGTATTGGGGATTCTAGTGTAAATGGGTCGTACTTTATTGAGAGACCTAGGAAAGATAATGATTTCCTAAGCTCAATATCTTTAAACCATAATACTATGATTAAAGAATTCATAGAATCAACTATGTAGTGTGGAATTATAGGTTTGAATTGTTTATAAACAGTATAGAGTGGGGGAAGGAATGGTAGTATCATAATCATGGATTGGGGGACTGGTTCTAGGTTGAATAAAATAGCTAAGGCTAGATAGAGAACAATATATGCGTATCGATGTATATGAGTCTTTGAGGCAGGTTTAAATGATAAGTAGACAGTAATTACGATAACCCATATGATCACAAATAAGCCTTTTATCACTTGACTCGTAGGATCATTTACTATAAACAAGTATATACAGTTGTTACAAAAACCATTAATAAACCATGTAAAAACACCTAATACGCTTTGAAATGATACAATTGATAAAACAATATAGGGCGATAAACCAATAAGTAAGTAGATAAGATCTTTACCAGGTTTTGGTTCTTCTCTAATAAGTGTATTATATAGTATTAAAAATATGAGAACAAATCCTAGTGGATTTGCAGAGGTATAAAGGCCTAAGGCGAGATAAGCTTTAGAATATTTTTCTGAGAGATAATAGTAGAGAAAAGTTGTGAATAAGAGAAATGCTAAGGGTTCCCAACTATATATTGAATAAATAACTATCGTTGATAAAATCGTTGCTGATACATATACTAATATATCGTTAACATTAAGTATCTTAAACACTCTATTGAGATACAGATAAGCTAATATCATAGACACGAACACGTATACAGAATATAGTACGTAAAATATTGATAAACCTATATCGGTTCTAAAAACATGTAATGAACTAGTACGCGGAGTTAAAACATACGTTATATATGTCAGAACGAACCATGTAAAACCAGCTAATGGTGCATGGTTAAATCTATAATGGATATATGGTAATGGATAATAATCTCGTCCTTCACAATAATCACTAGCTAGGGTTTTATTTTTCCAGATCTTACCCATAGTATATGGTTGTGTACATACGCTGGAGAAAATAGTGTTATAATCACTATTGATTACATCTGTGTATATGGGCTCATCTAATATTTTTTCACTAAAAAGGGTCTTCTGTACTTTAACTGGCATATGAATTATAAACGAAACTATAAGTAGTAAACATAATATTAGTGTTAATGATGAAACAGTTTTTCTCATGTTCATTAAATACCCTCCACTAGGGTTATTTTATACGTGTTTAGCCTATATACTTTCTTAGAAGAATAAATAATAAATATGTGGTTCAAACGCGGAAATTAAGTGATCATTATGGAGAGGAAAATCTTTATCATTAAAGTAATAGCGGTAGTGTTACTATGTATTATTCTCGTAATTTCGGGTTATCAATATTATTCACTAGCGCGTAAGTTATATGATACCGAGATAGATAGAGGCGGTAAAGGCTACGTTTCTGACGAGGTATGGTATGTTAGTAGTGCACGTAATATTTTGAATAAAATTTTCAAGGTAGAGCCTAGAATAGATGATAATAAATATGGGGTTACGATAGTATATAACAAGACTATACTTAATATAACGTATGTGAGGAGGATCATAAGAGAATATAATTTCAGTGTAAAGATCGTTGATACAAGGTATTATGAGATAAATGCTATATATTTTGAAGCAAATAATCCTTCTGAATTAAACCAATTAATATCTATACTTAGAGATACTGGCGGAGTTATTGATGTTACATGGGGCTGGAGATTAGCAGATGCAGCAGGTATTAACCGATATTTAAACCTAGAACATCCGCCGATGGTAAAATACTTGATAGGATTATCAATGCTCGTCTTCGGAGACAACCCGTTTAACTGGAGGATTCCATCAATTATTGCTGGTGTATTAACGGTATTATTTACTTATCTTGCTAGTGAGGCATTAACTAAGAATAAGTGGTTATCCCTAGTTATATCTTTATTTACTGGTATAGATCCTATAACGAGGATATTGGCGAGCATAGCATTATTAGATATCTATGTAGCATTATTTACTGCTATAGTGATGTATCTAGTATTTTCTAAGAGGTATAAACTCGCGTTATTGATAGTAATTATTGGTTCATTGTTTAAATTCAACGTATTGTTTGCGGCGATACCTGTTATTATTTTATTAGTTAGGAATGATTTATCAAGAGATCAACGAATACCCACTCTTATATTTAGCGTTTTTAAATATTTTCTAGTATCAATTACCTTATTTCTATGTGTGCAGATAACAGCGTCTATACCATTAATACTACATGGTGGTTTTAACTGGTGGATCGAGAACGCAATATTTGGTGCTATCAAATGGCATACATCGGTTAAATGTACAAGCCCAGGATGCCCTATTAGCTCGGCACCATGGGACTGGTTTATAGGAAATAACGGGTTCCCGATATATTATTTCTCCACAGATAATAGTTTAACAGCGCTTGGTTTTTGGCCATTATGGTCTATAGCATTAGCTTATTCAATATTATTTCTCCCATACTATAGATATGATCGAAAAATAGGTTTTCCTCTATTAATGTTTTATGGTGTGTTTGCAGGATATGTGTTACTTTACATTATAGGTGGTCGTACACAATATAGTTTCTACTCGGTTCAATTCACTCCGATCATTTACGTTTATTTACTAACCACTTTCACATATATAGTGTTGAATCCTACCAAGCTTAGCCAAACCATAATATTGTGGAGTAACATATTGCTTCGAATCTGGAGATTCATATTAAAGGAGGTGCTTCTTATCAATAAGTAGATAAGCTTAAATAGAGGGGAATCTGTCTTTTCAAGTCCACCTCTTTATAAATTTTTCTTGTCAAAATCAACTAGTAGGTGATATGTATGGCTGGTGCTGTAGCTGCAAAAATGAAACTTGTAACTGTAAAGTTGCCGGAGATCTATGTTGAAGGTCTAGATGAGCTTGTAAAAATAGGTAGATATAGTAGCAGAAGTGAGGTGATAAGAGTAGCTATTAGGGATTTATTGAAGAAAGAACTATGGATTAGAGAAGTGGAGTTTAGATAGACTTTTTATCAAGAGCTTTAAACGTTGTTTCACGAGCTTTTCTAATAATAAGCTCGTATAAAGGATCATCTCTACTTAACTCCTTCATACTCATAGGAGGCATAAAACCTGGTATTATTCTACGTAGCTCGTCTAGTTTTATCGGTTTTACATATAAGATGGGATTTAGTACCTCGATAGCCAATGCATATTTTGCCCCTCTTATATACTGGTAATCCTCTGCACCTACACCTGGTTTCTCCATGGTCATTAATATGTTCCATATATCGCTTGGTTGAGCAAAAAATACTCTACCAACTTTGAATTCGCCGACAATAGCCTTTACTGAACCACTAGCATATACTATAATAATTGATCCCTTAGGAGGCCTTATTCCAATCCATTTTCTTAATTCGAATTTTTTAACACCCGTAAATATTCGGTAGACGTATTTCGGCCTAATACTTGCCAAATATATTTTTTCCTCCATACTGTTTCCCTCTTAAACCTTAATATTATGCGTATTTATAATAATTTGGTATTAGATGTGGTGGGTTGGTATTGCTGAGTTCAAGGATGATGAGTGACACCAGTACCGAATGAGGAATTAGAACATGAGTGTAGTGAAATACGGTGATAACGTATTAGTATATATTGATGAAAAACGTAGATTCCTCATAAAGGTCAAATCAGGTGGGATTCTAGGGACTGATAAGGGTTTTATAAAACACGATGAACTAGTAGGTAAAACTTATGGGGATTCAATTAAAACTAGCCAAGGATTCAAGGCATACATATACAAGCCCCTACTAATAGATTATCAATACGTTATAACACGGAAAACACAAATAATATATCCTAAAGATGCGGCGTTCATGATCTATTTATCTGGGTTAAAACCGGGTGCTAAAGTATTAGAAGCAGGCGTAGGCTCCGGTTTTCTAACGATCAGTCTAGCTAACTTCGTTGGCGATACTGGGAAGATCTATGGCTTTGACATTAATCCAAAACATTTACAGGTAGCGAGAGAAAATCTTGAGAAGATAGGGTTATTAGATAGAGTTGTATTAAATGAAGGAGATGTTAGAAAAGGAGTTGAACTCAGCGATCTAGATGCTGTATTCTATGACTTACCGGATCCATGGAATGCGTTAGAAACAGCATACAAAATATTGAAGCCTTCTCATCCAATCATAGTCTATGTTCCAACTGTTAACCAGGTTGAGAAAACAGTTATCGCTATGAGGAAGAACAAGTTATTCGAAGATATACATGTCTATGAAATACTTTTACGTGAGTATGATGTAGAAGAAGGAGCTACAAGACCTAAGACGACAATGATCGGTCATACCGGGTATATAGTATTTGGTAGGCGTTCTAAGTAGTTACTTATGTTTACCTTTTATATACAAGTATATAGTATGCGATAATCCGTTATCGTCACGCACATCTACTACCTTATATGGTTTCCAACCAGGTATTCTAAACTCATGACTAACTATTCTAGCTCCATCACGTAGTTCGCGTTCAAATTTCGGTTTTAACGCTTCATTAACTACTGTTAATAGAAACAATGTTACCAGTGTTGCCTCACTTATATCTACATTGAAGAAGTCATCGTTTATTAGCACGATTCGATCGGATACTTTATTTTTTTCAATATTTTCCTTAGCCTCTCTTATACGGGCTTCGTCTTTCTCTATACCAACGGCTTTTTTCACGTTGAATTCCTTGACAGCTACAATAAGGATTCTGCCATCGCCGCATCCAAGATCATATACTATATCTTCTGGACCCGCCCTAGCTATTTTCAACATAGCTCTAACAACTGGTATTGGGGTGGGAACGTAAGGGACATGATAAGGCATACTAGTAAAAACCCTCATGTAACTTCTATATCAATGTCTTCCATTATTTACTCTCTAACTCTTTAACCTTATTTAACATAATTTCAATTGCTTTCTCAGGGTCAGGTTGTAGAGACTCGTTTAGGGGTAGTTGGGAAAGTAATACGGTTATCGTACCATCATCAAACTCAGCGAGAATCTGTGGAACCCAAGCCATCCCATATTCATCTGTATCACCGTGTTCTATGAGGAATAAGTAATCCTCATACCTAACTTCTAGTTCTGTATCTAATTTATCGGCTATTTCTTTAGCTAGTTTGCTCCAAAGCTCGTGATATGGGTGATGTGTGGCTGTCACGAGATATATCTTCTTTATCTTAGCCATGTCTGACCACCATTTCTTTCTAACTCCATTAGATTAACGTTATTAGAGTTTAATAAAATATCGTGTTGTAAAATGATATAATCGATAATAGGTAATAACATAGATGCTAGGTAGGGTATATTTGAGAGTCTAACTTTAAAGAACGTTCTTAAACTATTCATCACTTCTTCCGGAAGGTCGCTGTAAAGCCCTGCAATAAAACAGTCGCTTGTACCAATTAACGCAAAATCAACTCTTCCTTTTTCATCTAAAATAACTGGCATGTTGCATTTTTTAATCCAGCTTAAAATGTAGTCTAAGGGGCTATTAGTTTCAAGTGCTAAGTATTTGCCTTTTTTAATAATGAACACATTTGGTTTACTATGTAGTACAGCTAAGTATATAGTATCAACTACTTTACAAAACCTTGATATTCTAATTATCCTCTCAATAATATCATATCTATGAAAAGGATGAGTAGATTCTATGAAGAATAAGTATCTATTCATGGTTAAGTAGAATAGGTTAAATAGGTTGTGGTTTGGGTTTTCTCTCGGCTTCTGGTCTAACTTTTATGATGCCTAAGTATATAGCACATGATATACAATAACATTTTCTAACAGGGTATTTCATGATAATAGCTCCTTTCTTTTCAAGCTCTCTAGCTAATTGTGGGTTGACAGGACTATACATTCTAGTGACACAAATAGCTTTATCGGCTGGAACTAAACGTCCACATTGATCACATTGAATAGTACCTACTTTTCCCTTATCCCCTTTTCTTCTTCCTCTATTTTCTCTTTTCTTGGGCATTTTCCCTACCTTTCATCTTAGTAGCTATACTGTTTAATTCTTTAAAGTGGTATAAAAGAATATTGTTGGAGTTATATCCGTTAAGGTATTAGTGTTGTCTCTCTTAATTTCTTTACACCAATAATGTCTTCCCAAGCTATACCAAATGCTCCTAATAATTGGCTTAAAGCACTATTAATTATTTCAATGTATTTCTCAGGGTCAACCTCGTATAGTTTAGCGAGCTGAATAGCCTTGTATCCGTCTCTTCCCTTCACTTTAACATATGGTATAATATCACCTTCCTGCACATTGTATCCATAGCTCTTGAGCTGGTACGCAGCTTTTATATGTGGGGGTCTAGTCTTTTTGTATTCCTCTAATCTTTTCGTTAAACCTACTTTAAAGGCTAGTTTATCTAAGGTTACTTCCTTACGTTTGAGACTCCTATAAAGGGCTTTTACCTCATTTTCAAGCCACTCCTTAAACTCTATGAAATCATGTGGTGTTTCAGCTGTCTTTAATTTTTCAATTAATTCCTCAAATAACTGTTTTAGGAACTCTGGCGTATTACGCTTCTTAGCTACAAGTCCTTTAATTTCAACACCGCCATCGGTATATCTGCCTACATAGTTTTTCTTTAAACCAGTAAATAGCACATACGTAAATGTTTTATCGATCTCTATTTCAAGTCCTAATTTCTTTGAAACCCATTCTTGTAGCTTATTCAACTGCTCTTCAGTGGGGTTCCATATAAAGATGGAGTCAGTATCACCATAGATTACCTTAACACCTATTTCGGCGGCTTTCCTTAGTATTTGATACAATGCTTTTCTACCAAGTGCTGTAACACTCTCTGCCACTGCTGGCGAGTATAATGGGAAGTTTTCAGCGCCAAAGACACCATAACTTGCATTAATAAATACTTTAATCGCACGTTGTACCACATCATACCATGCGAGAAGCTCCTCCGGTAGATCTTTCTGTTTAGCCTTCTTTTTGTAAATATGTACACGGATATCTCTTAATAATCCAGTTATTTGTGCTGTTAAGCCAGGTCTCTCAATACATACAAAATGTATCTTCTTATTAGTCTCATCGGTAATATCGATCCTTAGATCCTCCCTACATACTTTTTGATCAACTGTTTCATAACTTAAATTATATTTCTTGATAACGCTAGGATATAGAGAAGCTATATCAAGTACTACAACGTTAAATAATATTCCACGAGGAGGCTCAATAACTAATGCGCCAGCATATTTCTTACCCTCGATAATAGCTCTTGTAGTACTTGCTTTCCCGTATCTCTTGATATCCTCTGGTTCCGGTATAAGGTAGTTCAACCTTCTATGCTCCCAGTAGAATTGGTTCTGGATCCACTTCGATATACTTTTTCTACAAATATCTTCAATGCTCGTCTTAGATATACGTGCTAATAGGATCATGAGCTTCCATACAAGCTCATTGTTAAACGTTATCAGTTTAAGCGTTATTTCAGCGTCTCGATAGTTATATGCTACTAGCTTGGGTAATGGGAGATCGCTTATATTCTCCATATAGAAGAGTTTTGTAATACCTAGTAATGCTGATGCAATTGCGTCTAAGCTCTCTTCCTGATATCTTCCCTTAAACGCGTATACCTTAATTGCTCTATTCTTGAAAAACTTATATAAGTCTAGGTGAATACCAGTCTTCACCCTAACTATATCCTCGCCTATATGGAAAGGCAAGTATTCCCGTGGTATCCCTAGTTTCAAAGCCCGTGTATATATGTATAGTAAGTCGAAGTTATCACCGTTAAAAGTAACTATGATAGGATATTTTTGTATGATCCTTATAGTCTCTAAGATAAGAGCTTCTTCACTATCAAATATTTCTACTACAGCGTCAAAGGGGTATTCTTCGGGAATTTCTTCCCATTTCATCTCTTTTCCAAGCACCAGTACTTTCTTAAACCCAGTATTATCCACAAATGCAACACTTATGATTGGATACTCTGCTTGTTTAGCACTAGGTACTCTTCCCCTAAATGGTGTGAAAACCTCTATATCAAGGGCTAATTTCTTAGCTCTAGGTGGTGCTTCCTCGAATAACGGCACCCAATCCTCAATTACTTTTTCTAGTAACTCTTTGCCTTCACTCGCAAAAATATTCTTTACTTTTTCGATCGTCTCCCGCGAAATATGTGGTTTAACAAGCTCTAATCCGTTTCTATAACTGTTTGAAGAAACGTATTTCATGCCTGGGATCAGTCTATTATCAAAAACATAGTTATCGTGATACTTTATTTTCGCCTCCCACGCCTTTGATACGTATTCTCTAAGTCTTGCAACATCGGTTGGTGTTTTTGTGATGATCCTAGTTAATTTAACTTGTTTCATGGTTAATGGATCAATTTTTACTACCTCAACAGCATCTATAAAACCCGGATATCCAGATATACTCTTATTACTCAAAATGGATTCTCTTGAGTCTTTTGTAAGAAAATATGGTTGATGATTAGTAGGGTCTGGTAACAATAATAGTTTTTCACCACTTTCGTCTATGAATTCTAGTACTGCTTTTCCCAAGTCTCCATCATAATATACTCCCAAGAGATACGCTGGTTTATCAAGTCGTTTTACATTATTATTGATAATAAGAGTTTTTATATCTCCTATTTTATCAATAGTAGGAATAGGCATTAATGATCCCTCAGATCTTCCCCTCTTTTATCAATAAGATAGCCTCTGCTATATCACCGCCAGTCTTAATAAGGGCCTCACGTGCTTTTTCTCGTGAAACACCTGTTTGTGAAACAATAAATTCTATATCCTCCTCGGATACCTTAACCTCCACTTTTTCCTCTCTAACATTTCCTCCCGTTATCTGATAAATAACTTGATCATGGGTTTTTATCATGAGGATCTGGGGTTTTTCAATAATTATTTTCTTATCACTCAAACTAATCTCTACTTTCTCAGTATTTTTTAATTCCTCGACATTTATACCCATACGTCTTAGCATGCGCTTTAATTCACGAGGGCTAAACCCGGGTATCATGATAGTTTCACCGTAAAACCCGTGATAGTAAAACTATAATCTTTATTATCTATATTCTTAAATTAGGGTTTTGGTATATAATTCGAATCACTAGATTAGTGATCGGTGCTTATAATTGGTTGTAGTAAAAATACTTGGCGGAGGCGGCGAGGTAGGGAGAGCTGCTATACTAGTCAGTGATCGTGGCAAGAACGTTCTGCTTGATTATGGTGTTAATTTTGATGAACAAGATCATCCACAATTCCCCTTACACGTGAGACCCGTTGATCTATCAGCATTAGTTATTTCTCACGCCCATTTAGACCATATAGGAGCTGCTCCTCTGCTCTACATTACTGGTAAAGTACCGGTTTTCATAACAAAACCAACACTAGATATTGGGCGTTTACTTATTGCTGACTTCTTAAAGATCAGTGGATACTATATCGACTATGATATACCAGAGTTTGAAAATATGGTTTCAAATGCTGTGCTAGTAGAGTATGGTGGCGAATATGAAGCAGATGGTTTTACATTAATACCAACCAGTGCAGGACACATACTAGGTAGTATGTTGATCTATTTAGAAACACCCTCGGGACACAATATACTTTACACTGGTGACGTAAACACTATTAACACATGGACATTAACAGGGGCAGATCTATGGCCTAAAAAAGTAGATACATTAATCATTGAAACTACTTATGGTAACAAGAAACATCCTTCAAGACATCTTGTCGAGAAAAAACTTGTAGAGGCTGTTGAAGAGGTTATCGACTCCAACGGTACTGTCTTAATACCAGCATTTAGTGTTGGAAGAAGTCAAGAAGTAATATCGCTTATACAGATCGAGTTACCACACATCGAGGTTTATCTTGATGGAATGTCAAGAGAAGTAACAAACATATATTTAAAACATAGGCGTTTCCTTAGAGACCCCGGTCTTTTCGAGAAAGCTGTTGAAAACACTTATTTTGTACGAGGATGGAGTGATCGGAGGAAAATATGGAAGAAACCATGCGTAATAGTGGCTTCAGCTGGAATGCTTAAGGGAGGGCCAAGTGTCTATTATTTAAAAAAGTTAGGCAACGAACCTAGAAACGCGATATTCCTAGTAAGTTACCAAGCACCAAATACTCCAGGTCATATATTATTCGAGAAAGGCGGAATTGAAGAACTTGGGATAACAAAGTTAAGAGCTAGGCTTCAATGGTTTGATTTATCAAGTCATGCTGGTAAAGATGGTTTGCTAAACATTGTTGAGAGGTATAAACATACACTTAAGAATATTATCCTGGTACATGGCGAAATAGATAGTATAACTAGTTTTCGAGAGTTAATTGAAGAAAACATAGGACATGATATAAATATCTATACACCATTAAATGGTGATATTATAAAGGTTGAAGAGTAACAAAGCTTTACTTAATCTCAACTATTTCGGGACAGTTAATCTCACTTAAGAAACCATCTAGCTCATCTAATGGCACTTTGATCGTTACCAGTTTTCTCTTAGTCCTAGCCTTTACTTTAGCGATTTTTTTCTTTTCATCACGATATACTATGCATTTTATAGCTTGCCCTACATATTTCTTGAACTCCTCCTTGTTAAACACCTCGATCGGGGCCATGTATTATCATCCTCTCACATACTATTAACTAGTTAGTATTTGCTATTACTTACTAATAGGTATTAAGTGTATAGTTGTTTTTAAAATTAATGAAGCGCCGGGGCGGGGACTCGAACCCCGGACCACCGGGTCTCTGTCAACCGGGCTTTTAGATACAACGGTGGTTAACAGCCCGGCGCTCTACCACGCTGAGCTACCCCGGCATCTATCAAGAATAATAATTTTCTAAATCCTTATAATCCTTACTTCAATGGAATAGTTTCGCCTATGTGTCGGTGTTATTTAAAGTAATATATGGTTAAATCAGAAGAGCCTCGGAGGTGTATTTGTTTGGTAAAATATACAATAAACGTAACCATAGATCTACGTCTACTTGCTATGAGATTAAGAGAGAATGGTAAGAAATTCATACGAGTACATGAAATAGCATATGAACTAGGCACCAGCCCTAAAACAGCTGGTAAAATACTTGTTTCATTAGCTAAACTAGGATATGTTGTTAAATGGAGCGAAGGCGTGTATATGTTAGTTGATGAAAAACCAGTGAAATACAAAGTTGTTGAAAAATAAAGCTAGAAACCAATAAAGTCCTCAGGTTTTGGCGGTTCTGGTTTTAATCCTTTTCTTTGCCTAATCTTAGCAATAAGATCTGGTAGCATCGAATCTGGCACTGGCGCCCATCTACTGAATTCCTGGCCCCAAATAGCTTTACCGGCTGTGGCACCACGTAATTGCTCGGCAAGATCAAATGATTCGGCAACAGGTATCTCTGCTATAACACGTGTAGTTACACCTTGTTGTAAAACTTGTAGTATCCTACCACGTTTCTTAGTGATAATAGATGAAACGTTTCCAAGGAACTCCATTGGTATCTTGATATCAAGCTTTTGTATAGGCTCGAGCAAGGTTGGTCTCGCGGTTAGCATTCCAGCATATATAGCGTTCCTAACGGCTGGAAATAACTGGCCAGGCCCGCGATGAGCCGGGTCTTCGTGGATGATCGCGTCATGTAATATAACTTTAACACCACGTACTGGTTCTAACGCTAATGGTCCTTCGCGCATTGCTATTCTAAATCCTTGTATAATAGTGTCTTTTACTTCACGTAAATGTTGTACACCAGTTGTTAGATCAATGAAAACGTTGATGTTTTCATCAATAGCCCATATCCTACGTGCCTCGTTGCTATCCCAGCCAGCCTCTTCTCTCAAGATCTTTGCACGTTCCTTTGGATCCATATCCTCGGTTATAATGCCCTCGCTTATGAGTTTTATCGTAGTCTCATCTAATGGTTCAACGCTAATGTATAGCTTGTTATGTTTATTCGGTGATTTACCCTCGAATACTTTACTTTTCTCACGTATACTCTCACGATATACGATGATAGGTTGTGAAGCGATAACCTCTAACCCATAGTTCTCTTTTAAAAGCGTCAATGCTATCTCAATATGTAGCGGTCCAATACCACTTAATAAGTACTCGCCCGTCTCCTCGTTAATCTTAACAACAAGGCTAGGATCCTCAACACTTAACTTATGTAATGCATCGATAAGTTTAGTTAACTCTCTCGGATCCTTTGGCTCGACAGCGACTGTTACTACGGGCTCGCTAATCATTCTTAACCTCTCAAACGGAACAGCTAAGTCTTTGTATTCGACAGCAACTATTGTCTCACCAGCACGAGACTTATCAAGACCTAAGACAGCCGCTATATTACCAGCTGTTATCTCATCAGCTAATTCACGATAGGGGCCCATATACAAGCTTACCTGTAGTATTTTCTGCTTCATTCTCGCGTTAACAAGCCATACTTCTTCACCAGCACGTACTGTTCCAGAGAATACTCTGCCGGTAGCCACTAATCCGGCATGTGGGTCGATCTTAATATCGTTTATAAGCATAACAAGTGGGCCATCAGGATCTGCTTCAATCATGGCTTTGCCTAGTTCAGAGTTTAGATCACCGTGCCATATTTTTGCAATCCTATACTTCTGAGCTTCTTTTGGATTTGGAATAAACTTTACAACCATATCAAGAACAGCTTCGTGGACAGGGATTGTTTTCTGTAGTTCGGCCACACCTTCGGGTCCACGCTCATAAGCTGCTACTATATCACTGAATTTAATACCTTTTTGTTGAGCCATTGGAATTGTAAAGCCCCATCGGTCTCGTGCAGAGCCGAATGCTACTTGTCCTTTGGCAGGGTCAAGTTGCCATGCAGTCTTAAATTCTTTATCAGCATACATAGCTATTAACTGGTTTACCTCTCTTATAATCTGGATAAACCTTTGTTGAATCTCTTGTGGTGATAATCTTAACTCCTTAATTAATCTATCAACTTTGTTAATAAACAATACTGGTCTTACTCTTTCCTCAAGTGCTGCTCTGAGATACATCTCTGTTTGTGTCATAACACCCTCAACAGCGTCAACAACTAGTATAGCTCCGTCTATTACTCTCATGGCACGTGTTGTCTTAGCCGAGAAGTCGACATGACCCGGTGTATCTATTAGGTTGATAACATATGGTTTACCTTTATACTCGTGGTATAAGCTAATATTAGCTGATTTTACTGTAATTCCTCTTCTCTGCTCTACGTCAAGATAATCTAGAGCAAGCGCTTCTCCAGCTACTTTTTCGGAGATAATACCTGCTACTGCTAATAAGCTGTCAGATAAAGTCGTTTTACCATGGTCTACGTGAGCTGTTATACCTATGTTTCTTACTTGCTCGATATTTCTCATAATCTTTAGTACTTCAGCTGTTTGTTTATACCTAACCATTATTCATCAACCCATAACTATGCCTAAGCATTTTGTAAACAATAGCCGTACTTATAATTGTGGATTAAAATTTACTGTTATAAACCTTATTTTATATCCTCCGTTTATATCTATGGTCGTAATATAGTTATTGGTCCTAACTTCTCTTTAAGAAGCTCTATGAGCATATGGTAACCCTTCTCTACATCCCCACTATACTCAACAACGCCTGCTGTATCATGTCCTCCTCCTTCCCCATTTAATTTCTTTGCAAGCTCACGTAGAATAATACCTCCTAGGCTTAAACTGGTTCTATTAATGAATTCTTGTGTTGCTCTACCAGTTATTCTTACTTTACCCTTTCTTTTCTCCGAGGCAACGAAAACAGCGTGAGCCCCTAACTCTAATATAGCGTTTGCGACGTTTGACTCATATGATCCAACCCTAGTGAATACTATTAATAAGTCGTCAGTCCTGAATATAGTCATTCTCTTTGAAGCTTTTAACCTAGCTATTCGCTCAGGTATTTCTAATGTCTTTTTTAAAGAGCTTATTGCAAGAAGATAATTTGCCTTCCAAACATTAATAAGTTCGTGAACTATTAAGAAAATCACTGGATCAACGTATGTAAAGCGTTTACTATCGTATAGTATTCCAGCTAAAAGAAGTGTTGCTAGGTCTTGAGAAAATACCCAGATATCGCGAAGCAGAATGTATACGAGCTCTGAAGTACTTACTAGTTTCTCTACATAATAAACACTAGCCTTCTTTACCAAGGAGCCTGGGATATGGTGGTCTATTAATATTAGTGGTTTACCTCGGATATACCTATATGCTTCACCTAATTGTATAGGATTACTTGTATCTAATATTATGAAAAAATCAATATTATCAACCATGTTTTTTAACATAACCATATCATATAAATCTATGTTGATATTTAATGTATCTAGCATGTTTTTTGCTACTCTATTCACCCCCTCTGGTAAAAACAAATAGTTCTCTATCTTTAGATCATCAAGAAAACGCGATAAGGTGATCGCAGAAGCTAATGCATCCGGATCGGCATTTCTATGTACCAGTAATCCAGCAAAAGAACCTCTATATTCAAGGAGTATTTTCTTCAATAACTCGATATTTCTTGAGTTCTTTCTCAAAAAATCTACGTGCATAGTTGATCGTGTCATTTACTATCGCCTTATAATCAATTATATCCTCATACTCACCTATTATGCCGATATCAATATTTAGTGTAAGTACGTCGTTTTTCTCAACACTAAGTATTAGATCGTAATCAGTTTTAGGCGGTAATTTATTATGCAGGTATCTTCTAATTTCTAACTCTAACCTCTCAAGTATATCCAATAGATCATCTAATGAGATATCCCTGAGTTTTAAACCTATTCTACGTATTTTCTTAACCAATCGTTATCCCATACTTATTTAGTAATTCTCTTAACTTGTTTTCTAATTCTTTTAACTGCTTCTCAAGAAGTTCTAGTTGTTTCTTACCCTTATCCCTCTTAATACTTAGTATTTCTTTTCTCTCTTCTAACTCCTTAATAACATCAGTTTTCTTTTTCTTAATTAAGATATGGCCAACCATTTTATAGACTTCAATGTCTTCGTCTATGGTATTGAGTGTTTGAAGAATATTTTCAATATCGACTAACTCGGATTCAATCATCTTTAGCTCAGCATCTAATTTTAAATAATTATCGCGGATCGTTTGGTACTGTACCAGAGTTTGTTGAACCTCCGGTGGAAGTGATTGTTGACTCATTTTCCTCCTCCCATATATGTAATATAGTCGATATTATATTATAATAACTATTAAATAATGCTCTTAAATCATTAATTTTACTACAACTTATCCTCATGTATAGCTGATCTTTACCTTCACTTAAATTTATTTTAACATTGCAGTTGTTAGGTACATTATATGTATCTGGTTTTAAGGCTTTAAATAAGGAGTGTAGCATTTTTTTATCATTTTCTTTAATAAATAGTTCTAGACAATACTCCTTGATCATATTATTTTAACACCTGAGACCTTAATTATAGGTCCACATACTTTTCCTAAACGATTTAATGGTATAAAGAATACTGTATTACCTTTCTCTTTAAGTGACAAAGTAATATCTGGTTTTTCTTCGATGAGTTTATCTTTATATATCATGATAAATATGTCGGCCAACTTATAACAATCATCAGATATGCATTGTTCATAGTCGATCCATATAGTCTCAGGATTATATGCTCGTGTACTTTCCGGATTCTCTCTAGTAAGTTTTACTCCTCTGATCTTTATACTAGCTACGTGTTTTAATTCTGGATAAAAACTAGTTTTCTCTAGTCTATAGATTCTTATCAGTGAGGGGTTTCCTTTGCGTTCGCCAACGATTAATACATATAAGGCATTATTTCTATAGGCTTCAAGTCCTAGATCAAATAACGTTTTCTTACCACGGTTTAACTTAATAGAATAGGGGAGAGTATTAGCAAGATCCTTTACGAAACTACGTGTTCGTGGACTTGGTTTATGAGAAGTTGTAATAATTAATAATGGCATGATAAAAATACTCTATCTCTATTCTCTAATAATAATCTTCGGGAAATATTTGTTCAGCTCTGTACGTGGTACATATGCTCCTCCAGCCCATTTCATGCCACATTTTTTACACATCCATATACCAGTGCTTATTCTCACAACTCTACCCTTATATCCACAGAATGGGCAAGTGTGTGGTGAGTATCTCTTCTGCAATATATCTCTTACTTTCTTACGTAGTGTTGAACCGTACCTAGCGCCGTATCTACCAGCTATACCTACTACTTTTGTCCTCCTAGCCATTCCCGCTTACCTCTCCCAAAAGCTCTCAATCGATAAACTAGGTTTTATGTAGTCTTGTGGGTTATTTAATATTTTCCTCACAAGCTCATGTAGTTCACTAGCTTTTCTTAACGCTAGATCAAGTGCTTCTTCAAACAATGCTGGTTTAATACCTTTCATCCCCATTCTCTGAAGACCGACTATACGCCTGTTCTCATCAATTGCAAAAGTTATCCTAGAATCTATTACTAGTTCTTCATCGAGACTAGGATCTACTATAAGGTATTCTTCATAAACACCTATAGTAACGGTAACAACGTTTAAATTTATAGGTAATGGATTAATCTTATTCTCTCTATTTATAATGATGTTCTCTTCACTCTCGATCTTAACTTCTGGCATTTTAGTTTGGTTTAATGCAAGAATGGTAGATAACATTCCTGTATCAATAATGTTTCCATCGTGATCTAGTAAGTATAAATCGTTAAATACAATCCAGACTCTCTTACCTGGAATCAGCACAAGATCCTCCAATTTAATTACTTTTGGTTCGCGTAGACTGCGATCTATTACTCTAGCCACTTCGATAGCATCTTCATCTGGAGGTCCTGGCTCAAAAGTTGGTGATGCTAAAGGTACAAACTCAGCATGTACTTGTAGTACACCCTCATTAGGTCTATCACTATATGGTGTCCCGATCTCTAATTTTACGCCAGTCATTACAGTGGTGTTTCCCACATGAACGATTGCACTTCCTTCTGCTTTTGGTATGGGGTTCAACATTACATTGATCTTACGGAAATCCTCAAATCTTCTCCCATCTATTCGTTCTCCTTTTTTCAACAATCTTATTATAGTCTCACGTTTAACGCGGGGTATAATTGGTTGTTTAACTGGTGTAGTAGACATAATGTCCACCTCACATTTCAAGAACTTTTAAATACTTTCTATGAAGAGCTTCTTTCATCAATTTATAGATCTGCTCAGCTCCTTTCCTAGCAAGCTTTATAGCTTCTTTCATTTCCTCAGGCGTTAATACTCCATTCAACTGTAATAGAACAATCTCATCCATGCCTACGGCATAACCTATAGGCATATCAGCCTCACCATACTCGTCTTCAAGCTCGTCAATATCTAGTACTAGTACTCCATCAACTTTACCAACAGCAACACCAGCTACTAAATCTCTCATCGGTATACCTGCATCAGCTAATGCTAGTGAAGCAGCTGTTAAACCAGCTGTTCTTGTGCCTCCATCTGCTTGTAATACTTCTATAAATATATCTATTGTTGTACGCGGATATAGTTCTGTAAACACTACGGCCTCTAATGCTTCCCTAATAACCTTTGATAACTCGATCTCTCTCCTGGATGGTGATGGGCTTTTTCGTTCAGAAGTAGAAAATGGTGCCATGTGGTATCTACATCTAATTAATGCCCTATCGGGTAGAATCATAAATTTAGATGGTGCTTCATGAGGCCCATATACTGCTGCTATTACTTTTGTACCGCCATATTCAACTATGGCTGAGCCGTCAGAGTTCTTTAAAACCCCGACTTCTATACGTATTGGTCTAAGCTCATCTGGCCTTCTACCATCATGTCTTAAACCATCTTCTCTAATCAATACTGGTTTCTCCATATTACACACCTTTACCTAATTTTCTCATTAAAAAAATCCTTATTTCCTCCGTTAAACCACGTGCATGTGGTCTTTCGTTGATTATTTTAATAGCTTCTATCAAAGCATTTAAACTCTCATCTTCTTTACATCTAATCCATAAAACACCATTTTGTGCTACAACAATATTGCATCCAGTCATACTAGTAAGTATGTTTAACATGCTTCCTTTCCTACCTATTATCCTAGGTACCCTACTTGGTTTTACCTCTATAACAGCGCCTTCGGTTATCTTGCCTAGTTCTTTACCTTTGATAGTTAATATAGGGTCTCTGGAACGATCAAATACTGCTATTTTAGCTAAAATATAATCACCAACATCTAGATAGTCACGTAGATTATGTATTATAGGGTTAAATCCTTCAATCACTTCACTACCGTTCAAAATAGCTTTATAAGGCGCGCGAATATCTACTACCCAGCTTGTAATGCCGATGCTCGAAACCACTCCAATCACTAGATCATCTTTCCTAGGGACATATGTGCCTTCGAGTGGAATAACGGTTAAATCTTTGTCAACAATATTCACGACACCCACGATATCAGAGTAGACTTTGTCATTGTATACATAAATGTGTTTCTCCGGGAAATGTTTAAAACCTTGTTGAGAATTTTCTTCGATAAAAGCCAATAAATCTCCAGGTCTAACAATTTGTCTATCAGCTACTAGTAGTTTAAGTTTCAATTTATTTTTCACCTTACATGTAAAACCTTAATAGACGCTGAACCTTGAGTTAATTTATTAACTTCATCAATAAACTCTTTCTGCATACCAGCCGGTATCTCTATCTCGACTAACCAGCTTCCATCAGATAACCAATTCTGTTTTTTAATCTCGCCAAATTTTGCAAGCACTTTATACGCTCTACCACTATATTGTGGCGGGATCTTGACCGCTATATAGGCTTTCGCGATCTTTATCGGAATATATCTTGCTATTTTTGAAACAATCTCTTCAAACTGTGCTTCAGCGGGTTTAAACGGATCAACCGATACACGTGCTTGTTCCATCGCTAACTCTATCCTCTTAGGTGGTATAGGTAACTTAGTCTTAGGATCTATAGCGTTTTTCGCTATAAGATTAATTATTTGCTTCTTTTTCTCCTCAATAATCTTCCTTCTCTGCTCAGCAGTTAAATGTATTTCACCACGTTTAATTATTTCTATAGCTACTTTCTTTATATCATCAGTACCAAATACACTACGTAACGTTTCAGGTGATGCTTTTAACCCTTTTCTAGCATCTTTGTATACATAGTCGCCTACTAGCAATTCATCAATATTTACTTCTTTACCTTCTTTAACTTTCAAAGCAAGATCAGGGTTTACAAGTATCTCAAAAGTGTGACCTTTAGAAGAGTAGCGTGCAATAACATATTTTTCGGGCAAAAATATTCACCTTCGATAAAAGATTAATCGAGACTACTTTATCCTCCCCTCTTTTACTAGTTCGTCATAGTATCTCTTGATATCTTCTAACTCCATTATCTTGAACTTCTTATCTTTAACACTAATATATCCAGCCTCGATATTCTCAGCAGTAATCTTTTCCTCACCCGATACATTTGCTATGGTTTCTATACCTAGTTTAATTATATCGTCTAGTGATAGTTCATAATTATATTTCTTCTCAATATAACTCGTGGCTTCATTGCTTTTCTCACCGATCACTACTGCATAATAACTTAAATACCTACCACTAGGCTCTGTCATGAACAGCCTAGGTCCATCTTCATCTACACCGGCAAGCACTATTGCAACACCGAATGGGCGGACGCCAGCGTGTTGTGTATAAGCCTGTTTAACATCACAAATTTGTTTAGCCAGGTACTCGACTGGGATTGGTTCATCATAGTAGAACCTATGTAGTAGAGCTTGTTGCCTAGCATACTCTACTAAAACTCTACCATCACTAGCTATACCAGCAAAAGTAGCTCCTATATGTTCGTCTACAATAAAGATCTTCTGGATCATTTTCTCATCAATTAACGTAGAGGTCTTCTTCTTATGAACAATAACAACGACGCCATCCTTGCTTCTAATACCTAATGTTGTCCACCCGCGACGAACAGATTCAAAAGCGTACTCAACTTGATATATCCTTCCATCTGGCGCGAAGATCGTGATTGCCCGATCATATGCAGCGGCTGGAGGTATGCCTACACTCATAGTACTCCACCGTAATCTACTTGGAAACACTTAACTGTATATAATTCATAAAATATGGGAATAATAAGATTATTTCATACACAATATTGTTAAGAACGTATGGTAAAACGAAACCTTAATGGAATCTATATGGAAGTGGTGCGGGGGGTGGGATTTGAACCCACGCAGGCCTACGCCAGCGGATCTCCCCCTGGCGGACCCATAATGTTTTGTCCGCCAGTCTTAAGTCCGCCCCCTTTGACCAGGCTCGGGCACCCCCGCACCTATTTTATTCTTAGGTTTAATCTTATTCTTATATATTTTCTCTATTGAAAAGGATCGATAAATAGTTCAGTTCGTCGCGAGTTCTTCATCGTTCATGTTGGAGCGGCTTCATCATCCTATGAGTAAAGTATTTAGTTATTATGGGTTTTTAATGTAACTACTTATGGTATTCACGGTCGAACCTATATAGTATTCCACGTGCTTTCTTCATCGTGCCTGTTGTCTTAACTGGTATAAAGAGACATTTGATACCATTAACTTCTTTGATAAGCTGAAAAACTGATAATAGCTTATCCTTATGGAGTTGCGTAGTCCGTATTATTCCACGTTGAAGATTGGGATCAAAATATATTAGTTGAGGATCGGCTTTAACTAGTTCTTGTTCTCCAAAGTATTGTTTAAATTTTTCCCGTATAACATGTTCAACATCTTGTTTTGATAGTTTTTGCTCACTTAAAATAGTGAAAACTATGTATCGCTTTCTTATCTTTTTACCCCAATATAGTTCAGCGCTTTCTACTTCCTCGGCTAATAAAACTTTTAGTTTCTCCCTAATTCTTTTAATTTCTTTTTTTATAAAAATAATCAAGATAAATGAGAGTATAGATGTAGTTAAAGCCAGTAATGCTAATATAAGTGGAAAGAATGTCATATTGATACACCATTATGAATAAGTATTTCCCTAGGATAGGTCGTTATAAATAGTATGGTTTCTTTAGGACTGAGATCGAGTAATTGAGACAATAAATATATAGTGCTTTTAGGGATCATTATTTCGTTCCATGTTTCTGCACAACTTGATACTATTATTGGTTGTTTAGCATAGAAGAAATAGTATTTTATTCTTCTATAGATCATTGCCCTAATACTAGGACTATATTTTAGGAAGCTAGATAGAGGAAGTTCTAATGGTTTAACGAATTGTTTCATTAAATTTATTTGTGGTTTATCAATGTACTTTAAGCTTTCACGATCAATTATTATTGTATCAACTCTGGAATCATGTGCCGCTGCACGTGCAACTTCGATGCTTAATGGTTTAACAGAGACTATTACTTTATCACGTTTAATGCCTTTCAACGCTTCTAGTAACTCGCTCTTACTTGAAACCCTTACCACTTTT
>CAZVAW010000023.1:0-3270 GCA_964625205.1 uncultured Desulfurococcaceae archaeon
TCACTACTACTACTCAGTTCAATAACTAGCTCTGAATTAATAAACCTTAGATCCCTTAATACACGTCTTAAAAAGTCTCTTTTAGGAATACTTGGTTTTCTACCTATATATGCTGTAGCATAACAATAGAGGCAAAAATGGCTACATCCCGTATACGGGTGTAAACTATATTTAGGCATGCAAGTACATTTATCCGAGCGCCATGGATCAAAGGGACGTATAACTTGTAATCTATCAATTCTTCCATATGACTTTCTGTCCATATCACTACCCTTATAAATCACTATTTCACCTTCTCTACAATAACAGCCTAATAACTTAATTGATACGGTTTAGGGTTTTATCGTATTTAAGTTGCTATTAAAAAAGCTAAAGAATATACTTGATATTTAGAAATAATCAAGTAAAATTTTCTGAACTTTTTATTCATGATGTTTTCTACAAATTAATATTGTTCTTTTAATCGCATTATTATTAGAATCTCAATATCGGTTCTTTTTGTTTAAGAAAGATTTATAAATGATGTCTTACAAAGAAAAAAAAAGTGGTGTGATTGAGTAAGATAATATTTACACTATTGTTATTACTGTTAATAATAAACATAAACGCAATTATATCAAGTTCGACATATCATACCAGAATAATGAACTTAAAACATTTCATCATCCTTACCGGGTCTAATAACGTGGTATACGTGCTAGTAGAAGCTGTAGATAATTATAATAGTGATCCCATATGTTGTGCAGTTTCGTCAGCAGAAGCTTTTGTTCAAACAATAGATAACTACTACATTAATAATCCGGGGAAGTATTCTACTTATTTCTATTTTGACCAAAGATACAATGATACTGCAAAACCATCGCAATGGTGGACTATTGAATTTGGTGGTAGTAATCTTATATCAAAATATGACTATGTCTTGTTTGTAGGCCATAGCGGTATAAATGGTATCTCGTTTAGTACATGGGATAATGATAAATGGGGAGATCCGTATAGTACTGCATATTTTGATTTCGAAAAGGAAGGAATCACTATGACTCATGTAGATGGATTAACGAGATGGAACACGATAGCTGGTTGTAATGTTTTGTATTTTCCTCGGAAGGATAATAAAGATGGTATGATCTATCACCTATTTAATGGTGGTAAGAAGACCTATGCACCTATTAATACCTATTTACATGGCATAGCCAGTATGGCGTCATTTTATCTATTTGAGTTAGGAGGCCATGATGTGTCAACACCAACATTAAAGGAATACGCTCAATTATTAATTAAGGGCTATTCTATTAAAGATGCTTGGTTCAAAGCTGTGCATGATAATCAGTACTGCTATAACTGTGTATTAGGAGGAAAGAAGAAGGGAGAAAAGGTATATGATGAATGGCATGGAAAACCTGCAGTGTTATATCCTTATATTGTTGTAAAACTTCGCTTTACCAGAAACACACCACAGGATATTGATTCATCTGGTAACGAGTGGGTAATAGCAGAATACAATCCGGGAGATGAGGGAATGGAACCTTTCGGCCTATATTATATCAAAACACCAAAAGAGTTCTACAACTATTATATGTACGAATTCAATCCACCGCCAGGAACAATCAAGATCGTTTCAGTGGCGTGGTGTTATATCGTTGGTTAAAAGGTGATGTACATGGGCTATAAGGTTATTATCCCTTATGTAATGCTCATTTTACTATTATTAAGTAACATAAGTTGTGTATCTGCTGAAGATATCATAATGATCCATAATGGCGTGATACATAGATTAGCTTTCAATCTAAAATACCTAAACAGTACATTACGTTCTTTACTTGGTGTCAAACTCTTAGTATTGTATACTGGGTTCTCTCAACGAGATACTTGTGGATTATACGATACATGGTTAAATATACGACCTCATATAATTAACGTAGTGCCTAGTATCCTAAGCTTTATCGAGGGTAAGGCTATAGATAAGGTTTTGGGTTCTGAAACGACTAGATTGTTAATGGACGAGTATACTGGATCTTGTATATTATTAACTAACTATACTGCACTTAATGCATCGTATGTTATGCTTGATATAGGCTATATATACTATAGACGTAGCAATGGTTACGTTAACGTGCTTGGTTCGATACCTAATAAAACTATAAATAAGATCATAGATTTGTTTGAAAGCGAGTGGGACTACTATATTCCATTAAAGGTTAAGGTAATGTATGCTGGGGTAGATGCTGAAGAAAAAGAATATGTTACTAGACAAGAATATATACAGTTACCAAGCGGTATTATTATCAAGAAAGAACCTGAGAAAGTGATCAAACTTAAGAATCCATATTATAAGTTCTATATGTTTATAAACGACATTAGAATAAGATATCCAATTAAAATTGGTGTAGAGGATCAAGATGGGAAGAATGTAGTGAAATTCATAGAGTTATTCTTACCAGTTATTGATCTCGGCAGGCCAAATAGATATATAGTTTTTAAGATTGATCAAAAATATATGGATGAGATCGTTGAAGCAGTGAAAAATGCTGTTAAGGATACTATAAATACTTCGAAAGTAACTGTTGATAACCTTATAATTAAGGATATCTACTATGTAGCAACAGATAACTTTACTAAATTCACACCACTAGTTCATCTACATATTAAGAGTACGAATATAGTTGTTGTTATCCTTCTCTACCCGGATCATGTTGAAACACTTACAACATACGTAGCGGGTGGGGTTGGCTCGTTATCCGGGTTAAGTGATCCACGTATGGGGTTATATAAGTTGATAAAACCATATAAAGAACGGGCATCAACGACGGAAAACCAGCATGAAAATCTGTTTGATTCAATAAACCTACCAACATTAATCCTTATAGTAATCGTCCCTATAGTATCGGTGTTCATAATAATGAAGTTCTTTACTAGAAAGAAAAAGACTTTTTAAACACATATACTTCCCCTTCACCTATATTTGTGTTCTTCAGAAATTTTATGGGGTTAATTTTACGGCTTTACCCTTAAGAAGTCATTAACATCTTTTCTTTAAATGAATAGTGGTTGTCCCCCGCTCGACCGACCCCCTTCATATCCATACCCCTTAATCGGGGTCTCTGGGGGTGTGAGGAAGCGGGGGGCTATGTATTATCTTATTTTTAAAGGTTTATAACATTATATGGATAACTGGGTCTCCTAACATGGGGTGCTTAGTAATATGGTCTCTGGTATTATACGTGAAGCTATGGTTGAAATAATTAATTTTGTGTCTAAAGCAATTGACATGAT
>CAZVAW010000023.1:3370-22492 GCA_964625205.1 uncultured Desulfurococcaceae archaeon
TACGTGAAGCTATGGTTGAAATAATTAATTTTGTGTCTAAAGCAATTGACATGATCAGTGATAAAGAGAAAGACAACATGATCGAAACCCTTATCGACGCCTATAAACGAGGGGCTCGCGTACTAGTAATGGGTGCTGGTCGTAGTGGACTAGTTGGTAAAGCTTTCGCTATGAGACTACTACATATGGGTTTCCAAGTATATGTATTGGGGGAGACTATCATTCCAAGGATTAGGAAAGATGATATCGTAATAGCTATATCTGGTAGTGGGAGAACAAAACTAATAGTTACAGCTGCTGAAGCGGCCAAAGCTGTTGGCGCTAAAATAATAGCTATTACAAGCTACCCAGATAGCCCATTAGCCGAGCTTAGCGATATAATAGTTAGAATCCCCGGTAGGACTAAGATCGCGGAGGAGGAGGATTATTTCACAAGACAAATACTAGGTATACATGAGTCATTAGCCCCACTGGGCACTTTATTTGAGGATACTGTCATGGTTTTTCTAGATGGCGTAGTTGCTGAGCTAATGAACAAACTCGGTAAAACTGAGGAAGACTTACGTAACGAGCATGCAAACATAGAATTGTAAGATAAGTATAGGAGACTATGGTTAACAAGAGGATTAAACCTAGCCTAGATACTATATCTCATAAACTCCTCCTATTACTTCGTAATTGTTCATTTCCTAGTTGTTAATTGTTCACATTTTATTAATAAAGCGTTAATACGTGAACAAATAAAATACTATCCATGGTGAATAGGAATGATAGCTGAAGAAGGTAAAGAGGAAAAAGAGAAAGAGGAGAAAGTAGAGGTAGTTGTAGGCAAGAAAACAGAGACTAGTGAGGCCGAGGAAGTAAGAGAAATACTAGAAGCAGTTACCCCATTTCTTGAGAAATTAAAAGACATGTCCAAAGAACTTATCGTAGCAGTTACGGCTAGCTTAGATGGTAAGAAATTAGGAGAAGAAGTAGCTTCATTGTATAAGGAATTAAAGGAATCCGGGTTACCAGAGGATCTTATTAAAGAAATGGTTAAAGAATTCTATAAGAAAAAACTAGAAATAGCCCCATCTATAAATGAGGTGTTAAAAAGTATAGCGGAGACCATCAAAAGCGAGAAAGCTAAGATTGTAATCGGAGGAAAAAAAGTAATCGGAGAAAAAGAAGAGGAGGAGCAAGAAGAGGAAGAAAAAGAGGAAAAAGAGTAATTCTTAGCAAGGAAACATTAGAATTAAGCTAGTATCATTAACTACTAATATATTGTTTTTTATAATTTTACTTATTCATTAAACATTATTTGCGAGGGATATTCAGTGTCAAGTATTGAGAAAAGACTAGAATATATTGAAGAGGTTTTAAAGAAAGTTTTAGATAAAATAGAGGATTTAGAAAATAGATTAAAAGCTTTAGGTGTTCCTGCAGAGGATCTTTATCTCGCGTCGGAGATTGCATCGGTCCTTTCTATCCCTGTCTATATGGCTATTGATGCTACTAAAAGGTTAATGTCTATATTCTCACATAGCGAGCTAGACCCTATTAGTCGTGATATATTGAAAGCATTGTCGCTCTGCGAGAAACTAAGTATTTCAGAGATAACAAGGCGTGTAAAAATATTTCGTGGTAGAGCCTCACGTAGGATTATTAGGGAGAGATTGAAGATACTTGAAAAGAAAGGCTATATAATCAATGTAGGTACTGATAAAAGACCCCTCTACATATTAAGTAAGTGTTTATCGGAGGATTGAAAAAGACTTGCGTGAATATCTAAAAATGCTTGTTTATGTAATGGATATCGTAGCCTATATTATATTTGCGACGATATATTTATACACATATCTACTTATACTTCTTCTATATCATAGGTTTAAATTCCAATATACATTATGGAGGAGGAGAGTACCATATAATCTACGTAGACAACTCCTAGAACTATATGATGAGAAAATGGAAGAATTACTTAATCTTAAAAACTTTATAAGACCTCTTATACAACAATCAAAACTCTATTCTTTCGGCCAACATATTTAAACCCTACATTAAATGAAAACACCCGTCATATTATTTCTTCAATAAACTTGCCGTTCTCATATATTAGATCCCCATCGGCATATACCTTGTGTTTCTTCATATTTTTTATCATATCCCAATGTATCGCCGATACATTCTTACCTCCTGTTTCCGGATAAGCAGCGCCGAGAGCCATATGTATTGTGCCTCCCAGTTTTTCATCAAATAAGATCTCACGCGTAAACCTCGTGATGTTTTCATTGAGACCGAAAGCAATTTCACCCAGCCTCTTAGCCCCTTCATCTGTCTCAAGCATTTTCTTTAAAAACTCCTCGCCTTTAGCAGCATGTGCCTCTATAACTTCTCCTTTACGAAATACTAGTTTTACACCCTCAACCTCCACACCACGCCATATCGCTGGATAATCAAACTCTACCCATCCCTCAACACTATCCTCTATAGGGGCTGAGAAAACCTCGCCACCCGGCATATTATATTTTCCATCATCATTGATCCATTTTCTCTCATCAACGCGTAGATACAAGTCTATCCCCGGCCCCTCATATTTAAGCTCAGAAACTTTATTTAAAAACTCAGCTATCCTCTCTTGTCTCTCAGCTATCTCCCTCCATTTACTAATAGGGTCTTCATAGTCAGAGTATGTAGCATGGAATACGAAATCCACGTAGTCAAGATAAGACATTCCAGCTTCTTGAGCTAAGGCCTTAGTGGGATAAGCTGTTACAACCCATTTCAGCTCCTTACGTGCACTTCTCTCCATAAAGATCCTTGTAAGTTCTGACCTAGCTTTACTTCTTAGTTTTATCTTCTCGGGATCAATAGTATTTAATGGTTTAGTATGTGATGGAGAAATAACACTGATCGAGGCATTTATTCTCTTCATCAACTCTTTCTCAAATTCACTCACATGTTCTAGGACTTCCCGTGGCGCATATTTATAGAAAGTCTCGGTTATTGTCTCTTCATTCAAATTTATAATTAATGGATAAGCTTTACTCTCTACGAGATACTTAACCATCTCCCTTACTAATGGTATTGCTTCGACACCAGCATTCACTACTACCTCTTCTCCCGCCTTGGCTTCAATACAATATTCTACTAAAAGCTTAGCAAGACGTGATATCCGAGGATCAACCATGTGATTCACCACATAAAAATACCTATCGCTAATAATATATAAGGATATACTATGTGGATGAGGGATAATGGGTAGAGACTATATATACCCCTACTTAATAGCATCGGCTATATCTCTTGAAGTCTCAGTTTATCCTAAACCAGGTAATGTTCATAGATTAGCTGATCTCCCTAATATGAAGTTTGAAGACTTTATTTTATCCTCGCATATAGTTGTTAAATGGTTTCTACGCGGGTTTAAACGAGGAATGAGAGCTAAATGGGGTAAAACGATATTCGGCGATCTCATATATTATGCTATAAAAGACATTATTAGATATACTGGTGTAAATACAAGCCTGGGATCTCTAACCTTACTAATACCCCTGACTATAAATACTGGTTATTGTATTGCTAATGAAAAACCATTATTAGATTGCATTGTCGAATCTAGCCGAGTATTAAAGCCGACAACAGTATACGATAGTATCTATTATTACAAAGCAGTACGTATAGCTAGACCATCACATTTACCACGTTTAAGTAATAATGAATATGTAGATGTATGGGCGAGAGACTATGCTAGACAACTTCGAATACGTAGGCATAGATTAGTTGATGTATTTGAATATAGTAGGCAGGTAGAGATTGTACATGACGAGCTTTTATCAGGGTATAAGAGAAGTCTTAAAGCATTAAATGTGCTTGAGGAGAACCTGAAAAGACAAAACAATTGGAATAAGAGTGTTGTAGCAACATATATTTATCTACTAAGTAGAGAGAACGATACATTAATAGTTAGGAAACATGGTGTTGAACCAGCAGAGTATGTTAGGAGAAAAGCACGTGAAATATATGAAAACCTTATAAATGGCAACCCAGAATGGTTTAGACAAGTCTACGAGTTTGATCAGGAGCTTAGAAGAAAAAAGATAAATCCCGGCTCATTAGCGGATATAATATGTTCGACCATAGCATTATATTTAATAAAAAAGCATTTAGAGGCGGAAACCGATCTATACATTAACCTCTTTAAGCCCCATTAAGAATAATATTGTATCTATGGTGATGTAGCAATGGCTGATGAGTTGCCAGAATATATTAAGATGAAGCTCTTAAAGAAATGGATAAATGAGCAATTAAAGAAAAGTGTCGAGGAGAAAAAGAAACCAGTAATCGATCCGGAGAAAATTGTTTGGGAGAAACTATCTGATGATCGAGCTAAAGAGTTAATGGGTAAAGCTAAACAATTATATCCAGAAGGGTATAGATACGCAGTATCTGTTTTCTACGAATTAATAAGACAAGGCATTGTAAAAGAACTTGATGGATACACGGTCTATGCTTTACTACAACGTATAGGGATACCAGTTAAACCGGATCTTAGGATCAAATTTGTTAAACATGGTAAAGAAGTTAGTATGAAGGAATATTTAGAGTAAAAAGGCTATTTAACGCCATAGAGAGTTAAAGCTAATACGGCTGCTTTAGTCCATAACCCATTCTCAGCTTGTTCATATATAATTGATTTCTTAGGATCATCTATAACGTCGTCATCCGCTTCATATCCTCTCATGATAGGTAGTACATGCATTAAAACACCATGTTTATCCATAAGATCCATTAACTCCCTTGTAACTCTCCAATCTCTATATTTCTCATAGATTCTTAGTTCTTCATCCTTAAACCTACTATATCCTAGCTCAACGAGTTTTGGTGAAGCCCAGTTTCTAGGGAAAACAGCATGTGCACCCTCTAATGCTTCTCTTAAATTATCCGTGAAAGTAAGTGAACCACCATTTTCACGCGCTAATTGTTTAGCTTTCTCTACAAGCTTAGGATCAAGATCAAAACCTGGAGGTCTAGCCACTACAACGTCTACGCCAAACCTAGGGAATAGTATCATATCTTCCTGAACACTACACCATCCCCTAATCTCTGGGCTGTAAGCCCACATAATAACGTATTTCCTACCCTCTATACGACCAAATTGTTCTCTAAAAGTATATAGATCTGCCAACCCTTGTGTAGGGTGGAACATGTCGTCAGCCATGTTTATAACTGGTATTGAGACAGCATTAGCTATTTCTCTCACAACCTTATTTCCACGCCCATACACGTAGTCGATCGCTTTATCAAGTATCCTAACACCTATGCCGTGACCATAGCGATCATACATTATAGCCGCGTCTTTAACAGCTTCTCCAACCTGGCCAGGCTCTAATGCTAATCTAGTAGTCTTCGCCTCGATATAAGCCGCATGCCCCCCTAGGTAATACATTGCTGATTCAAACGCTGCACGCGTACGTGTTGATGGTGCAAAAAATAACATATAAAATATTTTACGTTCTAAGATCTTTGGTATATGTTCAACGCCTTGGTAATGAGCTATTCTCTTAAGCTCCTCAGCCAGCTTTAACGTGACCTCGATCTCCTCTATACTCCAGTCGAGAGTTGATATAAGGTCTTTACCACTTAACTCCCTAACCAAGTATCTCAAATTAAAGACACCCTTGTCTAAGGTTTAAAACATATATATTTCATGTATTGGATTAAATAATTGTCACATATAAACTATAATAATAAATCACGCATCCATGATTGTGGGTGTTAGAGTTGTCTCCCATAGTTGACGAGTATAAAGGGATCATTAAAAACATGCTCGGCGAAGGAGGGTTCGCATATATAGCCAGAGGCAGGGAATTAGCAAAGAAAGGATATAAAGTAATAAATCTTAGTATAGGACAACCAGATGTACCAACCCCCGATAACGTGATCGATGAAGCTGTTCGGGCTTTAAAAATAGAGAAGTTTACTAGATATACGGAAACCCCCGGCATCCCTGAATTAAGGGAAGCAATAGCTGATTATTTAAACGAAAGATACGGTAGCGATGTTAAACCAGAGGAGGTGATTGTGGGTCCCGGTGCTAAAGGACCCTTATTCTTAACTATTGCTGCCTACCTTCGTGAAGGCGATGAAATAATAGTGCCTGAACCAACATACCCCGTATACTCTGAAGCAGCTAAGTTATTTGGTGCCAAACCAATATTTATATCTCTAGAGTTTAGGGGATCTAATGAAGGCTTTTCACTAGATATTAATGCTATAGAAAACGCTATTACGAACAAGACTAAAGCAATTGTGATCAATAACCCACATAACCCTACTGGAGCTATATTCTCGGAGAAAGAACTAGACACTATTGCCGAAATAGCTAGGAAACACAACATATTAGTCATTGCTGATGAAATATATGATAACTTTGTCTATGAGGGTAAATTTAAATCGTTTCTATCATATCCAGATTGGAGAGACTGGCTAGTCTATATAAACGGGTTCTCAAAAACATTCTCTATGACAGGTTGGCGTCTAGGCTACATGGTTGTTAAGAGAGAGGTTGCACAAGTACTTAGGAGACTTGCAGTAAATATATGGGGTTGCCCAACAAGTTTTGTCCAAAAAGCTGGTGTTAAAGCATTACGTGATCCCGAGACCTGGGAATGGGTGGATAAATTAGTTAAGAGATATCGTGAAATGAGAGACCTAATGTATGAGGGGTTAAAGGATGTTGAGGGCGTTGAAACCTGGAAAAGCCGTGGCGCATTCTATATATTTCCACGCGTCATTAAATTATTAGAAAAAACTGGTATGACGGTAGAGGATCTAGTCAATTACCTAATAGATCATCATCAATTAATAATATTGCCGGGCAGCGCGTTCCCAGCTCAGACAAGCAAGTATTATGTAAGATTTAGTTTCGCGACAAATAAAGAGGAGATCATTGAAGGCGTTAAAAGGTTTAGAGAGGCTGTAGAAGAGCTATTAAGTAAGGCGGAGAAACGGTAAAACTTTTTTCAATACATTATAGTGTAATGGAAAGATATAATCTAAGTGGTGCCTATCTTTTGAGTGGGGAAATATATCTAAATGAGAAACAGTACGCGATTGTTTCAAATATATATAGTGTGAGAGAGATTGAGGTAAGAAGATTAGCTGAAAAATTGAATGTTACACCCGAAAGTCTTATGCGTGATCTTGCTGAGCTTGAGAAGAAAGAGTTAGTTAAAATGAAACGCCAGGTCTTAGAGAAAATATTCCTAACCGATGAGGGTAGAGAAGTTATTGAAAAAGGTTTACCAGAGGAGAGAATATATAGAGTTATGTATAAGTGTTTAGAACGCGAAGTAAAAGAATTCCTTGAATGTGTTTCACGTGAAGCTAATATAGATAATAGTCATGCACGGATAGGACTACAATATCTTTTACGTGAACACTGTCTAGAGATAACAAGTAAGAAAGTAGTTATTGGTGAAGAAGAGAATTGTTTCCGCGTATTGGAAAACGCTAGCTGGCTAAAATCCTTCTTAAAGAATATCGAGAGAGGAGAACATGTACCAAGTGATATTGTTGGTTTATTGAAGAGAAGGAGAATGGTTAGAGTAGAGAAAAAAACAGCGATAATAGTATGTGCAACTAATAAACTAATCGAGCTATATAATAAGGGGTTGATCAAGGAAAAGAAACTAGTAACCGTCGTTAAGCCTTCAATGGCCCATGAGCTAGACAAGTATATTATCAAGGAATTCGACTTATCAATACCACCGCCAAGACCACGTGGCGCTAAGATCAACTCATATATGGAGTTCTTAGATATGGTTAGAGACATACTAGTATCTATGGGTTTTGAGGAAGTAAAAGGCCCACATGTTGAACTTGAATTCTGGAATTTCGACGCACTTTTCCAAGCACAGGATCATCCAGCACGTGAAATACATGATACTTTCTTTGTAGAAAACAAACTGAAAGGCCGTGTCCCCGAGGAACTACTCGAGAGAGCTAAGGCTGTACATGAGAGGGGATGGAGATATAAATGGGATCCATTACGTGCATTAAGACCAGTGCTTAGAACACAAACAACAGCGGTATCAGTAAGAGCTATATTCGAGAAGGGCGAGGGAGAATATAGAGTCTTCTGCTTAGATCGAGTATTTAGACCCGAGACATTAGATGCTAAACACTCGATGGAGTTCTACCAGTTAGATGGGATAATAGTAGGTAGGAATGTAAACTTTAAACACTTACTAGCATTCTTCAAAGAATTCGCCGCAGCACTGGGTATCAAACAAGTATGGTTTAAACCAGGATATTTCCCATTCACAGAACCCAGTGTCGAAGGCTTTATAAAACACCCGGAACTAGGCTGGATAGAAGTATTCCCTGGTGGCGTGTTTAGACCGGAGGTCCTTGAAATCCTTGGTGTTAAAAACGTTAGAGCTATAGCGTGGGGTATAGGTATAGATAGGCTTGCAATGACTGTTCTAGGTCTCAACGATATTAGGGATTTATTCAACAAAGATATTGATTTCCTACGGAAACTACCAATACCTAAACTACCATATTTCACTAGTAAAACTAGTGGTAAAGAAGTTGACGTTGTAAAAACTCCTCTTTAGGCTACTGAGATGGAAACACCTATACCGCCTGAGCAGGCCTCATTTTTCCTTAAACTACTCATAAACTATATACTTAGAACACATGTTAGCTATGACAAAGCCTTTAGAAACATTATCGAGAAATATAGGTTTCCCCAATGGGTTAAACCAACGCTATATAAGCTAGGCTACTATACGGTAAACTATTACTATACATTAAGATGGCTTGCATCTAAACATGGTTATGGAGTATCAGTAGCTGGTGTTATAGATTATTTCTCAAGCATAGGTTTTAGCGTAAAAGAGTTACTAGCTAGAGCACGTGAAGAAGTAGATATTCTTTCTACGTCTAAGAAACTAAGCATACTATATAGCTACCCGGAATTCATTGTGAAAGACTTGATAGAAAGTCTCAGTGAAAATGAGATTGCCAAGATACTTAATAGTTTAAATACTAGGAAGAGATGGTTGAGAATAAATACTCTGAAAACAAGTATTGAGGACGCACTTAAATGTCTTGATGAAACAAACATAGAGTATAAAACAACAAAATTATCAGAATATGCTGTAAAAGTAGTTAAGCCTATATGGGAACCAATAGCTTCAAATAAATGTGTTCAAAAAGCACTTGTTGTTCCACAAGACATATCAAGTATAATATCAATGGAAGCATTAGCGTCAATACCACGGGCAATACTAGACGCTTGTAGCGCCCCCGGTCTTAAGCTAAGCCTATTATTCATGTTAACAAATAATAAGTTGAAAGCCTTAGCACTCGATAATTCAAGTCGTAGAATATTTGTTGAAGCAATGCTTTTAAAGAAATTAGGTGTGGATACGAGAAAAGTTATACTAGTTAATAGTGACTCTTCAAGAATAGTCTTTAACCAGGTTTTTGAATTAGCAGTAGTAGATGCACCTTGTAGTGGATTAGGCGCAGTCTATTCAGACCCGGCCGTGAAACTTAGTGTTAGTAGAAGGTCTAAGCTTGAATACTATCATGGGATACAATACAGGATATTGAAGAATATACTCAGATATGCCGAGAAAGTAGTCTATATAACATGTAGTATACATCCATTAGAGGGCGAGAAGGTAATAGAGAAGATCATCGACAAAGATTTAGCGGAACCGATCCCAGTAAAACATGAGGGAATATTAAATGCTTATCCCGGATATAGTGTATCAGATAAAACTAATAGAATATATCCACACATAATTGATGGTCAAGGTTTTTACATAGCATTACTAGAGAGTAAGGTTGTAGGTAAATGAACACCGAGAAGCCCACATTAAAAACCGTGTATGGACCACACCCTAGTAGATGTTATGGTAAAGTAGTATACATAGACCCAGTTCTACCACCTAAGAAATGCCCCTACGACTGTGTATTCTGCCCGTTAGGTAAAAGTGTAGTTAAAACCCGAAAACCATCAATTCATGTCGACTCTAAACATATAGTGGATGATCTGAAAGAGTTTATAGAAGATAACATGGTGGAATTCGATAAAATCATTATATGGGGTTACGGTGATCCCCTGCTTAACTACCAGATACCGGTAATAATAAGTAATGTAAAAGAATTCCTCGAGAAAAATGGTTATAAAAGCAAGATTTTAATAAAGACCTCAGGATTGCTTTTACTCGAAAATTGGGTTTTACCTCTATATGAATTAGTAGATGAGATCATATTACAACTAAGTATTCCGGGAACATTATGGAGAGCTTACCATAATCCACCACAAGACATTAAATTCCACGAATTAATAAAGCGGTTGGCAATGATTGATAAAAGGTATAGGAAGAAAATATCTATTGAACTAATCTTGTTTAAAATCAATACTTTTAAAAATTTTGATGAACAAGTACTCTTAGAACTAATCACGGCATATAAGAGAATTGGGGTAAATAAAGTATACGTGTCAACAATTGACAGACCTCCTACAAATTCTAATGTAAAACCAGTACATGGTAAGATTCTTTTAAAAGTAAACGCGAAATTAGTAGATGAAGGTTTTAATACTACTATATGTAGCTATAGTTCTACACGTGGAAAATCGATCAAAAACACTACTAAGTGGCTGTATAATCATCTGCTTAGAATACCGCTGAGTACTAGGGAGATCGTAGACATATATGGTGATCAAGGTATAACGGTACTTGACCGATTTATTAACGATAAAATGGTTGAAAAAATTAACTGGGAACACCAAATATATTTTAAAATAAAACAACAAGTATTAATGATCCCTAGGTGATATTTAATGGAGGATTTATATAAGAAAATCGAGGAGTTAGAAACTCGAATTACTAGTTTAGAGAAACGTGTAAAAAGAATAGAGGAGATTATCGACGAGATCTATGTTTTGATACGTGCTCATCTCTAGATCTCGTCTTTTTATCAAGTATTCTAGCTAAGATTTCAAAGAAAAGAGCAAATAATGATAAATAAAAACTAATTTTAAGTATATCATAGATTATCTCAAGAACTCGATCCAGCTCTTACCCCTCCGTATAACACACCTTACCCTAGTAGGTAGTATTATAAGGATCTCTTCTTGGCCACCCTTAATAGTTTCGATTTCATTCCATCCCTTTCTCATACTCTGCCTAATGTTTACTGAGGTATCTTTTGATCTTGCTATGATCTCTGCTGTTTCAATATTAAAGGGTGACCAGATATATAATGTATCGCTATAAAACCTTGAATAAAGAGGTGGTATATCTCTCTCTATAATAAGTTGTGCCGAGAATTTTTGATATATTCTATTTCTCTTACTCCAACCAATAATATTTAATTCTATATCTCGCCTACCTGATTTAGCCCATGCTATGTATAATGGCACTATAAACTCGCCTTGAGGTATATTTGATAATACTGGTGACGAACCATAGATAGTACCGTCTCTACTTGTTAAAACCATGTAAAGCTCGTCTAGCGGAGTATCAGTCACTATGGTTACAGGTATATAGGCGCCACGAGGACTATAGACTGGTTTATTTGGTATTGATAACTTTCTAAAAGCCCTCTCTAAACCTTCTATTTTAACACCTAGATCGAAGACTATAGGTAGTCGTTCAGGGATACTTAATTGTAATGTAACATTATAAGTTCCAGGCGTACTACCTAGATCAGCTAATGCTGTCTTGCCTTTATGTTTTACTACCTTTATATAAGGAGAATTTGATTTAAGTAATTTAACGTCAGCCTTGTAACGCTCAACCGGGAGTTCAACAGCCGTGTTTGTTATAATCGTTAAATCTTTTAATCTAATCTCAATCGGGTTCATTAGACTAACATGCATTACCTTAACTATATTGCCTGGCATTCTATAAGCTATGATCATATCGTCTCCATGAATATGTAGATTAACTATTTCACCGGGTAAAACATATTTTCCATACTCAAAATATCCTTGTTCTCTGCGAACGTATACATATAATTTTTCACCAGCAGCTACCACGAGATAGTCGCGTGTAATAGCGGTGGCTGTGATTTTGTCATTAAAACTATGTTTAAACTCGATCCTACCATTATCAATGCTTAAGACGTATACAGTATAGTCGTCGTATACGACGATCCTATCTAAAAACATATCATGGGTTTGTGAATAGATCGTTGGGCCAAATATTTTTTGCCATAAAACATCTTTACGTTTTATATCAATAACCTTTACTTCCCTACCATTAAATAATACTAGCGAATTATTACGTCGACTATAATGGATCACGTTATCCTTACGGATAAAGTTAGTTCCATAAACATCTTTATCAATACTTATTTTTACTACATCACCGTTGTACAAGTTTATGTAGTGCTCGATCTTGTTACTTTTAACATTAATATATGAGTACCATTGTCCATTCCAATTCATTGGTATAAGTCTTTCGTATTCACGATATGAAAACTTACCAGATAACTTGCCTAAAACAAGAACATCTTTACATTTGTGTTCATTAGACATTCTCACGGTAGCATATATAGTGTCTCCTGCAAAACCTAGCGCTATGTTATTTGAATAACATATTTTCTTAGAAAACAAACCTTTCTCAATACTTCTAAACTCGTAAACTTTCTTTTTCTCGTGTAAAACGATGAGAGTTTCTCGGTCTTTTTCTTCAACAATAACTAAACTAGTTAATGGATAAGTGTATATGACGGAGCGTGGAAAACCATGTATAGGAATTAAGTATTTATTATCTCTATAGAGATTCCTAATCCCAGAAACTAAACGAAAATAAATACGATGTATACCATCTTCATCGAGATATACAAAAGCCTGCCCCAAATACATGCCTATATATGTTTTCTCGCCTTTCTCCTTAGCAATATAGACATTCTTTCTTTCTAAATCCCTCGAGTCACCGAGATCTACATTATGTATTATCGTTGGTGATCGTAGTATATATTCTTTCGTCTTCATTACCTTCACCATTACCTATAAAAGTATTATTGCTTAAACTTATTAATTAATAAATTGTATATTAAACATCGATTGTTTAAACCTTCATCTTATGAGGAGGCTGATCAAGGAACTTGGCCGTAATACATAATTGGTCACGTCAATTGCCCGAAAACTGTGAATTACATTTCTTCAGAGTAACCACTGATCAAGTAGTATTAGGACTCTATTGTAGTGATTATCTCCAAGAACTTAGAGTAAATACTATTAATGGGAAAATAGAACTTGGCGATCGGAGAAAACCCGAGCTTAAAGGTAAAGTTGAAATGCGTAAAAATTTCTTCATAGTTTCATGTTATCAAGGCCTAGGTAAAATATTATGGAATAGAGTTGAACGTGGATTAAATACTAAAGTTTTATGTAAGATGGAGATCTGTATTATAGCGACAATGAATAAAGATAGAGAGCTTGAGGTAAAGATTGTTGATAAGAGGAACGAGGAACTAGACCGTATTAGAATAGCAAATGTATATGACTTCCATATAGGGGCTTCAGATGAATTAATAATAATATCTACTACAGGGTTTACCGAGGAATCAAATACGGTAACAATTATAGATCCAGCAACTGTTTCTATCGTAGAACATGTACCAGGTTTTGGAGGTTTTGTACTATCTAGTTCTGAACACGTGTTTGTATATGGTTATAAAGAAGGTGGTATGATTACAAAAGTTTTTACGGGTGACGGTGAAGAGGTTCTTGAAACAGAAGGTATACCAGTATTGCCGCCATACAATCCATTTGCTTACCCTCTAATGCATCATGGTTTGTTCTCCACAGAAAATATCATTATTATGGATCGTAATGAGATAAAAGTATTTGATCCTTATGACTTTTCATTAATCTATACTGCGTTGAAACCACCATTAACACGTGGAGTTATAAATGTTGATATCAATGAGCCTAGCATGATAGTATACGGTATATTAACAGGAAAACCATATCTGATAAAATACGACCACGCTGGTGTCGTGAAATGGATAAGTCATGTTCTAAGAGACTTTGTATATGCTTTAACATCTGATAAAATAATAGCAATGTATATTAGAAGCTTAGGTGGCGAAACTAGAATATATAGGATAGCTGGTAATACATTAATACACGAGGAGAGCTTTGCACCCCGTGTATTCCCATTACTAGTTAGAGGGGATACAGTCATATTAACAGATTCGAGGATTATATCTTCATACTCAATAGAGTAAAGAGGATCATATATGGAAGTTTTACTTGATATAGCATTAATATTATTATTTGCCAAAATCCTTGAAATACCATTTAGAAGATATAGTCTGAGCCCTATTACAGCCTATATTATAACTGGTTTTCTACTAGGACCTTACATGTTTAACCTTGTATCAAACTACGATAGTTTATCCGGTATAGCTAGTCTAGGTTTAATACTTTTGATGCTATATACTGGTTTAACAACTGATTTTAGAGACATAAAAGAATACTTTAAATACATAGTATTGATCGGCGCCTCCGGCGTAATAATAACATTTACACTGATCTATGTAACACTTCATTTAATAGGATTTAACACGATTGTGGCATTGTTTGTAGCTTTTACTTTATCAAATACGGCTACCGAGACAGTTGCTGCTATGATACCACGTGAATCAGATCCTAAGCTTAGGTCGATCATTATAGGGGCTAGCTTTGTAGACGATTTAATAGCTGTATTTTTAGTTACCTTCTTAACTAGTATTGGTTATCAACAAAATGTTTCATTAACGGATATGATGTTTTTCACCGCAAAAGTAGTTATTTTTCTCGTAGCAACGCTTTATATAAGTTATATATTGACAAATAAATACCCCATAGTTTATCAATGGCTTGCACGTAATTATTTCTGGTTTGCATCAACAGTTATAGTGACGGCCTTATTCCTAGCAATACTTGCGAGACTTATGGGTTTAAGTGAATTAATAGGCGCGTATATGGCGGGACTAGTATTTGCACGTAGTAGAGAGTTCCATGATCCCATGCTAAAGTCTCGAATAGCGTTGACTAATTTCTTAAGTGATTTCACAATGTTCCTAGACGCAGTATTTATCCCAATATTCTTTGTATATATTGGATTATCATACTCACTCGGCGAGGTAGACCCGTTTATATATGCTCTACTTTTACTACTAGCAGTTACTGGTAAGTTTATAGCCACGTATCCACACGCTTACAGAATATTCAAAAACACACGAGCTGCCGCAGCAGTAGGTTTAGCAATGGGTAGTCGTGGCTCACTAGAGATAGTATTGTTGAAACTAGGTGTAGAAGCAGGCATTATATCACATGTGATCTTCAGTACAGTATTAACCGTAGCATTAACTACTACTATATTGTCACCAGTGCTTTTTACAGTAGTTTATAGGAGAAAATGATCAGCTAGGCCCGTCCACTCATCCCCACGGTAAAACGTGGGTAGTCCCTTCCAAGCCTCATCCTCATAGAGAAACTATTTATTTAGAAGACTTAATAAATCATTCAATATTATCTCGATAACAACCACTGGATTTTCAATACCAAGTTTTACTAATACTTTTGGATGGATCTCGCCGACAAAACCTATTCTATGCCCCATTATTCTTATCTCAGCCGTACGTTCGGGTAACAAGCCTCTAACATACGTCTTCTCAAAAACAGGTTTGAAACCATATAGTTCTAGCAAAGTATTAATAATAGCTAATCCATCTGTAAGCGTTGCTTTATCATGTGAAATAGCAATACCTACTCTACGTTCGGTACGAGCACCTGTCTCACACTCTTCATCTGGGATCACAACATCACCGATCTCGAAGATCTTTATCTCCTTTTCTTTGCCAGTGTTAGCGGATACCACTTCGAGTAATCCAGGTGTAAGCCACGTACGTATACCTGTATATTTCTCCATCTTAGGGTTAGTGACTTTAATCATTTCATCCTCTCGACCAAAAACCTCTAACTGGATATACGGGTTACTCATCATATAGTTAGCGACTTCCACATATCCATAACTAGTTAGTAATTTTCTAAAAACACGTGATAAATACTCTAATGGGTGGATACGGCCAGTATGTGTTGCTGGTGGTAACTCGTTAGCCTCTACGCCTATATTCTCATACCCATACGCGATAGCTATATCTTCGGCTATATCTACCCAGTTATGTATATCTAGCCTATACGGTGGAATAGTTACGAGTAATAAGTCTTTCTTGCGTCTTATATTCTTAAAACCCATTCGCTTAAGATAATTGATCATTTTCTCAGTCTCAATACTTAAACCTAATAATTCATTTATATCGCGAGGATCTACTTCAACTATTCCTCGTTCCTTACGTGGTGCTTTTAAAACCTTTTTATTAGGCATTATAGTCTTTACTACATAGATTTTCTTGGTTTTTGATCTCTCGGCAATGCTGGTAGCCATTACAGTAACTAGATCTACGACAGTATCTGGATCGGTGCCCGTTGAATCGATAAGAACATTCTTTGTTTCTTCAGTGACTTTTGTGTCCTCACTATTAATTATAGGGGGCATTGACAAGATCTTGTCATTAACATCTCTTATAACCGGGTATTTATCCCAATCTTTTATCAACCACCCATACTCTCTACCTTTCTCAGTCTCCTCTAATATCTCAGCTAAACTCATTTCCCTAGTATCATTTAATGGGACAAACCTAGTCTTATGAGGATCTCTTAATTCGTAGTAGATAGGCATTTTAAATGTATCTAAGTCATATACTCCAATACTTGCTTTCCTCCTATTACGACCATAAGTAGTGGCTAGTTTTTCTTGTAATTGCATAATTTGTTTAACGGCTTCCTCATCTAGCTCTAGATCTTTTACAATAGCAAAAGCTACATAGGGTCTATGCGGTATATCCTCGCTGTAGGCCTTGTGGTTAGACTCGATAATCCTATACTCTCTACCCTCTATACCCAATAAGTATCTAATACCACGTGCTAACCCCTCAACACTATACATATCTGGTCTATCATGTGTTGCCTCATACTCGATTATATCGTCTTCTATGACTTCAACTTCACATTTAAGCCTAGGCAAAAGATCAAGTATTTCCTCTCTACTTAAACTCTTACCAACTAGTCTCTCTAAATCCCACTTAGATATACGTATTACTGGCAACTATCTATACACCTTATAACGTGTATTATAAAACTTATAGTCTATAATAGTTTTAAGGTTGCCCGAATACTTAGATTCTAAGGCTTGATTTAATTTCTTCCCATGTATTAACTAGTATCTTCTCCTCCTTCCTATTAAGCTCTAGTAATAGTTCAGCTTTATAATGCTTGATATGTTCTCGTATACCTATTTTCTCGGCTAAACCAGCATATAATCCTAAATAAGTATATGCGGCTCCGACTTGTCTAACCAACTTAAGATACTTTTCTCTACCTAGAACCCTATACATCGTACGTGATGTAATAGGGGTTTCCAACAATGGCTTCTCCGGTGTTTTCTCAACAACTGGTTTCTTAACCAAGTATCGGGTCAGGTAGTTTAAGCTAAAGTTCTTCTTAAACGCTTGAACCCTATACCAATCACGTATAATAGACTCGTATGTTTTCTCAAGTAGATCCCACTTATCATATTTTATGAGCAAGTAACCAGCCAGAGTAGCTGCTAACCCTGTTAATGCTAGATTATTCTTATCGATCCCGTTAACATCATCCATATCTGTATGATAGTATTTACTGGGCCATTCGTTAAGCATAGTAGCATCATAACCCCATCCTACGAAAACGTCATGGTCACTTCCCAGAGTGTAGGGAGATATTCCATACTTGATCCCTGGCTCGGGGACGTTGTTGAAACTATGACTTGTATCAAATACTTTACTCACAGCAAACCATAAAGCAGCAGCTGATCTATTGGATATATAGCGTGGCGGGTTTACAACAACCATTGTTGAGCCAGTAACATGTTGTTTAGAACCAACCATGTCAAGATTTATGATCCAACGAGGTCTCCACGGCAAATATTTACTTAGGAAAATTGTCCCACTATACTCTGGTACCCATACATGACAACTACTGTAAGAGTATTCACTATTAGCTTTAGATAAAAGATCTAATACAATGAGGTTTGCTACAGAACCACTAGCATTATCATGAGCACCTGGTTTAGGATGACAAATATGGCTAATAAATAAGACTCCGGGATCATCACCTTTATATGCAATGAGGACTGGAAGTCCCTTATCATGGTATTTAACATCTGCTTTCCAACAAACAGTGATCTTCCTACCTCTAACTTTAATCAAATCTATAAGGCGGGAAGCCAATCTATATGGTAGAGTCATTATAGTTTTTCTCTTCACCTCCTCGCCCGGTCTAATAAATATACCAGTATATGGGAATGCCTCGGGGTAACGGTTCTCGTCATAGTATATTATCAAGTTAGCATCAACGTTAAGATATAGGTCATAAATGTATCCATGGACTAAAACCGCCTCACCCTTACAATCATCACCTTTACATACACTAAGCTCAGCACATCCTTCACCGCCCGGGCTATGAGCCGCTAATAACGTTGGATGGTCACTTAATTTATACCTCGCTAAAACACGATCACCAGTTTTCAGTTCAAGCTTAGCATCAATAGGATCCCATGAAACCGGTGTATCCATAAAACCGTATCTTGAACCAGGCTCTACCTTAAATATCTTAGTTTTAAACCCTTTTTCTTCGGCTAGTTTAGCTAATTCTTTAACAGCTTCCCATAATTCGGCGGATCCTTGGAGTCTATGGTATCTAGTTATGATTTTTAAAACATCCCATCCAAGGACAGGTGATAATCTGTCGCGAAAATACTCGTATGCTTCTTTAATCAAATAAATCCACCTCCTAACTACTACTTTAACCTCTACGTAAATAAAACATTACCATACTCACGTATAGGTTTGAAAGCAACCCATATATTCGCATAGTTCCATTATATAGTATCCCAATAAATTCGTGTAAAGGGGCTTGGAATGGTTATAGTTAGTATAACGCCAGAGATCTATCTTGAAGGTTTAAAAACATACGCAGGAGGTCTTGGCGTTCTTGAAGGCGATAAATTCTATGGT
>CAZVAW010000024.1:0-4133 GCA_964625205.1 uncultured Desulfurococcaceae archaeon
ATACATATACCATACCGTCTCTACATGTATGATGGCTCGAAACTAGAGCTTGTAGATAAGGAGGAGATTAGTGGATTAGATATTGGTATTGAGGAGTTCTGGGTAGAATCAAGTGATAAGACTATGATCCATGTATTCAAAGTATATAATAGAGAGGGTGAAACAAAGAAAGCAATATTATATGGTTACGGTGGTTTCAATGTACCAATATTACCTAGTTATCGACCATACATAATACCTTTCCTAGAGGATAAAGGGACTTACTTTATAGCAAATATACGTGGTGGCGGCGAGTATGGTGAGAAATGGCACAAAGCTGGTATGAGAGAGAATAAGGAGAATGTTTTCCAAGACTTTATAGCTGTAGCTCGTTATCTAAAAATGAAGGGCTACAAGATAGCTGTATTGGGTAGTAGTAATGGCGGATTATTAACAGCAACCACTATGGTTAAAGCACCAGAACTAATAGATGCAGTAGTGATCGGTTACCCTGTCTTAGACATGCTTCGCTTCCATAAACTATTCATAGGTAAACTATGGACAACCGAATACGGAGATCCAGATAACCCGCGTGACCGTGAATACTTATTAAAATACTCGCCATACCATAATCTAAAACCTGGGGTAAAATATCCACCGGCATTGATCTATACGGGGCTATATGATGACCGTGTACATCCTGGTCACGCGTTTAAATTCGCTGCTAAACTAGAGAAGCTTGGCGTTAAATACTATTTAAGAGTGGAGACGGTGAGTGGGCATTCGGGCGCCAGCCCCCTAGTTAAAGCTCGTGAATATGCTGATATACTAGCGTTTATATATAAAATGCTTAGGTTGACTAGCAAATAAATATGGGTGATGCTTTCTGGAAATTGTGTTAAAACCAATTGGTATAATACGTGTTGATTTAAGTGATGAAGATGTAAAGAATAGTTGGGAAGGTGTAGAGGGGATTATAGAGATCTACCCAGAGTATGTCGAGGGGCTTGAAGGTATTGAGGGTTTCTCACATTTAATAGTACTCGCGTACCTACATAAGACAACGCCGGAGCAACGTAAGGTATTGAAGATAAAACATCGTAGGCTAGCTCGTTTTGGGATCGATATAAGCGATATACCGGAAGTAGGTGTTTTTGCATCAGACTCTCCACATAGGCCTAATCCTATAGCTTTAACGATCGTCGAGCTAATTAAACGTGTAGATAATAAATTGTATGTGAAAAATCTAGATCTATTCAATGGGACGCCAGTACTCGATATAAAACCCTATACCAGCGACCGTATGATCAGCAACTATCGTGTACCGTGGTGGTACAAAGTATTAGAACAGAGAACTCTAGAGAAAATGGGTAGTCGAGGGCCGATCTAATCCCTATAAATAGATCGTGGACTTGACGAGAAATTAGTTGCTTATACCTACGGATGAGAAAATTATTCTCTAAGGTACTTATCTAATGTAGTTATTTTTGATGGTTCGGCATATCCCTTGATACACTCAATATTGTATTCTCTACATTTCTTCATAACTTCCTCTACGAATTTTCCCCACCATTTCCTATTTAACTTCACAATATACTCTCTCAATGGATGTTCTGGTTTTTTCATAAATGGTTTCACGTGTAGGTTATCGATCAAGACTTTACTATTAGTTTCTACTGCTAGGTTTAAAATTTCCCTTATAGTACCGAGATCATCATTTAACCCGGGTATTACAGGTCCATAGAAGATCCATGTCTCTATGTTTTTATCAGCTATCTTCTTTAACGCTTTAGCTCTACTATACGGTGGTGATGAGTATGGCTCAATTATTTTAGCTATATGGGTATTCAATGTGGTGATCGTAAAACCTACATCTACCTTGTTGTGATACTTGATAAGTAGATCTAAGTCTCTTAGTACTAGTGTATTTTTTGTTTGAATGCTCACGTGAAAACCATTTTTCAAAAGAATCTTTAATGAGCCTCTAGTTAACCTATATATTGCTTCAATTGGTTGATAAGGATCGGTTATCGTAGATAAACCTACAACACCGGATCGGTATTTTCTCACCTCTTCTCTAAGTACTTTAAGTAAGTTCTCTTTAACAACAACCACCTTACCCCAATTACTACTTGCTTCACCATGCTTAGTATATAGTCGGGCATAACAATAGATACAACCATGTAGACAACCAATATAGGGGTTTAAAGCATAGTCTAGGTCTGGAAGATTAGATCTACTTAAACCATGTGAGACTTTAGTAAACAATACTTTTATCCTTCTCATCTACTTCTCCCCAAGAAATAGTCGATTGTATAGTTATATAGTAGTCTACGAAGTAACCTACTATTATTAACCCATTTCTTACTACCAAGTCTAGTCTCGCGATCGATCAATTCTAAGACCTCGCGTAAATCACTAGTTGCCAGTACTGGTTTTTCGCTTAACATCCTGCGTATGTTTTCACGGACAAACCATACACCTATAGGTAGGTTAAACCCTGGATAAATCTCTCTTAACACAATAGCAATGGCTTGTCTACCACGTCTATAGAGGTGCTCTGCAACAGCTAAGCGTGTAGCGTAGTAACACCCGCCTATATCTGGATATGTAGTTCTACCATGGAAACCCTCATAATCACCTTCAACAATAACCTCCTTAGTACCGGGGTTCCATGTGGAGCCGGGCCACCAAGCCTCCATCCACTCAAAACTCCATTTACCGGGGGCTAGTACTGTGATGAATAAGTTATCATAGTATCTTCTAACATATACTTCGAAACGGTTAATCTCTGGATAATTCCTAATCTTTTTAAGCAATGCATCTGAGACCATAGAGTCTATAGCCGTTATACTCCACCTAGTAGGCACTAGCCTACGTTCACGTAAACGGCCGAGAGCACCAGTACTAAATATCTTCTGTATCGTTGAAACTGGTATACCGTGTCTATACAAGACTAGTACAGCTTCTTTAGCCCTTAGATCAGTATCGCTATATACGCGTTCAATTATACGAGGTATCGAGGGATTACTGACAACACGTACATTCTTCAAAGGCGCACGAGGCCCTTGCGGCGGCTCGAATTCACTCAAACTAATACGTGGTATTGGTGGTTTCTCAAGCAGGATCTCGACATCAACCGGCTTAGTAGATAATATTATTTCGTGTATTCTATCGATAAAGGGATTGTTAACGTCATATACCCTAACTCTGGTAGAGCCGGTTACAAGGCTCCATCTATAACGGAGAATATCCTCAAGTTTAACACCAACCCATTTCTCCGGCAGATCATATATACTGGTATCGCCGGTTTCAGGTGGTGCCGACGGCCCGATATTAACTACTGGGTAACCATGTCTACCGACAAACACTGATGGTGGACTACTACCAAATAATTCCCTAATACCCTTGATCCTTTCCAACTTTAAACTAGCTAGTCTACGGGCTAAGAGGGGACAATAACTAAGCCCACACCAGTTACGGCCTCGACATACAGCACATAGTCTTGGATCAATGTATTTAAGCGTCATCACAAGCTCCACATAGTCTTCTAAGAATATAGTCTTGTATAAAACATGGTTATAAATAGAATGGGTTGAAGAAGGAAAAAGGCTAGTCTAGAATAACTACTACTTTTAACTCTATAGACTTGATATATTCTAATGTGTCAATATTATAGATTTTAACAAGATCGTGTGATACTGTGTATAGTTTTCCGTCAACGTAGACTGTCCTAATAGCGTCTTTATGTTCAAGTATCTTAACTAGTCTCAAAGTATTATTCTCATAAGATATTACTGCTATTCCATGGTAAGAGCTACTATAGTATGTCCTGATTGGTATGTATATCCTCTTATATAATGGGTCGATCGTGAAAGCATGGTGATCGTAGAATACTGGGCTCCAACCGGGCTCGATGTTTAGCTTAGCTATCTCAACAATATGTGTTGGGTCACTAACATTATATAATGATATCTTTAGTGAAGCATCTTCTCTACCAATACCTACTAGTAACTCGTCACTAATTGGGTGTAGATACTCGCTAAATCCTGGAGCTTCTATGAATCCTATTACTTTGGGGTTGGTTGGGTCTGTTAAGTCTATAGCAAATAACGGGTCTATCCTACGATAGGTAACAAGGTAGAATATATGTC
>CAZVAW010000024.1:4233-17791 GCA_964625205.1 uncultured Desulfurococcaceae archaeon
ACTCGTCAACTTTTACCTTGATCTCCTCGGGTAAGTGTCTAGCTATGGCTTTTAAACCATATGATTGGATCTCATAATAGTCCGGGAACATATATGATGCTAAGTAGATCCTATTATGTGAAACATACAACCAGCTCGTCGGAGGCATTATAAATACATATGAGCTATACGTTAAACTATCAAGATCTATAGCAGTCAATATTATATAGTGATCAGGTTTATCGCCGAGAAGCAGTATATGTGCTAATGGTACCGGCGTATCCCCAACTACTGGGAGAACGGGTTTAACTATATCCTCTTGTGTGACGAGGTAGATAGTATTATTAACTAGCCTAGCACCCACGACGAAGCCAGATACACTAATATTTCCTAAAAGTACTGGTTCACTAGGGTTAGCTAGATCATATACGTAGATCGTGGTATTTACACACCATTCGGTAACACTAGGCACATACGATATATAAAACCTCCAAATACTATACATTGGAGGTTCAGCAATAACAACTAACTTATCGTCGGAGAGGAATAAACCAGAGACACGTGTATAGCCTTGTCCAAGTCCCAACGTTATAATACTAACTACCTCGTCATTTGTAGTATTTATAATGTATATGTTTTCCTCACTAGAAACCACTAAGATCCTACCATTAGTCTTAACAACATCTGGTTCATCAACTCCTCTAACCTGAACATTAGTCTCCGAATACCTCGACGTAGAAACGCCCGCAGAGTATCCTGGGGCACTAGTAGCTGGTATTTCACCACCCAATGCACCTACTTTTACCATATATGTTTCCTCAAATCTACTAGCTGACTCCCTAGTTTCTAAATAGCTTTTTATAAAGGATAACAGCTCGTTATAGGATTCAAACTTCTTAACACCCTTAGCCTCAACACTAATAATAGGTGTTGGAGTAGGCGTTGTAGATGTAGTGGAGGCTTTAGACGTCGTAGCTGTAGTTGTTGCTTTATCGCCTGGCTCGGTTGATACGTATGTACCTAATATAACCATTACAGATGATAAGACTACTAAGACTGAGACTAGTATGGCTAAAACCATTTTATCGGACATGATTACACACCCCATTTAGAAACTATTTTGTTCGTTTCGTATAACTATTTAGAATCTATGATACTGTATAATATATAGTGACAAAACCGTCACATAACCCGGTACAATTACTGTCTCTTATAAACCCCTATATAGACACCATACGCTATAACGTGTCCTTTGAATTCATTAAACAACTCATTATAGCTATTGTATTTAACCCCAATACTCTTATCAAGAGCAAGCACTAGAAACACATAATGATGAGCACCATGACCATGCGGTGGACACGGGCCATCATAGCCTATTCTACCAAAATCATTCCTCGTCTGTAAACCAATTGTAGAAGAAGCCGTGATCCCCTCTGGTAAAACCATGCGTGAACCATTAACCTTAACATCATATATTACCCAATGATAGAAAACACCACGTGGAGCATCGGGGTCAAAGACTATAATAGCAAGTGTTACCGTATTGTTTGGTATGTTCTCAATAATTATTTTTGGAGATAGATCAGCACCATCACATGTGTATCTCGTGGGGATTAAGGAATTATTTTTGAAATCATCAACTTTAACAACTAATGAGGCTGGAGCCCCACTTATGATTTCACGAAGCTGATCAGGGTAGATGCTTGTCTCGATACTGGGACGGCTAAGGTATATATAGGCAATTACCACGGCTAAGACTATTATAAGCGATATTATGGGTATTAGTAACCAGTACTTCTTCATAGTAAACCACAAATATATGGTATAGGAGATATTATTTGATAAATTTTTAGAGAGGTTGTGTAACGCTTTCTTCTCTCTTAAGAGTCTCAAGTACTTCAACTTCAAAAACGTCTTTGTCAGAGCCAGTATTTACACAATCTATTTCCTCTACAACCACTCTTCTACCAAGTAGTGCCTCGAGATAACCAGCTATGATGCCAGCTGTTAAATGCCCGGTTTTACCATGATAACCTAGTTCTTTTACAGCGTTACACGTTATATCGTTATAGATCGTGATCCTGTATTTATTAGTACCTATACGTGCTATCTCAGCCCAACCATATCCTAGTGCGTGATAAAAGTCAGCGAAATGCTTAAGAGCATTCTCTACAAACTCGTCCCAATTCCTACTTTTACCACCATTTGTTTCCAAGTACTCGATCCAGCCCCTATATAATTGTTTACCAATAGCTCGACCAATACTACGTAGTACTTGAAAAATATACTGGACATTACTACCATATCTTAATAACTCTCTTATAACCTCTCTAATCATACCTTGTGTCAATATACATGCTCTTCTATCGCCGAAAACCAATATATTGAATGGTACAAAGACATAGCTATCACGAGCTCCTTTAACTTCAATACTACGCACTATATCGCGTAGCTCATCACCAATTCTATCACTAATAGCTTTAGCTTCGCTTAAACTACAATCTAGTAGAAAAGTTAGAAAAGCCTCTTCACCCTCAAGTACTTCAGGCGTATCGACTTTAACAATATTGATATTCTTAGCGGCAATTACGTCGGTGATCCTCTCTAACACGCCTGGTTTATTAACCGCTTTAACAACTAATACTGTCAATTCCCTCTCTTTATTAACATATAATGAGTCAATCTGTATATTATGCAAACCAGCTCTCATGGCTTTAGAGGGTCTTTTCTTTATAATCTTCTTAATAACAAGTTTAAAGGATGCCAACCTACGCACCGTGGCGTTTCTTAACCCTATTTAATAATTAGGTTTTTATACTTCATTTAAGAAACTCTAGCTTAGGGGTTTCTTCTTCAATAGAAAGTTTTATATACCTCTATATTTGTCTGGTCGAGGCCTTATTATTAATGTTGTAAAGTGATGTTTAACTTTAATGGAAGACTAATATCATGCATTGTAAGTAAAAGCTCTAAATCATTTTCAAGCACTTCACGTAATTTATCAACTCTACATTTACCGAATAACCCCTTCTTTTTAACAATTATATCTACAATTACATTACCTCTACTGATACCGATCTTTAGATCAACTAATTGGCAACCATAGAGTGAAGCGGTATCATCTATCATTCTTAAAGCTTTCTTTTTAAACTCCATAATTCTCTCAACAAACTCGACCACAACTGGCTTCTCAGCCTCTGGTTTAACAACTACTTCCCTTTTTGCTTGTTTCTCGATCGTTTTCACTGGTGGTTTCTTCTTCTCAACAATCTCATACACTAGTCTTGGTGGCGTCTCACGAGTACGGTCTTCCGTGATCTCCTGTACCTCAAACACTTTGAAATTAATTGGTTGTTCACGTGAAATTAGTATAAGTGTGGCTAAAGGCCTTAAACCAACAATTCTCTCTCCTTTATCCGGGTCGCTCATAACGGTGGAAACTATTTTTCCCTTCTCCATGTATATTAAGAATCTCTTACCACTAATCTCGGTAGTAAGTAATACGTCTTTCTCATCACTATATTCGTGGAGATGCTTAAAATCATCATATCGTAATGTTATCTTCTTAACAAACTTGCTTTTAATTAATAACTGGGCTTCGAATGTTATATCTTTTAGTAAATTAACTCTATTATAATCTACTGGTAAAGACGCTATGATCTCATATACTTCTTTATCCTCGCTCAACCTTGTTAAACCCCTAATTATTACCGAGGTATTTTATCTTGAATAACTATTTGCTTATCATTATCTACTATTATCGGAGCTAAATAAGGTTGCTTCCATATATACAAACTTATTAAAGTATCGTCTAATCCTCATAGAGAACAATGTATCTGTTAAGAGTTATGGTTATCTATGAGTAAAACCAAAATATTTATGTGTAGGTGTTTATCCTTATGTATTTATCCGAAACTCCTATAATGAAGGTTTTAATGGCGATCATAGTTCTAGGCTCAATATTAACTGTTGTTCTCACAATAAACTATTACTCGATAATACTTAATGAGAAGGATAGACAAATAAGGTATCTTGAGAGTAAGGTGAATTCTCTAGAGGAGGATAATGATAGGTTGTTGAAACTTATCAGTGAGTTAAATAATGTTATCGATGAACTCAATACTACTTTGAATGAGAAGGAAGAGAACTTATCAAAACTAGTAACTAGGGTATCAGAGTTAGAGAATAGAATAAATAGTGTTCTTATAGAGAATAATAGGTTAAAGATAAATATTTCAATGTTAATGACGCAAAATAAAGTATTACGTGACGAAGTATCTCGTCTTCGTAATATTGTAAACTTAAAGGAAGAAATAATATTAAATAAAACATACGATCTCAGGATAAATGCTCACGGAACAAAAATTGTTTGTAGTTTTAACGCCGAGTATCCTGGATACTTACTAGTCGATATAACAGTATTACAAGGTAGCGTTTATATCAAGGTTAGCGGTACATATGCTGGTGATAAATATATTCATAGATATCCGTTGACAACAACACTCACTAGAAAAGATAGAGAAACAACAATAATACCTATTCTACCCGGCGAAATAACGATTAAAATAATTAATACGAGTAGTGAGGAAGCCGTTATTAACTTATTGATTAAATACGTTTATTAACATGGATAATTAGTAACCAGGAAAAATCCCTATTAATGTAGAAGGGTTAAGAGTAATGGTTAGCTCAGACTATGTAATAGTGACTCATACAGATATGGATGGCGTTGGCTCAGCAGCACTATACATATATTATCAGGGCTTTAAACCTTCAAAGATCTATTTCATAGAGCCTTACCTAATCCAAGACTTGATACCAAGGTTAAGGAAATTATCTGGTGTATCTAAAACTGTCTTTATGGATCTAGGATTAAATAGTAATGTTATAGATAGTGTTGCTAACATGATTGAAACGCTAATTAGTAAAGGTATAGCTGTTGAATGGTATGATCACCATGTATGGGAGGATGATTGGATCAAGAAATTGAAAGAGAAAGGAGCGAAAATCTATCTTGATCGATCAACATGTGCTACTGGCGTCGTGGCACAATATGCTCCTCGGCAGAGAAAAAATATTGACGAGAAGTTCGTAGGTGAACTTGTAAAAGGAGTATGTGCTGGTGATCTCTTTAGGTTTGATCATTGGAGGGGCCCATGGTTTCTACGATTAATACGTAGGCATGACGAGAATCAATGGAGATTAAAAGTACTATATGATATTGCCCAGGGTATTCTATGGAATGATTCATTTACTGAGAAGGTTATTGAAAGATTTGAAGAGGAACTAAGAGGATATACACGTGTACACGATAACCTTGTGTTGATGAAACATAATGGCGTGAAAATAGCGGTAGCTTTAAGTATTGAGGGTATTGAGAACAGTTTTCTCGCAGCTCATATCATGGGTAGGTATGGGGTTGACGTTGTAGCTTTAACGTCGACTGATGGTAAGATTAGTCTTCGCAGTAAGAACTATAACGTAAGAGAACTAGCATATGTTATGGGTGGCGGTGGTCATTTAAAAGCCTCTGGTTGCAAGATCAAGATACCGTGGAAGATTAGGCTAAAAGCATTACTTGATAAAAAGATTATCGTTGACTATGTCTCGAAAAAATTGATCGACGCAATAAATAGTATCGGAGGACTAAAACAAATAGGATAACTAAACCCCCAATTATAGGAGCTAATATTAATGGATTAGATAGGCTATAGGGGTTTTCCTCCTCATTTACCGTTAAAAACTCAATAGTAATAGTTGATGGTAAAGTCTCATTAGAAAACACTAATACATTTTCCCTATCACCGTTTATAATGAAGTAGAAATTCTTTGACTCGACTTTGAAACAACCATATGTTTTAACTAGCTCACGAATATTGTTGATTACAGATTCAATTCTATTCTTGGTATTCACTCCTAATCCTCTACCCTTAATTGTAAGTAGGGCTTTAAGCAAGTTATTCCTAAACGTTATATTCCATTTAGCTTCTTCTACTACAACATACTTCGTGCTAGATAATACTATGTATCTACTAGAGTTAGGTAATGGTACTACATAGTCGCCATTATATTTAAATAACTCGATACCATTAACCCTGTAGACGCGATTAATAATGGTTTCCCCGTTTCTTATCAATTGATAGGCTCTTATCTCACGTGTACCATGGGAAAACACGATCATGGGGTCAAGCTCAACTGGTAGCCCAAGAACTGTTTTAACATCATCGTTTCTCAACTGATCAAAGGATAGATCAGTATCTGTTAATATGGCTCTAAGAACATATAAGTTGTTATAAGAGCTTGTATTAACACTTAACCTGTAAGTCTTCATAACTAGTAGTGCTTTAATGAAAGTAATATTCCACGTAATCAGCTCTTTATAGTTATTCGTCTTTACCTCAAAGTATATCTTCTTAAACAATACTGATGAAGCTCTTAAAATAGACTCGTAGTTAACCTTAACCAGTAGGTATGAGTTATTAATACTCGTATTCGACGAGAAACTCCCTGTGAATAAACTATTGTCTCCAGTAATGATCGTTAAACCCTCGTACAAACCACTACCGTTTTCTACACGGTATGATATATTGTAGGATAATAAGTCTTCAACATAAACACCGGCCATACGCAAGTCATGGGGTAAACCCTTGTACTCGGTGCTACTATATTCTATATTGGTTTCAAACGATCCATTAGAGTATATTATCACGTGGTTCAAACACTCCTCTGATAAAATAGGCGCTACACTTGTTGATAACATGACAATCACGAATATTAACGTAGCTATAGTCTTCATTTCAACCACATATCCTAGGTAGTAAGTATATTATACCATCACGAGCTTCAATCTTTAAAGCCCTCCCCTCAGCATAATACTTGGCCACAAGGGCTGCTATTATAGCATCATATTCATCCCTACTAAGTATTCGTGGAGGCTTAATACCGTGGACCTCTAGTAACTCATCATAATCACTACAACCACTTGATTTCAAAGCACTATAAGGGTGAGTCTCAATAACAACAATATTGTTTTTCTCAAACAAACTCTTAAAACGAAGACTACGATCGATCAACATCTTCATACTCCTCCAACCAGGAGGTAGTACTGGATAGCCTTTCCTCTTCATCAAAAGATCTACTTCACGAAAACCATTAGCATGTGATAATGGTGAATCAATAGCTATTATGGCTGGCTTATAGGATAAAACAGTATTAACAATATCAGTGTCATACTTAAGCCTAGCAACAAAAAGCAACTTATTATCATCAAGTATAGCCAGTCCAGAGTATCGACGAATCGAGCCCGATGGGTCAAAACCAGCTACTCTAACCATTTATTCCTCTCTCCCTAGCCATAGATTCTTTTTTATTGATTACTATCGGGTTTTTCAACTAAGTAATTTTCTCTTAAACTACTAATTCTTAACGTAGATATATTTCAAGCTTATATCCATAACCATTTTTGCTTAAACTACATATAGCTGAGTGATAAAATAGTTATTATGTATGGTTTCAATAGAAAAGCTCCCCGATCCTCTTCGGTGTATAAACTAAGCTTATATCATATCCATGTTTTTCTAAAAACTCTATAAATTCTTGATCTATCGTGAGAAAAGGTATTTTCAATGACTTAGACACTCCATAATATAATGCATCAATATAGTCTCTATGGCCTTCCCTATAAATTTTAATGGCTTCTACACATGCTTTAATAGGTGTCTCTAATAAATGATACGTGTTCTTGATCGCTTCAAGCCCGATCCTTACTCGTTCTAAATACTTTGTTGAAATAACCTTCAATATCTTCCATATAGCCTCTAACAAACCAAACTCCGTATAATATATATTGAATTTACTAAAATACTTTATAGTATTAATAGCCTCTTCTTCAACATCTACCCCAAGCGCTGGTAATAGGAAAGTAGTATCTATCAATAAGCTAGGTCTTCTCCCCCTTGATATATTCTTCTTGGACACGTTTACTTTCCTCTTCAAGTTCTTTAAGAGTAACTTTAGCAAATTTAGCTCCTTTAAGAGAAAGTGTAATAGCGTCGGGCACTGGTTTAAGGAGGATTGTGTCATCTTTAATGCTTATTAACAAGTAACTACCCTCACGAATACCAAGTTTTTCAGCAATTTTCTTAGGTATGACAATAGTTCTTTTCCGACCAACTCTTATTTTCTGACTAAATTCCAAATCGGACACCTACAATTACCATGAAAAGGAGACTTAATAAATGCTTCTGTTTTGAATTTTAGTCAAAAGTGATGATAATCGGATCCTTCTACGATCCTTTACCATTTAACCTTTTCTCCAGGTTCATATCCTATTAATCTCCTATAAGTATCTACTAGTTCCTCGACCCTGCTTACCCATTTCATTAGCTCATTTGGTTTCTCAGGGTATTCTTCACTATATAGCTTAGTTATTTGATCCATGTACTTCTTCACGGTCCTAAGCTTATTTAGTAATGAGGGTTTAGCAAGTAGTCTAAGCATACGCCGAATATTAGATAATACTTCCTCAGTTAAACTACCACGATAGCCAATGTCGTATATGCTTCGACTATCTACTATACGGTTCTTGAACAGCCACTCAAAATCATCGTTGCTTAGCTTTTGTAGATACATACGTAGAATATCGAGGCCAGCTTGTTTAGCTCCATAGGCTTTTATATACTCTATATTCATGCCCCACATGCTATCCTCATTAACGACTCCCTTTTCAAGAGCCTCTATTATATGTTTACTAGCAATATATGCTGATAACATTGAGGAGCCTATACCACCGCCGTGTACGGGGTTGACAGTGTAAGCAGCATCACCGATCACCACCACGTTTCTCCATACTAGAGTAGGTAATGGTCTACGAGTAGGTACAAGGCCTCCGCCACGATGAATTATTTCTCCCTTAAACCTTTTCCTTAAATACCTCTCGTAATTATGCCTTGGGTTATAGTCTCCAACGCCCCAAATCACTCCTAATCCAACATTCACGATCGAGCCATCACGGTTTTTCGGGAAAAACCACCAATAACCACCTGGTGCTACCTTAGTATTCAGATATATTATAGCGTATTCTACATCCTTATCCAATGGTTTCTCAAGTCTGATTACCTCGCGATAAGCAATGTTATAGTCGCTCATATAAGGTCTGTCGGCGAGTGGCCATTCGTGTGGTAGTTTAGAACGTAATGCTGGCTTAGCACCACTAGCGTCGATAAACACTTTTGCTTTTAGAGTAACTGGTTTAAGTGAACCAGCTTCACGGGCCTCAACAGACTCTACATAGTCATCCTTGATATTTACATGGGTAAGCCAATGCTTATCATATAATTCAACACCATGATCAACCGCTCTCTTCATAAGCCATTGGCCGAACTTAACCCTATTAACACTAACACCCTCGCCCGGCACCGTTATCGAGTGCTCCTCGCTTGGACTATATACCTTGACGCCATCATACCTATGATCCAATACATCATCCGGCGGGTTCCACCCGATCTCCCTGAAATGGTGTACTCCAATAGCATCGCCACATGTTTTATCACCTATTTTCTCGCGAGGCTTACTCTCGATAATAGCTACTCTAAAGCCTTTTCTCCCAAGTTCGTATGCGGCGTTAAGCCCTGCTACGCCGGCCCCAACTATTACTACGTCATATGCCTTGACTTCTACCAATTAGAAACACCTTTGATAAACAATAGTTGTTTAAGCTAAAGAAAATATAAGGCGGTTTTATTTTAAAGCTTTAAGGCAATACTTTAAGCAACATTCCTTCAACAACAATGGCTGGGTACCTACTAGCAATATTAAGTGCTTCTTCAAGTCTACTAGCACTATTACTATAGATCGTGATCAATGGATCGCCCTTATTAACCCTATAACCAACCTTAGCGTGTAAGAACACGCCAGCACCTTTATCAAAGGGAGCGCCAGCCGCCCTAGCGATCATTGTTATCACGGCATTATCAATATATGTTACAGCGCCCTCAGCTGGAGACTCGATCGTTGCCTGGTGCTTACCAAGTGGTATGTCGTCAGGCTTTATATTCGGATCTCCCCCTTGTGCCTCGATCATTTGCTTAAACTTCTCATATGTCTTACCACTAAGGAATATATCACGTGCAACCTCATATCCACGACCTGGTGGTATCTTACCACTAAGCTCCAATACTAGACCCGCTATAAATAATGCCTTGTCAACCAAGCTCTTCCTACCCTTACGGTTAATCATAGTCTCAAGCGCTTCCTTAGCTTCAAGACCAGGGCCTGCTGTCTGGCCTATTGGTTGGCCCCCGAAAGTAATTGCTACTTTAACTCTCATACCAAGTCTCGCACCTTGCCTAATAAAGAGGCCGGCTAGCTCATCTGCTTGCTCCATTTTACGAACCTTAGCCTTCCTACCAACTGGAATATCTATTACAATGTTATCGACATCCATAGCCACTTTCTTAGCAAGTATACTAGCAACCATTTGATGCCTTGGATCAATACTTAGTTTACGCTCAATATTAACGAATATATCGTCGGCCGGGGCCAAGTTTAGTTTACCACCCCAGGCCAACGTAGCTCTTGCTTTCTTAGCGATCTCTTTTAACTCCTCAGCTGTGAAATCAACACGTGCTAAAACCTCCATAATATCGGCTGTACCAGCTGGGCTTGTGATCGCGCGACTACTTGTTTTTGGTATGAGGAGGCCTGCCGAGGCAATAGTTGGTACGGCGATCAACGCTACTTTACCATTACCTGGTACACCACCTATACTATGCTCGTCATATACTGTTTCTTCGAAAGCGATCTTACTACCAGTTTCAACCATAGCTCTGATCAAATTATATAGTTCATCCTCGCTCAACTCGTAATATAGCTGACTTACTAGAAAAGCAGCGATCTCGGCCTCACCGAGTGATCCATTAACAACATCCTTTATCAATGTAAACATTTCATCTTGAGAAAGTCTCTCGCCACGTAATCTTTTCTGAAGCGCTATTAAACCAGGTACTATTGGTAAAGGCCTTATACCAACTTCGTCCTCTTTTGATAACTTCAAGTTAAACGCTATATCATGTGAAACCAGTATCTTACCGCGTGGAACCATTGTCTTCGTCAATGCAACAATCGCCGTTAGACTACGGTCTCCCTTGATCAATCTAATCTTATGATTAGGTCCAAGCCCCAGCTCATAAGCATCTTCTTCATTCATAATAACCATAGTCCTACCAATATCTAAATCCACGACCTGTGTGGAGAAATGTCTAGTTTTAATATGCTCACTCAAAACAAATAACCCCGATCAACCCTATTCGCACATAGGCAGAAAATATATGTTATAACACATCAAATAAATACTTTTCTAGATCAAACAATACATAAAAACTACCTCTATGACCTCCAATAGAAACATGCTCCTGTAAACCCCCAGTTCCATCCATGGAAAATAGATCAAAACAACTGGCTAGGCCAGGATAAACCTCGTAAATACGGGTGTAACCCCCAGTGCCAAACCATTGTTTCCACTGGAAACCGTGATAACAAAACTATCATAAAAAACTCCTTTAAACCTTTCAAAGGTTAGACTTAGAATCAATAATTAAAATATTGAAAGTAAAGTGATGATTAAAAGGGAGGGTTGAAGATAATGATTAATGGTGAAAGATCGAAATATAGGATTATTTTTTTGATTCTTCTCGGAATTTTTTGATTTCTCTTATTGTTTCTCCCATTCTATATATTAGTGCTGCTAGGTATGATGATAACCCACTTGCTTTTAACATTAAGTCTTCAAGTCTAGCTACCACTATATCTTTAGCTGGCGTATAGGGTACTATTCGGCCTGGATATATGGGGTAGTATATGTCTCTCCGAGGATCACCTACACGTGTTACTGAGAATACTATCCATGATCTTGGGGCTATACCGTATTTTAACATAGTATCACGTGGTAATAGGATCCACTTATGATCATATAATGCCGTTACACGTGCATTAACCATACGGACTTTCTCACGTCCAAGCCAACCCTCATAAACCTCTAGTACTTGCCCCTCGACATACCTTAATTCTTGTTCAAGATATCGTCTAAGAAAACCATTATGTAATATAGTATAGTTTTCCCTCACATAATCAATGATAACTAGAGGCATTACTTGCCAGCCTCTAAGGATCTCTTTATATCACCTATTATGGAATCTATTAATTCGAGGTCATTTTGATAATTCGTAACTGGCTTATAATAAACACTTACCTTACCACTCACTGCAAGGTGAGTATAGAGTTTTTTATCATTAGTGAAAAACACTACTTTATAACCTTGCGCTATAAGCTCGTCTAAAACATCTTTAACATCAAGTTCGTTTTTAGCAGGAATAATCCTAATATTATCTATTTTCTCCTCAGCTTCAATATTCGTAGATAATAACACGATCCTCGTATTAGGGAAATGTTTCGAAAGCTCTAAAGCATGATCTCTACTATAACCACGATCCAATACTATAGCCGGCTTAGCTTCTCTCTTAACAGGCGCTTCTACTGGTTCAATAGTTGAAGTCAGCAATGTCTCCTTAAGGGCATGCGCTTCTTCCTCAGTAAGCCTTGCTATAAACTCAACCCTATATATCTCACCACCACCAGTCTCAGCCACAGTCTCAAGAGCATCTACAAACTCGTCATATACACCAACTACTTTATCTCCACGAATAACCATGTATTTAGGCAAAATAATACACCATTTAAACTATATTGTAGTAACCATATTAATAGTATAATGTCTAAAACCCTCATGGTTGTGAAGATAATGGATTTCTACGCCATATACTCTGAAGAAGGTGTTATACTCTCGTATAAACCACTAGTTAAAGCCGAGGCCATCCTAGTTTCTAAGGATCAAGTCCTAGGTTATGGCGCTAGGCAAGATATTGAAGAGATCAGTACAAGACTTGATGCTGAGCAAATATATGTTGATAAACCAGTACTCCCCGCATTCATAGATGCGCATCTACATCTCGATTCATTAGGTTTCGAGTTATCAACTATAAACCTATTAGATGTTAAGAGTAGAGAAGAGTTACTGGATAGACTTAGAGGCTCGAAACCCAATATTGGAGAATGGATTGTGGCTGGTAGATTCGATCACCTAGTATTCCCTGATCAAAGGCCACCAACACGTAAAGAACTAGATAATATTGATTCACAACACCCTATTCTCTTAATACATAGGTCTGGCCACATGGGTGTACTTAATACTCGTGGCCTTGAACTAGTACGTAAACATATACGTAATAATATTGATTGGGAGAACGGCTGGATCTATGAATCAAGTCTATGGATTATACGCGAGAAAATCTTTAGATCAGTAAATAGGGGTGTACATGCAAAACTATTATTGAGGGCTCAAGATTACTTATTAGATAATGGGATATTAACTGTTGGTATAGCGGGATGTGATCAAGATACTTATAACACGTTATTAGAACTAGATAACAATGGTAAACTACGTATTAGAACATACCTGTATATGTACGTAGAGAAACCTATTGATGTTAAGAACATCTGGAGTAAATATATTGAGTCTAGG
>CAZVAW010000024.1:17891-22110 GCA_964625205.1 uncultured Desulfurococcaceae archaeon
ATTGAGTCTAGGGCCCGTGGAGGACGTGTAATCGTTAATGGCGTTAAAATATTATTAGATGGAGCACTTGGGCCTCGGACAGCCTATTTATCACAACCATATAGCGATGATCCCGGGAATAAGGGCTTATTACTATATGATACTAAGTGGTTAAATGAAGTTGTAGAAAAAGCAACTTCCTATGGTTTACAAGTAGCTATACACTCTATAGGCGATGCAGCCCTAGATCACGTATTAAAGGTTTATTCAAGATTGGGAGATAAACTAGTGTTATGTAGACATAGGATAGAACACGCATCGGTTATTAGAGATGATCAGTTGGAGTTGATAAAGAAACTTAAACCAATAGTAGTTATTCAACCACATTTCATAATAACGGATAAATGGATAATAGATCGGCTCGGAGTAGAACGTGTAAGATACATCTATAGATTCAAAACACTATACGATATTACAACGGTAGGGTTCTCTACTGATGCGCCAGTAGAGCCTGTTAATCCATGGGAGACTATATATGCGGCGATAATGCGTGGCCTTGATCAAGGGCTTAAACATGGTATATTAACCCAAGACGAGAAAATGACGGTTATAGAAGCACTAGACGCTTACACGAGAGGCTCTGGATACGCTTTACGCGATGATAAACTAGGTTGCCTACTACCCGGTTGTTACCCAGACATGATCGTAGTAGATAAAAACCCGCTAGAGATCAGTGATCCAGCCGAGTTATTGGATATAAAGTCTAAACCATTAACGCCATGGTGGGGGAAATAGTAAATAAGGCGGTAGAGGAAATGGGGATAATGGATAAAGTGTAAGAGGTTAATAGAGGATATGTCGATTTTTAAACCAAGTAAGCGTTTTAGAAAAAAAGAACTTATAGAACAAGCATTAAAAGACTTGGATCCAGCGTTAAGAGAACAAGCACGTATAATACTTGAAGAACTAGATGAAACAACACTAGCTAATAAAGATAAGGTAAGAGATATTCTTAGGAAAAAAGGTATTAGATACCCCTAGATAGGGAGTTATATACAATGTAAAGGTAAGAATAGCTTGATAACATTGACTATTCTAATGAACCTAAGAGGTTTTATCCTCAAAAATCTTATCGAATAGTTTCTTCTCAATATAAAATCCAAGTTCGATTAAACGCCTATATATAGAGCTTGGCGTCTCAGCTAGAGCTCCTTCCTCATAGAGTTTCTTGAGGATAGAGAGTGTTCCAATAACTTCTAGCCCAAGTTCCCTAGCTAGTCTCCTAGCATTTTTATCGTCGAGAGCAACAATTTTATTCTTATTCAACGCTAAAAGTATAGCCGAAGACTCCCCAAGACCTAGTCGAGGTAGTCTCCTCTTAACATCTTCGACATACAATAATCTTTCAGAAATATACCTCATTACTTCGCGGTAGACCTGGTTTTTCTTCCTAGAAATCTCCTCAAGCACCCCACTTGGGATCTCTACTTCATCAAATAGTTCAAGAGCTTTCTTTAGTATTCCAAGCTTAGATAATATTATGAGCTGTGAAGTATTAAGTACTACTTTTAAAGACTCTTTTGTAGGCATTTAATTCTTCCTCAACTTCTTCTTCATCAAATATACTATACTTTACCCCTAGATCATGTAAAAGAAGCCAAAAATCATCAATTCTTAAACCAAGCAATTCCGCAGCCTTACCCAATGAGATCCTGCCACTAAGTAAGAGGCCTAAAACCATAAATAATTTTTCTTTATCAGGATAAGATACTCGTTCGCGTTCAATTATTTTTTTGAGTTCTGTAGACAAAGATAACACCAAGTATAGTCGTATATACACCATATTTATGAGTTATTTCTAACTCTGCTTTATAAGGGATTCTCTAAAACATGTTAAGACTATTCTAATTATGTGGAAAACTGTTTGCCGATACACTATGGTTATCCAATAGTGATCTCGGTAATCCGGCCATTATATTTTCTAACTAAGTCTTTAACGTGATCCTCAACCTTATTGATCATTTCTTTGAGCCTCTCCTTGGATAAAGCCTCAGAATACAACCTGATCTTTGGCTCGGTACCGCTTTTTCTAACTAGGATCCATGATTGGTCCTTATACTCGTACCTATAACCATCAATAGATAATATGTTAACTGGTTCACCGAGAAGACTCTTTAGATCCTCGACAAGCTCCTCATATATCTTATCACGTAGACTATATGGTTCTACTATGTAGCTTCTCCTATCCCATGGATAATCCGGTATACCTAGATCATCTAATATTTTCGAAAATGGTTTCCCATGTTTAACTATTTCTCTAGTGATCAATGCTACTTGCCATACACCATCAACCCATGGGCCCCATTTAGGATCGATTAATTTCCATGGCTCAGCGGCCAATACGATGTTCTCAGCACCTAATTCTTTTACACGCTCATGCGTCTTACCCAATACATATCTCTCTATAGAACCACCCATTTTCTCAACGATCTCATCAACTACGCGGCCAGTATCAACCGATACTATTACATGGCCTTTTCTCTCACTAAGGAATAAGTATGCGTAGAAGGCAATGATCCTATCTTGTCGTATAAATCCTTTAACGGGGTCGAGAACAGCTAAACGATCAGCGTCGCCATCATGCGCTAATATAACGGCTGGTTTGACAGCCCCATATAACTCCATGTATTTCTCCAATGCATCTTTACGAGGCTCTGGCGGCCGTATTGGGAAGAAGCCATCCGGGTAAGCGTTTATCGTTAATGGTTTACCACCAAGTAGTCTAATAACACGTGGTGTAACATATCCGGCCGCGCCGTTTGCTAGATCAACTACTATGTAGGGGTTCCATCTATGTTTGAAATTTCCGATCGAATCCACTAGATCCTCTATATACGAGTCTATAAGATCACTTCTAAAATACACATGACCTACACGGCTCCAATCAACTGGCCTTAGATCCTCGTCTACCTTCTCCTCAATAACTCGTTCATACTCCCTAATAAACTCGTAGCCCTCGTTATCGTATAGTTTAAACCCATTATATTCTGGTGGATTATGGCTTGCAGTTACAGATATTCCGAGGCTTTTGTTCTTCTTAGCAGCATATGCAGCTACTGGTGTAGGTGCTAAACCTATAATATGGGAATCTACACCACCAGCGAGCAAGCCGGAGACGAGACTATATGTGAATAAATGGTTTGTAGTCCTTGTGTCATATACTAGGTATGCTTTATCCTCAAACCCGGATAACGCTACAGCTAATCCTATCTTATAGGCTAGTATGGGATCAAGCTCGTCTGGATACTTCTTCCTAATACCTGCTGTACCAAATAGCTTCAAAAACCCTTCACCAAGTTATTTAATGGACTTTATTATTCATAAATAAATGTATATTGTGATTCGTTGATATGGTGTAGGTGTGTGAAGAAATATTATTTGCCGCCAGTGCTAGAGTCTAATGCTAAAAAAGGCTACATAGTACCGGATCATGATGCTATGCTCGCGGCCCTCCTAGCGTATATTAGTACTAGGGTTAAGACTAAAGGGTTTATATTTAAGAAAGCGGCTGAGAAACTAACTAGTATGCTCACGATCTACTACCCCATAGATATTAAGTGTATTGATAAAATGTGTATGGCTATAAACCCGGTTACACATGAGGTTATTAAAGACCATGGTATTATAGGTTCTCTCGCTTTTATGTTACAACATCCATCTCCTAAACCCTACATGGATCCTTTTATCGAGGTTGAATCGGGTGACGTAGAGTATACTACAGACATGTATATTGAGGAGTACTCTATACCGCCACTCAAGACTGGGCCTGGCCGATACTATGTCGGGTACACGGCATTCCTATTAATGGATACCAGTACACGTGTACTCGTTGAGCCTCCTATATACTATATGGTTGGTTATCCTATGACTAAACAAGTTCTCCGTGTTTTTGAGCCTCTCCGGAAATATGTATCCACTATCCCATATTCTACTGAGAAACTAGTTCTTGAGCTTAATAGGTATAGAGAATACTTCTATAGCCCAAGTAAACGTGTTAGTATTGAGGAGGGTTTAAAGAAACTATATGATTTAAAAGTATTAACTGCTGGAGATACCATGTACGTGTTAACACTCCTAGATTAGTGTACTTGATCCATACACTAATTACAATATCGATTCCTGTATTTAGCAATATACACAAACCCCCGGGGGTAACTAAATTGGTTGGGGAGGGTAGGGG
>CAZVAW010000025.1:0-20960 GCA_964625205.1 uncultured Desulfurococcaceae archaeon
TCAATCTTAACGCCTAAGGACTGGATTTTCTCTAATGCATTATTTACTGCCTCATCCTTGCTAATACCCGTGCCTTTCCCATATATTAGGCTTAAGTCGATCTTCTTACCATCAACCGTATGTATTGATAATTTAACAAGACCTATTCCTAGAAACCCTCGTTTAAACTCTATAGATACTATCTTATCTCTAGTGATAAACCCTAGGAAGCTTATCTCATTCTTATGTTCCTCCAAATACTTAGCGAGTTCATCAGAGCTCATTTTAGCTAGTTTAACAAGAGCTCTAGCCTCCATTAAACGTGACACACCACGAGGCATTATCAATGTCTTCAATAAGCTTGTCTTGATAGAGGCTAGGATTAATGCTTTATCAGTAACTATTAGTAATAGGTTTAAAACACCCATTTTAACAGGTATAGCACCCATAATTTTCCCTATCTCGACCCATCTACCATGTTTAGAGGCTTCCCCCAATGAAAAGCCCCTCTCTCACTATCTATGGTTTTCATGGATAGATCTTGGCTCCAAAACCTTCTTTCGTGTTAGAGTTATCATAGATTTCCCTGATCTTGAACAAATAGGCTGGGTACTTGTTTTGTCTACCACTATAGTGGAATATATCGTGTATAGCGTTCAAATATTTCTTATAAGGATCGTTGTCATCCTCGTGGATCTCTACCTCGCATCTAACTTCGAAACTAGTGTCTGGTGGTGTATAGAATAATAACGTTGCTTTACCAGTAGCCCTGATATTCTCCCAACTATGTTTAAACCCCATCTCCAACCCGCCGATCACTTCAACATCTATGTAATCCATATTATAGAATTCTTTAAGGAGAAGACAAGTGGTCTCCCTCATATCACGTGGACGCTCAACATAAGCATACCTATAAGCTTTCTCGGCAAACTCTACAATATACTCCTTCTTAGGCACAAAACCAACCATTTTAACACTACCACTCAAACCAGCAGGACCATCAGTTATAACTACTGGCGTCGTACGTGTAAATGAGATCAAGAAGTTCTCCGATAACTTCTCCCCATGACATAACTTCTCAATAACAGCGATCCTATCTAGAAAGAAGTACTTTATGAATACCTGAGGTAAACCCATTTTATCACACCATTGGTAATTTAATTTATATAACGAAATATGTAGTTGTAGGTAAAGAGTTTAATCATTAACCCCCTTATAATATGAGCCTAGGCTACTAAAACTTAACTAAACAACATTATATAACCAATAGTCCCATAAGTTATGATAGTCAACATAATGCTTATGATAAACAATAATAAGTATCGTTGTCGTGATCCTAAATTATTTTCGCCGTGGTAAAATATCCCCTTATATAACCTGCCTGTAAGATACGTGGTAAGCACACTTACTAGGAAAACTGAAAAACCCCAGCTTGTAAATACAATCAAGCCATTATATAGGGCATATATATCCCTTATACTTAGGAATTTGACTTTAAGACTATACACTGTTGATAAGTTAATGTATAAGTAAATGAAAAATAGTATAAGCATTGCAGTATTAATTATCATTAGCGATGGAAAATATTCGATCGGGACTACAATGACTTTAAGTATTATATTTAACATGATAAATATCATCATCACACTAACTGTGATCGAGTAACAATAGGGTATTTCCTTGTAAGCTTCTCTACTCCCCCAGTCTACGTATAGTAGTGCAAGGATCAATGTATAAAGTATAAAGACCACAATAAATAAAACGGGGCTAATCATTGAAGCTGTTAAATACGCTAAAGAGAATAAAGGATCACTATAGATATACATGCTTACATCTCTCGAATTACGTAAAGTTGCTATGATATCGTTTTTGATTAGTGAATAGATCATTGTTAATGAGAATTTATATACCAACCCCTTAAATGTCATTTTTATTACGTAACTCCCATTAGGCCCATACTCGTGGCTATCTCCGTTGATATAGTATTTAACATCTATCATGTCATCGAAGAAACTAAGACTATGATCATTTATTATGTTATCAAAACTATGTGCAATTTCTATAATCGACTTGGGATCATCACTACGTATCACTAGCTTATAATCTATGCCTTGAAAAAGTTTATGTGTTGAAATATATCTGTCTTTTAAAGGATCAAATATTTTATCAACGACCCGATCTGTTATTAAGATTATATTTATTCTACCCCATTTATCTCCTTGTAAACGATCAATGTAGATTGGATATATGATCTCATTCGTCTGGAAAACAAATTGTTGCATTAGAATATTTTGACTAGAAGCTTTTATAACGCCTATTAGGAAATAACTCCACCCCTTATCTCTATAGTACTTAATAACATCGGTTAAACTATGTGGAATATCACCTTTATATCCGATCTTTCTCAAAATTTCCAAAAAATCATTTGGTTCTGGTTGACTAGCTTTCACTAACAATATTTTATAGTTCTCGCCTGAAAATTCTTCTTCGATCTCATAACCCCTATGTCTTGAAGCACCAGCTGTCACATATAATGGTATGTTAAACGCTATTCTTGGAACTAGTTTATTCTTATTAACAATGGTTACCCCATACATGTGTATTGGGGAGTTTATTGTGGTTATATTTACTTTGTAAGGTTTAGTAGGCAGTGGTAAGTAATATATTGCTTTATAAGTATCATTAAACTCGTTGATGGTGTACTTGGAAAATATTATGAGATATTCGACGTTATCACGATATATTATGAATGCTGTTTGGAATGGTATATCTTCAAAAACTAAACTATCATGTTTTACAACGATAAATCCACCATCTGAGTATATAGTATGTGGTGTTAAAGATACTATAAACAACGTTATAAATAGTGTGAGTAATAATGTATAGTTTAGCTTAAAACGCATTTTCACACCTAATATAGTATGTGTATTAGAATATTAATTAGGTTTACTAATTAGAAAAGAATATTCATAGTTTTAATAATAAGGCTTAGATCCTTAGCTCAACATATACTTTATCATTCTTGACATACCCTATAAGCATAGCTTCGGTGTTATACCTCCAGGCGATATTACCCTCACGATCGACGGCTATGAAACCAAGTGAGTCTCTGCCAACGGTTTTATTAGTGTATTCTAATACTTTATCAGAGGCTTTATTCAAGTCTTTCGTCTCAACATATTCTATGTCTAGTTGTTTACAAGGCATAGTCTCAATAATCTTCTCACCAATACCTGTAGCACTACACGCTATATTATCTGTAGCGTAGAAACCAGCACCCGGTATTGCTGAGTCACCTACACGACCCGGAAACTTTAATAATAAACCACCAGTACTTACACCAGCTACTAATACTCCATTATCATCTACCGCGCAAGCACCCACAGTATCATATACCGCTATTATCTTCTTTAACAACTCAAGATAACCGGGATTGAATTCTAGGAATTTCCTCATAGCCTCAACATACGAGAAAGGAGAAGATTCCCTACCCACTAGTTTCCGGAGATACTCACGGTAAAGCCTTACGATCCTCTCGGGTGGTGGAGGTAGTGGTGGTAAACCCTTAACACGTGCTAATTCATCCGCTCCTTCACCCACAACTAGTATATGTGGGGTTTCAACAGCAACTATACGTGCAAGCTCTATAACGTTACGCGTAGCCTTAACATCACCAACAGCTCCCAATAAGCCATTAGAAGACATGATCCCAGCATCTAAACCCCTACCGCCAAGCAGGTCTAATACACTACCCCAGCCAGCATTCAGTACTCCGGAATCCTCCATACACTTAATCGATTCAACGACAGCTTCAACAGCATCATTTCTCTCCTCGAGAACAACCCATCCTCTACGTGTACATTCCTCAACTACTTTCTTAGCCTTCTCCCTACGTTCTGGTGATGAAAGACCCCATTTACCAGCGCCACCATGTAATATGAGGGCTTTAACCAAGAACTGATCACCATCATAGATTTTCTTATTAGACAAACTAAGATTATTGTTAATTAGTAGTGAGGGGTATAAAATAGTTATTAACTATATAGTATTAGGTGGCATGCGTTGTCTAATGAGCAGAAAGAAGTTAATACCGCCGCTGAGCCCTTATTTACTGGTTTAGAAAAACTAGTTATGGGTTTTAGGTTTAAACACGAACATACATACTTATACATATTACCTGGTCTATTTCTTGTTTTGGGGATCATGGGTTTTGCGCCATTAATTTACTATGTTTATTTCACACAAGAAATAGAAGCTATCACAGATTACCTCCTACAATGGTATAGTAGGTTAGTTGTATTCGTACCCGGTTATGTGCTACTAGTATCGTATCTTGCCTATAGACTCGATAAACTAGTGATGAATCACTTAATAGATAGTGGGATCACAAGCTATTATTGGATGAAGAAAAAACAAGATATAGAATCGATCAAACTAATATACCGTGGCGGGTTCCACCGTAAAAACCTCCCATCACCAATAACAGCACTAGTATTAACTTTAGTTACTGGTGGTCTTGCTTTCTTCGCAGTGCTATATGTGGTCGAGAAGACATTAAGAGATCATTGCTATGGTGAAGAACATAGTTTCTTAGGAAAAACGTTTACGAGTAGAATAGATGCTTCGCAACTATTAATAGATATAGCGGCGACCATGCTTACATTAGGACTCTACATGAGTTTCTGGTGCTACCGCATAGTTAAAACCTATAACAAACACATAGACACTATACACTCTAAACACCCAGAACCCCCTGAGCCAACTAAAGAATATATGCCAGAGCTACTGCCAGAGACACCTATACTAGCGGTTGGATTCTCATTATTAGGAGCTGGGTTATATGGTTTACTAGGATTACATGGTATCCCATTATATCCAGCGGCTATAATAGGATATAGTGGCTTAGTCGCTGGCATGGCGTTAAAATATAGTAGGGGATCATTTGCTCTCCAAGTCCTTAAAGTACTTGGTTTCATATACTTAGCTATGATCTCTGTAACGCTGATAGGATTCATAGGTGCACCTGCATATATTGGTTCTGTAAAATCGTTTGAAAGCGTTACAGAAGCTCTTACAAATAAGGATTTCTACACAATCCTATCATATATATTTGTTAATAATTGTGGAATGTCAATAGCATTTATGACGCCATACCTAGGCCCAATGTACTTAGGAGTTGGGATGTCTAATGCGGCGTTCGTCATAGGGGTATTAACAGCAGTTAACTTATCTGAGAATAAGACGTTTCCACCAATAGTCTATATAATGCCTCATGGAATACTAGAATTAACCGGGTACGCGATCTTCGTATCATTATCAACTAGGATTAGATATTTAGGGTTTAAAGATTTCATCAAAATACTCATAGTGGGAGTAATAGTATTGTTTATAGCAGCTTTAGTAGAGACTCTCACAATAGAGTTGACTAAGCTATCCTAACCTTTATCGGTATATTATACTTGTTTTCAAGTCTACGTAATCTTTTAACCTTCTTATTATAACTCTTAATCATATTACGTGGAATAACCACAACAACCATATTCTTCTCAATAACAATATCAGCTTCTGGCATGATCTTCTGGATCTGCCTCATAACCCTCTCATACTCCTCACCAACCTCGCCATAAACCATACCATGCTTCTTAACGGGAACAACAACTGTCTGTTCACCAAATGTGTAGATCTCATATTCAAGTTCGCCGGTTAAGAAGTCTCTAACCTCGATAACAGGTCTTGAAAGCTCAGCTTCTTTCAAACCAGTTGGTAGTTTAACAGTCATTTTAACCTCATAAACCTTGTCAACATAACCATTTCGTATAAAGATCACAGTATCTATTAACGATGGGATCATACCAAGTTCTACACGACCTATGAATCTCTGAATAGCATCTATTGGGGAGGTAGCATGTACTACACCGATCATACCTATACCAGCTAATCTCAGATCAGCGTATAGTTTAAAGTCTTCATCACTCCTCATCTCATCAAATACTGTATAGTCTGGCCTAGAAAGCAATAGTATATCATGTAGCTCCCCTAGATCAGCATAGTTTTTACTATACTGCGTAATATCCGGCGGTAGATTCATATCACGCGGGGACTCAATCGTTTTAACAACCTTACCCATTCTCATATAATACTCAGCTAATGCTTGGGCAAACGTGGTCTTACCCATACCCGGTGCGCCGGCGATCAATATACCCTCGGCTCTCTCGTTAAGTCTTTGTATAAGCTTAGGTGGTAAGTTATAGTCTTCTAGACTCAACTTCTTAAGTGGCCGTACAGCCGTGATCTCCCAACCATCGCTTAACGGCGGCCTTGTAATAACTATGCGGTATGGGCCAAGTTGTATAATCGTTGAACCGAAACGATCGATCTCGATAAAACCATCCTTTCTTCTCCTAGCTTCTTCAAGTATCTCGTTAGCGATCCTCTCGATCTCACTCCTACTCAGCGGTTTATCACCGATCTTAACATATATCCAGTCACCCGGCCTCCCCTTCTTAGCGATCGGTATAGTATCCTCTTTAAGATGAATACTCATTGTGGTCTCGTCGAAATACTTATCTAGTATGAATATTGTCGATTTAATGGGTTCAACATATAGTACTGGGATACCCATAGACTCGGCAATAAATGCTTGTACACGATCACCGGTTACTAGTGTAGCTCCAACGCTATACGCGTATTCACGTATAACCATGTTAGTATCTATAGAGTTATTCTCAAGATCACGCATACTTATATGACGTGGGATCTCGCCACCAAATTCTAAAATAATACGGCCTTCCTCACTAAGTTTTCTTAAACGCTTAATCTCCTCAAGCCCAGCATAACCAGTTACGCGATCCTTCATAGCTTGATACTCTAGCTCGGCTAAGCTAAGCCTATGGATAACTACCCTACCAGATATTCTACCATCTACCACTAGCTTTGATACAATACCCTCTACTAACGCACTTGTGTCCGGTACATATATTTTCTCGCCAGCCAGCCTTATCTGCTCCAAAACCCTATACCACCCAACCACTATACTAGTACCTAGATAAAAAGAGACATGATATACCCCTTAATAACCCCATGCTATATAAGGTGTGATCCATACATTGTTAAACATTGAATTATAAACTATAAATCCTTACCACCACTTACTACATGACCTTTTATACATTAGAATTAATACCGGGATTAAATTGAATATTCAATTGTATAAGAGGCTTTATAACCCTAATATTTTTCTTAGAAATACTTTAATTGGTGTATAGGTTTTGATAGAATATGTCTACGCTGACGATGTTGAAGCGCTTGCGCGTGACATAGTGTATACTCTCCATGATTACTTAGGCTATATTGATATGACACGTCTACGTTTTATACGAAGCTATGGCTCTAGAACCTCGGCAGTTGCACGTATACATGCTCTTCCAAGTATATGGCGTTTCGTATTAGCGCTAGACCCGATCTATGTCATCGAAGTTATTAGCGAGAAATTCGATAATCTCAGCCGTAGAGAAAAGATCAAGACAATTATACACGAACTATTACATATACCGCCACGTTTCACCGGAGGACTACGCCCACACGGTAAATACGTTAATCAACGTATAGTGGACAAGCTGTATAGACTATATATGAAGAGAGTACGTGAAAGAAGAAATAAGTATCTAGATCTCATCTAAAGCTTTCAAGAAAAACTTCATTTCATCAAATTTACCAATAGATACCCTCACATAATCTCTAAGTCTACCATCAAGCTCCTTAACCAACACACCCCTCTCCTTTAAAGCAATGAATAAACTATGCGAGTCATAACCCTTCTTACCAACCAGTATGAAATTAGTCAATGTATCAATAACCACGGTATTCTCGCGTTTCCTAAGCTCTTCTACAACCCATTTCTTAACCCTAATTATATCCTCCACAACTTTCCTCATATAACCTAGATCCTCTATAGCGCCGAGACCAGCTAGTAGTGAGAGAACCGGTATATCGTATTTACGGCGAATACCAAAAAACTCCTTATAAGTCTCGGGGCTAGTGATCACATAAGCCAATCTAGCACCTGCGAGACAAAATGCTTTCGAAAACGTACGTAGAACAACTATATTATCGTAGCTCTTAACAAGATCTACACACGTTAAACCACTAAACTCGTAATAGGCTTCGTCAATTATAACTACTTTAAAACTATCCACTAAATCCTCGATCTCCTCACAAGTTATCGGATCATTACCAGTAGGGTTGTTTGGCCTAACAATATATAATATCGAATCATGGCCACTATGTTTTAAGACGCTGTCTACGTCAACACGGAAATCACTTGTAAGAGGAACATCAACAACTCGAATACCCCAAACCCTTAGATCATCAACAGCAGGCGCGAATGTCGGAGAAGAGTATATGAAGCGATAACCATGCTTAACCATAGCCCATGGAAGAGATACGAAGAAAGCCTCAGAGCCGGAGATCATGTGAACATATTCTTTGTCAACACCAACATACTTGGCGAGTAGCTCGACAAGCTTATCCTCTAAACCTGGTATTTCGTAACGATTAACGTGGTCCGAGTACTCCACAATATATTTTCGAACTAATGGTGATGGAGGATAAGGACACTCGTTTCTACATAATATTATCAAGTCAAAACCACCAAAGTATAGATAAATAAGTGAGACAGATATAGGGGTTTCTTTAACCAAACAATAGGGGATTAAGCAACTCTTATAAACCAATAATAAGCTAAACAATACTATGTGCAAGGCCTGCCCTGGTAACGCCGCGGAGTCTCCGCGTCACTGGGATGAACCGGGGAGCCTTGCGGCCGTCTTCTCATTCTCTCATATATGCTTAACGCTATTTTCTCCATAATATATAACGTTATAGACGCGATCACAAGTAGGGAAGGATAAGGTAAATCTAAATACTCACCAATTAATGCGCTTGCAACGAAATATATTGATGGGTTATAATAGGGATTTACTTGGAAGTAGTGGATCTTGGGATATATGTAATATGAATAAATATGCTTACTTCCTTCCATAAAACCGACTATGTATATGTATAATTGACCATAGACTAGATCATCTGTAAAATTAGTTAATAATATACTACAGTCTCCATATCTACAATATATACTGATCATGCGTGACTCATTAATATTGAGGAAAATTTGTTCTTTATAAACGATCTTTTCACTAGTTTTAACTAATAATTGGAATCCATATTTCTCGCTTAAATTCTTCACATAACGTTGTTCATTTATTGGAACAATTCTTGAAATATAAATACTTAGGTATGAGGGTATATCGAAATGAGCTATATTTATAGCTGAGCAGGTGCTAGAGCAACTATATGAGTTTATCTGCATAGCGTAGTTTCCACATGAGGAATACCCGATAACGCTCATGTCATAATAGATTTCATCAGTACTCCATACCCATATATGAGTTATCATACCATATACCATGTATCTGCAAGGTATAGGCCCTAATGATATATGATAATATGGTTTATTGACAACGAAGTACTTACACCCTCTGAAATCATATGATGCAATAGTATATGAGACGTGGTGCTCTACATAGTTAACTAGTATATCCCTACCTCCCATGCTATAGAGTTTAACTCTAGTAATATTACCGATAACATTAGCTGGTTTATCCAGATCAATGTACCATCTCATATTGTACTCTATTAAACCATATAATTCAGCCCCCTTTGAAAAACCAACTAGAGAACTATACTCGGAAACCATACCCAAAGAACCAAGCACAAGTAATATTATCAATAATGTTCTCCAAATGATCCTTAGGCTAGGATAAAATATTCTCTTATCTCTAATCCATAACTTATACCAAAGCATAGTCTCAAAGAATTTTATCGAAACATAAAGCAAAGCCGGTAGACCCATGGAGAAAATTGGGTGTAAAATATTTCTTCCAATACTATTAATTGTTAAATATGATAAAACAGTGGCTGAGACGAAAAATGATATATAGATTACAACATATATTTTCCTATACAATTCTCTGGTTTTCCTAGGAATTATGTTCTCGTAGAATAACTTAACAATTAATCTAAGATAAGAGATCATTAATGAGTAACAAACTATTATAAGGAATAAGATTGAGTAAAAGAAAGCGAATGATAAGATAAAGAAATGATCCCTTATAGTTAAGAGGATAAGACTTAGTATAAGTAAAGGTAATGTCAGAAATAAAATAGTATAAAACGGTATAACGAGTTTAGGTTCTACGTAATAGTCGGGAAGATAATTCCTAAAGGCAGTAACAATAAGCAGTAAACCTACGAAGAAGAGGATAGTGGCAAGAACTATATTGTTTAACACCATAGGTATAATCGCTAGCAATTGTATAAGAGAACCAGCCAAACCATAGAACACGTATCTCCGCCTATTCATTGATATAGAAGACAAAACATAATCACCTAAATATACTCATATCCAATTAAAATATTTGATGAAAATAAAATAAATAAGTAATGCATAGAAGCGAATGGAATTGAAAAACACATAAAGTATTAAAAGGATTACTACTCGTTTAAAACATCTATCTAAGGACGATAAAAAAGGGTCAGAGCTCAGCGGATCAGTCATCCCATCCCGAGAGGTCTCTCCCGGGGTATTCATCACTTCTCTAGTCTAGTAATATATTATGCTATAGGTAAATTATAGACGTTTATGAATAGTAGTGGTTGACCTACTTTTAAATAATTTTGTGCGTTAATTATATTATTATCCGATTAACAAACAAATTATGTATAAGTATTGTTTCTAGGGTGGTAAAAACATGGTTTCAGCACCATGGTTTTCGGGTAAAAGACAGAGAGAAGTACTTGCTTATAGTATTGAGCATATGGGTAAAGTTTTGGATTCGGCCAAGCATTTATATGAAATGCTACAATACATACGTGATAGTGAGTTTGAGAAAGCTATTGAGGAGTATCGCGAGGTTAGGAAATTAGAAGATGAAGCTGATAACGTTAAGAGAAAGATAATAGATGATCTGAGTAAAGGTGTTTTCCATCCACTTGATCGTGAGGATTTATCTAGGTTAGTATTAATCGGCGACGATATCGCGGATTATATCAAGGCTACTGGCCGTAAACTCGCGATACTGATTGAGTCAGGGTATAGGTTTAGCGATGAAATAACATCGTATCTACTAATAATCGCTGAGAACTTGATAAAAGCTATCAAGCTATTAATCGAGGCTATAAAAGCGTTGTCGGAGTCGATTGAGAAAACAATCACATATACTCACATGATCGAGGAGATCGAGGAGAAAATAGACGATATACGTGATGAAGCTTTAAAGAAAATACTAATAGAATGTGGAGAGAAATTCACAGGTTATTGTATGTTGTTAAAAGAGGCATTAGATGATCTAGAAATGGCTAGTGATAGATGTGAAGACACGGGAGACACGTTAAGAACAGTCGTAGTTTCACATACCTAAAACTTTCCCTCTCCATAACTAATCTATTCCCCTCTTCTATATCTGATCCGTGGAAATGTTTATAAGTTGATCATGTTAAACAATATGTTATTAACACTTTGTGTTTATCAGTACGTGTAAGCAACGTATATACCATATATACTAGTATATACTCGACGAGGAGGATCAAGGAGGGTCTAGTAGAGTGGCCAGTATCGAGTGGTATTGGGTAGTAATTGGTGGCGCATTAGCGTTTGCCGTAGCTTGGATTAATGGAGCTAATAACGCAGCCAACGCTATAGGATCGGCTGTTGGAGCTAAAGCGTTAAGCGTACGCAAGGCATTATGGTTGGCGGCTACATTTGATTTCTTAGGTGCTATCATATTTGGTAAATTCGTGTCAATGACTCTGCTAAAGGGGATCGTTGATACAAGCACTATATCCTCACCATATATTATAGTTGTTGGTATGACGGCAGCATTATTTGCTACAGCGCTCTGGGTAGTTATAGCTACGTTACTCAAAGTACCAATGAGTATTAGTCAAGCTATTGTTGGTGGAGTAACTGGTTTCGGCATAGTAGTACTTGGTATGGAGGGCGTTAATTGGGCTAAGTTATTCGAGATAATAGCTTCTTGGATCTACCTCCCATTTATGAGCATAGCTATAACTTTCATCCTATACAAAACCTATATGTATATTATGAGAAGTATAACCCTCAATAGGTTAATTATCGTAGCAACTATTTTCTTAGGATTAACTATTTTCACAACAATATTCCTTTTAAATGTTAAGACGTTGAAAGTCTCAGACCTAGCATATGCGTTAACAACATCCATAGTACCAGCACTAGTGATATCCGGAGTATTCATAGTATATACTAAGTATAAGATACCACGCGATATAAAACAAGCCCGTGACCATATATTTAAAATATTATTAGTAGCATCATGTGCAGCAATGGCTTTTAGTCATGGAGCAAACGACGTAGCCAACTCAGCCGGCCCATTAGCTGGAATACTATACGTGTATACGCAAGGGGCGGTGCCGCCAGGCCAAGTAACAATACCATTTAATGCATTACTATTATCTGCGTCGGGGATAGCTCTTGGTATTCTAATATGGGGTTATAGTGTAGTGGAAACCATTGGTGAGAAAATAACAACGCTTACAATCGAGACAGCATTTATAGCGCAATTCAGTGCATCAATAGCCACGTTGATAGTTACTCGCCTAGGGCTACCAGTCTCAACTACTGTAGCGATAGTAGGAGCGATAACCGGGGTAGGGTTGGCGAGAGGCGTGAAAAGCGTTAACTTTAAAACACTGTTTAAGATCATATCAATGTGGTTTCTCGGATTCCCAGTAGTAGCTAGTATAACGGCGTTAATCGTTTATATCCTATCTTAGGAGAGAAGAGAGTTATTTTCTAGCCCATCCAACGATCAATGCCCTTAAATAATCACCTGCTTCACGACAAGCATCAGCCGCTTCCTCTAAATCATGGTTTAGATCGTGTACGAGAATAGCCAGTGTATATGGTTTGAACTGTTCATGTAACATGAGAAGCTTACCTCTATTTTCAACATCGATCTCATCAGCTCTCTCCTCGATTTCCTCAATTTTCTCAATAATTTCCCTAGCCTCACTATATTTGCCCTCAATGGTTTTCTCAACAGCATCCGCTACGTCCTCCGCAGCCTCTACGATCTGATCAATGAGCTTCTCAATACCAGTACGTATATCCTCTGGAACCTCAAGATAAGGTATAATAGTTAATTCACGTGCAGCTTCCTTAATCCAATCCGTGATCCTATCAAGCCTTTTAACTAGGTGGAAGAGATCTTGTTTAAATCCAGGGTCAAGCCTCATTTCCTCAAGTAATGCTATGATCTTCTTCCTAATCTCATCAGCTTCTTTCTGAACCTCAAGTGTCTCGGCAAATTTGGCACGTGCTTCTCCAGTACGCATTTCATTCATGAGCTTGATCGCTGTCCTAAACTTATTTATGATATCACGTATATGCTCCGTATAGTCTTCCAGCAGATCAATTATTTGCTCGGGTAGTATTTCCCTAATCAACCCCTATATACCCCGGGTATAATGTAATAACGTATATGAGTATATAAATCAATTCTTGTCTAGAGCGATTAAGCATTACTTAAACATCCTACTATACGTTAATACAGTGTTCATTTATAATGCTTTGATTACTGTAAATGATAACGAATAGAAGAACTAATTAAGCACAGAAAAATAAAATAATATAAAGGATAAAAGCACTTATGTTAAAAAGTGATCCAAAACATAACATGGTATTGGAGGAGAAAATAAAGCATGACACGTAAAGAAATAGACCTCAACAAATACTTTAATGAGTGGATGAAAAAAGCTAAGATGCTAAACGAGAAGAGAGAAAAACTTATACGTGAAACAATGGATTTCTACTTAGACATATTAAAAACCATATTAGGTTTTGGCATAGACACGGTTGCATTAGCGAATTATACAGTAGTTGATAGTAGGAGGAAAAAGTATGAGATTGAAGACGCTATAATTATTGAAGAAGGTAAACCCTACTACGTAGATTTTAGGAGAGAGATCAAAATACCACTTGAAGATGAAGAGGATCTAAGAGATGCTCTCCACGCATTATTTAGTGAAATAATAATATTACGTAACCATGATAGAATACTCTTGCATTTAGCTAGAGAGCTACGTAAGAGTTTATCAACGGGAGGTAAACATGTCAAGAAATTAACTAAGAGAATAAGTAGTAGGGAATTAGAAGAACCGATCTAGACTCTACTCGATTTAAACGATAAAATATTACGAGTCTCGGTAACAGTAAGTGATGCAAACCTCCTCCTATGATAGAACTTAATACTACGGATATATACTACGTAATCCGGGTTTTCTAGTGAAACTTTACGCTTAATCTTCTCAGCGATAACTCTTATAGCATCCATAGTATGCGCTGGTAATCTTGTCTCAAGCCAATATAACCGTCCTCTTAGAGAAACCCTATATGTCTTATCAACCGGGATCCTTTCATCAGCTAATTTACTAGCCTCTTCTGCAACAACCTCTACATAGGGGTCAACAACTTTATCAACTGGTATAACACGGTAGATCACGCCGGGTTTAACGTTTTTCTCCCGAAACTTCTCTATAACACCATATGGATCACCTGTTCTAAGTAAAACTACGGAGTAACTAGCATCAACTACTTGAAAATCACCGATAACGTCGCGTAGAATACTTAATACGTAACGATAATTATAGGGGCCCGGCTCATGTGTCACTATAAGGTCGAAACGACTACTCATAATTATCAACTCCCTAATGGGTAAACAGTTATATCGGTTAAACCTTATTAAGACTATAGATAACATGGTATCTAAATATTAATCGCTAACAGAGACGAGGGTTGTTGAAGTGATCGCTAGGTTATCGAAGAAAATCATAGTAATACAAGAAGCTATGAGCTACTGGGATCTAAGAAATGTATTGGATCATGTAAATCAGGTACTATTAGGCAAGGGATATAGTCCTAGATACTTCTTTGAAGGAACACCAGTTATGGGTCAAGGTGGTTTTTCAGTAATCATTAAACTGGATAAAGAACTTGGAGAACTAGAGTTTAAGGTTTTAGAAAGAATATTATCTAATCTAGGATTAAGAGTTTTCCGCGAGGAGTAAACAGGTTGTCGTTAATAGAGTTGTTTAGAAAAGCTATGGAGGAACTTGAGAAAGGATATAGTGTGGCGTTAATAACGATAATAGGTAAAGAAGGTAGTGGGCCTCGTGACGTAGGAGCTACTATACTATATTCTTCTAGTGGGTTGAAAATAGGAACTATAGGTGGCGGTAGTTTCGAAAAACTAGTATTGGAGGAAGCACGTAAAGCTTTAGCGGAGGGGAGGCCTCATAGAGTAAAATATGCGTTGAGACCAGAGAATATACCCCCGGATGCGATCAAGACTAGCCACTTATGTGGCGGTGTAGTGGAGGTGTTTATTAACGTGTTTAAACCCGTTCCCCGTATAATATTGTTTGGAGCAGGTAATGTCGGTAAACCATTAGCTGATCTAGCCAATCTCCTAGGTTATCGAGTCATAGTACTTGATACTAGTCCCGACCTAGCTAATAGCGAGAGATACCCATACGCTGAAAAAGTACTTGCTGGGGATATAATCGATTATATTGAGAAAATAGAGTTTCGAGAAACAGATATAGCGATCATAGCTTATGGCGAAGTTGAGACAGATTACCAGATACTTAAGAAATTAATTGAGAAGAAATTCCCCGGCCACATATGGGCACTATGTAGTAGAAGAAGATGTACGTGGATGCTCGATAGACTTATGAAAGAAGGTGTTGATCTAAAGAATCATATTGATAAATTACATATGCCTGCCGGTTTAGATATAAAGAGTGATACGCCGGAGGAGATCGCGGTTAGTATTTTTGCTGAGATCATATGTTTACTACGAGGATGTAAAACACCTGTAGAAACACTTGATATTTCGAAAAAATGGTGGAGTGAGGTATCGAAACAAAGTTAATGCTCGATCAAAATCCAGGCCCGGCCTCTACGAATATATTTTCTCCTTACATTATCAAAAATATTCTTAACTTCCTCTATGAAATCTTTTTCACCACAAATAATTATTCCGTCCTCTATAGCTTCTAAAATAAATGGATCGCCTCTAGAAAGTTTTTCAAGGAAAACCATAGTATTAAATCCGATCGGAGAAATCTCCGGCCTATCAATTACTATTAATTTTTCATAAGCTTGCCTAGGATCGGTTGGGAGTTTATCAGCTACTACTAATATGTCTATATCACTCTCATTAGTATAATCTCCTCTAGCGTACGAGCCATATAGGATAAGTAGTTTTAACCCTAAGACCTTATATCTCTCACATAGCTCCTTTAATGAGCTTATCAACCCATTTAAGGATCTCTTCTGCACAATCAATACACCTCAAGCCATCATCTCGAGAATAATAATCCATAGGAGCACCTTCACTAAATACGTCGGGATACCTTGATGGAATATAGTGTTTATCCAAGTAGGTAACACAGTTCATTATATCTTTTGGGATCTCTATATTACGAGATTGTATTTCCCTTACTAGATATAGTAATGAATATCCTCTCCTCTCTACTCCAAATTGTTGAAGTAAAGCTTTAATGGCCTTCTCAGCTGCTTGGTGAGACTCGTAACAAGTCTCTTCATAGAGTTCAGCGTTAAAATTAACTCTAGCTGACAATAAGTTACGTTTTGCTTGTCTAAGCCAGTCATGTACTCTCCTCAATATCATTCCCATAGATTAGTTCAATTGCGTTAATATATTTAAGTTTAGCATTTATCTATAACTATGTATTACATATTTGATAAAATCTTTTAAGTACCCACAATTAATGCTTCGCTAGTAATTTTCTTCAATAATTTAACAGCTGAAAGTGCTGCCAAGTAGCTTGTCTTCGGATTTTGTGGATGAGGGGTATTCTCTATAACCATATGTATTTTCGTGGTTTTAGACTCTAATATGATTTCATGGATATTCTTATCAACACTAGGATCAGCTATAAACCTGACAAGAACCTCCGCGTTAGATGCTAACTTTAACGTCGCAGCCACATTTATATTAAATGGTAGTCTGCGGACAGCCTCTTCAGCTGACCCTTCAAAAATTATTGTCTCACGATCTATTTCTTGGTTGAAACCTAGTTTTTCAAGCGATTCACGGCTGATAGACCTAGGGTTTTTACGCGTAATAAGTATAACACGATCAATACCCTCAAGCGACAAAGCCGTAATAGCATCAACACCAGCGATAGCCCCTGAAGGCACATAGACACGAGCCCCAGTCTCTCTACATTTCTCAGTGATCGTTTTCCTCAACTCTTCATCGATCAAGGCACCTACACTTAACACTACAACACTAATACCATTACTAACTAGTTTTGGAACATATTCTCTAACAGCCTCTTGACTAGCAGCTTCAACGACAAGGTCAGGTTTAGATCTAATAAGACATTCAAACTCACTACAAATAACTGGTTTTACATTACTTGATTTTTCTACAAGCTCACGACACTTATCCGGGTAAATATCATATAAGGCTACAAGCTCGTCATCAACGACTTTATCCTCGAAAGCTTTAAACAATACAGAACCAATAGCTCCACAACCAATAATCCCTATTCTCAAAGAACACCACCAAATTAGCAATCATGCTTTAAGGGGTAAAATAACATATATTGTTTTCCTAATTACTTCGCATTAAATGTAGAGATAACTTATTGGTGTTAATTAGTACTTATTTAATGCAGTAACTTAGAATCAAGAAATTAACATATAAATACGCATTTAGGAATCAGTTAATCAGTATTAACTTACCTTAATATGATCCGGAGGATTAGCGATCTAATGAAAAAGACGTAATAGACGTATCAAGAGCTAGAAAAACCATTAAAAACCATTTATAAATATGCTTTAAAAACACTAAGTAATTGTAAGTTACTTTAAACCGTATAAACGCTTACTTAAATAGCAGTATTTACCTATAATAGTATCTCGGGCTATGGTGTCTTGGAATGGATAATAGTGAATTGAGGGAATTAAAGGAAAAGATCTTTAGATTAGTTGAGGAGGATAAAGAATTTAGATATGCTTTAGCTGCGAGACTGGGTATTTTAGAATTGCTTGAGAGAATGGATCGTAATGAGGAGATCATGAAAAAGATCAATGAGAATATTGAGAATATTTGGAAGAATATTGAGAAGATCTGGGGTGAAATTAGAAGAATTTGGGAGAAACTAGGTGGACATGATCGTAAATTTGAAGAGATCATGAAGAGGATTGAAGGACATGATCGTAAGTTTAACGAGATTCTAGAGAGACTGGATCGGCATGAGGAAATACTGCTTAAACACGAGCAAATATTGGTTAAGCATGAGAAAGCACTTGGTTCTATAGGTGAAACACTTGGTTTGTTGACTGAAGCTTTTATAACACGTAATGTAGAAGATGATCTTATTAAAGAAGCTAGAGATCGTGGCGAGAAAGTAATAGCGATCAAACATAAATACTTGATTAATCGTAAATATGAAGTAGATCTATTTATCGAGACTAGTGAAAAGATCTATTTAGTAGAGGTTAAGAGTAGACCTTCAACTAGAGACTTCTATAAACTAGATAGGGTTAGGGAATTCCTAAGTAGTAGAGTTGGTAAAAAAGTAGTTGCTGTTTTAGCAACGTTTAAAGCACGTATAAAACCTAAATACGAGGAACTAGCTGAGAAGCATAATATTGAATTAAGGCTGTACTAATTACTCTTTAAAAACTGATTCTTTATAACCTATACCCATATATGGGACTAGGTTGATCTAAACAGCACATGAACATGTTATATATTTAAAGTATCAAAAACCTCAACTATACAACTATATTACTAATATTGGTTATGCAAAGCTTTCCCTATAGACTCGTTATTGTCAATAATGCTTATTACTATGGTTTTTACAAGGAAAAACTAAGTACTCGGTTATAGCCCGTTCATCATCTAATTATTCAGTCCCGTGACGCCTTCGTCACTACTAGACAGTTAAGCATATGCTAGACTATAACTATTTCCTACCAATAACTCTCTTGATCTCAAGACTCACGTCAAGCGCGGGGGCCGAGTGCGTGATCCAGCCCAAGCTAATAATGTCTACGTCGTAGCGAGCATACTCGATGATGTTATCGGGGGTTATCCCACCACTAACCTCGATCAAAACCTTATCACGTAAACCCCTACGTTTAAGCTCATCTACAACCATACCCACGTCTTCTGGCCTAAAATTATCAAGCATGATAATATCAGCTCCAGCCTCAACGGCTTTAACTGCATCCTCTATAGTCTCTACCTCAACCTCTATTTTCTTCGAAAAACTAGTTTTACTCCTAGCGATCCTAACAGCTTTACCTACGTCACCCACGATCCTTAAATGGTTATCCTTAATCAAAACCATATCACTAAGACCAAGTCTATGCGTATCACCACCACCAGCTCGTACTGCTTTCTTAACAAAATAACGGAGGCCCGGCACAATCTTACGAGTAGCCGCTATCCTTATCCTAGGGTTGATTCTCTTCACTTTCTCCACAAGCTTATATGTAGTAGTAGCTACTCCCGAGCAATGCATAAGTAGGTTTAACAACGTCCTCTCAATAACCAATATTTTACGAGCATCACCACGTATAACGAGTATCTCATCACCCGGCTCTACCCGATCACCGTCTTTAATGTGTTTCTCCACCTCTAAACCTAATTTCTCTAATACAACCACGAGATCATCGATACAAGCCACAATACCCTCAGCCTTAGCAAGTATAACAGCTTCTACCTTTAAACCACGTGGTACTAGTAACTCTGTAGTCTCATCCCAGTAAGGATTATCCTCTTCAACCCACTCGATAAAACGTCTTACTAGCGTTTCTTCCAAGGTATCTCCACGCCCAATAACTCATATGATCTCTCAAGAACACGGAGAACTCTCTCAGCTATATCATCGGGTATCTTTACAACATATACTTTTTCACGAAGACTCTTAATGATCTTCTCCAATGTTATCTTCTTCATATCAATACATATTGCTTTATCATAGGCTGGTACAGCTTCTTTACTTGGATTCTCCTTCTTAATCCTATACAATAACCCAGTCTCAGTACCAATGATGAAGTATTTAGCATTATTCTCTTTAACGTATTTAACCATTTGACTAGTACTACCGATATGATCAGCTAACGCTCTGACCTCACGAGTACATTCTGGGTGAACAGATACCTTGGCATCTGGATATTTCCTCTTCAACTCTAGTATATGCTCTGGCTTAATCATCTCATGTACTGGGCAATAACCATGACTTGGTACAGCTACTATATTCTTACCAGTAACGCGTGCAACGTGATCAGCGAGATTACGGTCAGGCCCGAAAACAATAGTGTCGGCGTCTAATTGTGAGATCAACTTAACAGCACTAGAACTAGTAACTATATAGTCAGCCTCAGCCTTAACCTCTGCCGGAGAATTAACATATAATACTATCGGGGCCCCAGGGTATTTCTTACGAGCCCACTTAATATCCTCGACAGTTATAGAATCAGCTAATGGACAACCAGCGTCTGGCTCTGGATGTAAAACGATCTTATCACGAGCAAGTATAGCGGCTTGTTCAACCATAAAACGTACACCAGCGAAAACAATGTATTTAGCATCCACGTTCATAGCCTTAATCGATAGCTCAAGACTATCACCAACATAATCAGCAATATCCTGGATCTCCGGCAACTGATAATTATGAGCCAGAATAACAGCATCAACCTCACGCTTAAGCCTTAAAACCTCATCAACAAACCTCTCCTTCTCCATAAAACACCCTCTACTAACCTATGATATAACCATGTTATAAGGAAAACCCTATAGACAAAAATTACAACAAACAATCACATAACGGCAAAAAATGCC
>CAZVAW010000026.1:0-20932 GCA_964625205.1 uncultured Desulfurococcaceae archaeon
GTTTTCTCGAAAGAAGTCCTGGATCAGTTGGGATACAATTATCTATATAGACGCGAGAAACCTATAGAGCCGGATTATGTGGAAACAACTTTCTCGGATATAGTACCCGAGTTTTCAGCTATTGAGTTGGGCAAGTATAAGCTGTATAAGCATCAATATGACGGTTTTAAAACATTACGTGGAGGTAAGAACCTCATACTACGATCAGGAACTGGTAGTGGTAAGACGGAGGTTTGGGTTTTACATGGTATCACTGAGTTAAAGAATAATAAGCAATACTACATACTCGCGCTCTACCCCACATTAGCTTTAGCTAATGACCAGATCAAGAGAATAGAGAAATACTTCTCACTAATAAGTGTTAAACCATTACAACTAGATAGTGTTAAGAGAAGCGAATATGAAGCAAAATATGGTAGAAAGGGATTACGTGAGCTCGTTAACACCTCCAATATAATTATCTCTAACCCAGCGTTTATCCTACATGATATTAAGAGACTATTACTACATCCCTCAAGAGCTCTGCTCTACAACATATATAAAAACCTTAACCTTCTCATCATCGACGAGATAGATTTTTATGGTCCTCGAAGTCTGGCTCTTCTACTTGCTATGATTAAGATCTTATCAGAATTCAGCGATAACAAATTCCAAGTCGTGGTATTAACAGCTACTTTATCTAACCCAGAGGATCTAGGCGAATTCCTACATAAAGTTACTGGGAGAGGATATGTAGTAGTTGATGGTAAACCATTCAATGTTGAGAACCATTTATATGTTGTCCTCGGCAAGAATCTTCATAATATATGGGAGAAACTAAGAAGAGATAAGCAGGAAGTTTTAAGTAAAATTATTGAGAAACCAGTTAGGGATGAGATAATAAAAGCATTAGAATCTTTCGAATACTTTACTAAAAACGTGTATAAGATAGTATCCATACTTGCATCAACAGACTATAGTCTTCCATCATTATCCACTGACCCAGCTGAGATCATTAGTAAGTATATGGACGACGAATATGTGACAATAGTGTTTACAAATAGTATATCGATCGCTGAGGAAATAGTTCGAAACATAAAGTACAGGTATGGAGAAGATAAACCAATAGCGACTCATCACCATCTAGTTCCTAAGAAGAAAAGAGAAGAGATTGAGGAAAAAGCTAGAAGAGGCGAGATCAAAGTAATTGTTTCACCAAGAACTCTTTCTCAAGGAATAGACATAGGTACTGTTGCCCGTATAGTTCATCTTGGGTTACCAGACGATGTACGTGAATATTTCCAAAGAGAAGGTAGGAAGGGAAGGAGGAGAGAAATAGGTTTCTCTGAAACGATCATTATACCTTTCTCAAGATGGGATCGCGAACTATTATCTCGCGGTTTCGAGGTCTTTGAAAAATGGCTTGGCATGGGATTAGAGAAGACTATGATAAACCCTGATAACCACTACATGCACTTATTCACTGGGATCGCGAAGCTAAAGTCTCCATGGTATAAATCCGAGTTAACAGATAAGGAGAAAGAAGTTCTAGAGAAAATAGGCGTTTTAACAAAAGAGGGTGTTAATGAAAGACTTATTAGATGGATATATGAGAGGATGAATTTCTATGAATTCGCCCCACCCTTTGGTATTAAACGTTATCTAGTTAAAAATAATGAACTATATCCCTTAGAACCAATTGGACACTGTGATCTTGTCGAGAAGTTTCAGCCTGGAAATATAGATTATTCGGAGGAAGCCCTTATTACACATATTGAAGCAGGGCGGACAACAAGGTATGTGAAAGCTATATATGAGAAACCAATTAGAGATATAAGCTTCTATTCCGACGACGCGTTAGCTGTTGCTTACGAGGACTATAGACTGATAAAACTGGAGTGGGGCGAGAAACCAAATATTATTCGAGATATCATGGCTGGTAGGCTTACGTCCGAGGAGTTATGTGTTGTTTATGTACCATGGGATGGTTTTGGTAAGTATAGGAAAATCCCTGATCGCTGTATATGGAAGCTTAGATCAGAGAAACCACGAATACGTGTTGTTGGAGATAAGGTGATAGTATATTATGATCGTAGACAAATATACGTTCCTAAACCAACAGCTGGGGAGTATCGTGACTTTACATATGGATATAGGTATAGTGTTGATCCAAGTGAGAAAAGCGATCTCTTGAGACTGGCTCTTGCATTATTAATGATCGTGTTAAGGAGGGTATATGGTATTGCTTTTGAAACTATTATGTACGACGTTATAAAGATCGGTGAATATAAGTACTTTAGTCTACACGAGCCGGAAGCAGCTGGTATAATTGATAAAATTAATTGGCTAGACGTTAGGCGTTCTATTGAAAAATATGAGTTCGATGAACTCGATACTATATTGTTGTCGGAGATAGACGAGATAGCGTATTCAACATTGATATCATATGACTTCGACTGGGAGCTTGTGAGAAGACAAATGTTAAGGGTGATAGACTATATCTTGTCTAGAGATAAGGTGAAGTTAGTATTTAAAGGCGTTGAACTAGCTATCCCTAAACCTAGCCCTGCGTTGAAAAAGATCTCTTTCTCGATTATAACGGAAGTTGTTGGTGAAGAAACAGAAGCTCCTCGACTATTTGTCTCTATCGCGGTATTTGATGGTGATAAAACATATACTGCTTCAGCTCTCTACCCTCCTATTCCCTACGTTAAGCCCCCGGATCCTATTATTGAGGCTGAGAAAATCATACTTGATAAAATAGTTTATGACGATTATGAATTGATCGTTGATAATACTGAAGTTGTTCTTCATCAATTGAAAATGGCTAATTTAAGGCAATTAATTATGTTGATCGAGGGGTTGCGTGGAAAAATACATGAGGTAACAGGTATAGCGTGTGAGAAAGGATTAGAGAATATCTCCTTCGAGGAACTACCAGAATATGTTGATATAGAGGTTGGAAAGATAAATCCAGCACGTGTGAGAGAGGCGTTGAATAGGATCCGCGATAAACGTAAATTGTATGAGAAAGAGAAAGAATTGATCGAAGAATACTTAGCTATCCAAGCTAAGAAAATCTACTTAGCCTATCTTATCTTGTCAGCGTTGAAATAATTATTTTATTTTTAGTACTGCTTGTCCAAAGAACTTGTTATGTTTGAGATCATATAATGCTTGGTTAGCGTCCTCTAACCTATAGATCTTTATATCCGGTACAATGTTATGCTTGGAAGCTAATTCTAGGAATTCTCTTACATCATTTCGTGTTACGTTAGCGGTTGTCTTGATTTCTCTCTCAAGCCATAACAAGCTATAATCTAGTTTCTCGATTGGCGTCATATGGATCTCGCCTAAAACAACACGTCCACCTTTATCGATTTTCTTCAGCGCCTCTATGAATACCCATGATACTGGCGCGAAAACAATAGCGGCGTCAAGCTTAGTATCGATCTCTGAGCGTGTATCGCCGGCCCAATCAGCTCCTAGTTTATAAGCTAATTCTATTTTCCAACTACTATGTGTAAACACGTATACTTTAAGACCATGTGCTTTAGCCGCTCGAAGTATTAAGTGGCCCGAGGCCCCAAACCCGAAGATACCAAGTACTCCCTCTCCCCTCTCAATTAAACCAGTTAACTTTAATGCACGATAACCTACGGCGCCAGCACATAGTAGTGGGGCTGCATGGCAATCATCGAAATTACTAGGTATTGGATGTACAAAGTCTTTCTTTGCAACCATATACTCGGCGTATCCTCCATCAACCGAATATCCAGTGAATAATGCGTTATCACAAAGATTCTCTAATCCTCTTCTACAATACTTACATTGACCACATGCATAGTATAGCCAAGGGACACCAACTCGATCGCCTTTTGAAACGTTATCGACATTTTCACCAACCTCTTTCACAACACCTACTACTTGATGACCAGGTATTACTGGGAGTTTGACTGGCTCTAGATCACCCTCTATTATATGTAGGTCAGTTCTACATACTCCGCAACACTTGATCTCGAGTAATACCTCGTCTTCTCCAGGTTCTGGTACCTCTACATCCTCTAGTTTCAAAGGACTATTCTCTATAGGTTCTTGTTTATGAAGAACCATTGCTTTCAAATACTTCCACCCAAATAAACTATAATTTTGCTCAGCAATATATTCTGATTGCAAGGTGTTTATATCTTGCTCGATATAATAAATACGTTAAACACTATCCCACCATCAAGGATTGAGCCACTATATCATGTTCAGGAGACCCTATGTATGTTGTTAATCATATTCTTGATACTGATCTCGATTATAGAGATCAAGTTTTTAACGAAAATTCTATTATCAATATTCGCTGGAGCTATCATAATAATGCATTATTATGTAATACATGTTGTTGCAAGTTATGAGAAAATATTATTTCTACCATTCCTAATCCTCGAAACGAGCAATAATTACTCAGCAATATCTATTGATTATGGACAATTACTTATACTAGTTATTATCCTCATGTGGAGGAAAGAACTAGTAATACATATTAATAAAATATTGTTAAAAAGGAGTGGTTAAAATGATCAAGTATGTTCTAAATAAGGAGGTTTTTGAATGTATCATTCTTAGAAGGATCAATAGATTTACAGTTGAAGTTCTTCTAAACAATGGTGTTGTTAAAACACATATAACCAATACTGGTAGGCTTGAAGAACTACTAGTTCGTGGTAAGAAGGGTTATTGCTTCGAAATAAACGCGCCTAAGCTTAAATATAGGTTATTTGCAATAGCAGATCACAATTACGGGGCTATCATAGACACTAGGTTACAAGAACAAGTATTTGAGCATCTAGTCTCTACGAATAATATTAGGTGGTTAAACAACTGTGTATTAATCCAGAGAAACCCGCGAATAAATAACGTGGTTATCGATTACAAGTTTAAATGTGAGATACATGAAGTATACGTTGAAGTAAAAAGCGCTGTTCTTAGAACAAATAAAGTGTATGCTGGATACCCGGATTGCCCAACATTAAGAGGGAGAGAGCAAATAAAGAAGTTAATAGAAATCGTAGAAGAAGGTGGTAAAACCTACATAGTATTCGTAGCTGGGCTCCCAAACATAAAAGGGTTTACACCATACGATGAAGGAGACCCACTAGTAGCAAAATTAATTAGAGAAGCACATGAAAAAGGAGTAGTACTCAAAGCAATAAACATGTACTATAACCCACGAGAGAAAGAAATAATAATAAAAGATCCCGATCTACCAATAATACTTAGAAAATAGTTAAAAATATTAAAACCCTAAGTCTCTTTATAACTATGTGAAAAGAGCCGCCGTAGTATAGCCCGGCCAAGTATGCGGGCCTCTCGAGCCCGTGTCCACAGGCCCTCGTTGGCCGTGCGCGGGAAACCCGGGTTCAAATCCCGGCGGCGGCATAAACTTCTATATTTACTGGTCTGGCTTAGGTAATGTTACTCCTTTTTGGTCTTGATATTTTCCACTATAGGCTCTATATACTGGGCTACTGGTTCTCGCGAATATTACGTGTAGAAATCTTTGCTTAGGATATACTTTTACTGGTACGCTACCGCCTATGATCTCGATCGTTAACTGGCCTCGAAACCCAGCATCCACTATTGTCGGCGGTATATATAGTGATAATCTGGCGAACGTGCTACGTAGATTAACAAATCCTATTAGGTCGTGTGGTAACTCGATCCATTCAAGCGTAGTAGCTAGTATGTGTTCAAGAGGCTGTATAGTAAACCCTGTATTTTCATCTACCTCTACGCATTCGATTACTTTATCAACCGGGTCTTTCCTACTATCAATAACTGTATCAACGGTTTTCTTGAATCTACAAAACTCGTATCCAAACCTTAGATCAACACCATTCTCTCTTATAGTATCGGGGAACAAGGGATCTATGATCAATAGTTTCTTCTCAATATAAACACGTATATCCCAGTCACTTAATATCATTGATACCCACCTCTACGATATAGTTGATGATAGAAATCTTTTTAATCAAGACCATGGATCAAGTGCTGCGTAGCTTAGACAATTAATAATGTTCTCCTTCTCTACAAGCTCTGGACATCTACTTATCACGGGTATACATCGTCCTTCTAAATAATCACTTAACTTGCATGGCTCGTTTCTTACACGGTTATCAAAGTATATGCATCGTGGACCAGCATATGCGAATATCTCCGGGTGAACCCTTACTAGTTCTCTCCAAAGACTCCACGCGATATATCTTATCTCCCATTGAGCATGACTACACATTCGGAGACTAAGAAAACTCTCTATAAGCTCACGTGCATTCATAGAGATCAAGATCCTTGTTTTGACAGCCTGTGGTAATAAGTAGCGGGCGTCCTCTGGTTTAACGCCTTGTGATAATGCTTTATAATACCACATGACGCCGGCGATCAAGTTTTTGAGAAAATCAATATTTTTCCCCTTAACAACATGTGGTGGTATTATGTATGCTTTAGAGGCTATACTTAATAACTCGTTAAAATCATGAACTTGCTTTAAATAATCTTCTATGATCTTTGCATAGGATCGATAATCATTAATACTTTTAGGTTTTTCAACATAATCTATGATATCTTGTTTTACAGCGATGGCTTTAATTAAGTTTCGTAAGTATTTATCGCTGTATCTCTGACTTAACTGTGTATAACTAGCTATTCTATGTCTAACTATTTGATGACTAGTAACCCTACTACAGATGACCTCGAAAGTATATATGCTATGCTCCATGGGTGAACTATGTCCTCGTTTAATGAGTTCTAAAAGCCACTTATTAGTCATTTCACGATCCATTCTCTCCAGGATAGATTCTACATTTTTAGGTGAAATTGTTGATTTTCCAGCCGATGCTATGATCTTAGTCGAATCTTCAATATATTTTATGAGTTTAACTTTAGGTTTATAGTCCATATAGGAACCCTACATCAACTTCTATATAGTGTTCTCTACGGGTTCTTTAACGTAAACTTTTAATATACCATTAGATTTAAACCATTCAGCAACCCTATACAACTCTTCACGTAAGGGATTACAGTATTCACTACACCAATCTTGATCTCTAGGGTTAGTGATCGGATAACCAAGTAGGGGTTGGATAACGACATAAAAATTATCGTATCTACTAAGCATAGTGATTATCTCTAAGGCTTCATCATATCCTTCTCTATAAATCCTATGTGGTACAGGGACGCGAAGCTCTAATAGTATTCCATGATCAATGATCAGTTCTAATGATTTCTTATAAAAACCCCATAGCTTATCGGCAATACTCTTCGGATAACCTATAAGTGTGTTAAATGGTACTTTTAAATCAGTAGCTACATGATCAACAAGGTTTAACCCAACTATTTTCTTAAGCGGTTTATAGAGTGTTAGATTTGAATTCAAACTAGTTTTTAAACCATAGTTATGCTTTACTATCTCGAATAACTTAGTAAGGCTTTGAAACTGTAGTAGTGGCTCACCACCCGTCACGTGTAAATAATCTACAAAAGGCTTTGCACTCTCTAAATCCCCATATAGCGCCCTAAGATCTAGTTTATTGCAATAATTCTTATCGTTAACGGCAAGTCTCCAATTATGACAAAAAGGACATCTCAAGTTACATCCACAGAACCATAGAGTAAAAGTTACTGAGCCGTGGACATCAACCATACTTATTGATTTCCAACCACTACCTAGAACTATTATATCGTAGTTTGGCTTAACGTGTAGTTTTTGAGTCATATAAACCACTTTAACTAGCTAATTCAAAATCTATAATGTTTCCTAGTCCAGAACTCTTTCCTCCTATATGGGTTCCAGTTACGTAATGGCCTATAATATCCTATGATCCTACTCCATACATCTACATTTTCACTACCACATACTGGGCATCTAGTATATAGCCCAGTAAAGGTTTTACCACAACTATTACAATGCGTTATAGCGGGTGTATAACTCCAATAGATAAGATCTGTCTGCATAAGCCTCTTCGTTAACTTAGCTAAAGCTTCTGGATCAGGTTCTTCTCCGAGAAAGATATGCATCATAACACCACCAGTGAATTTCTTCTGAATCATAGCTTCTATCTCGATCCTATCGCTTAATTCCAGAGATCCATAGTAAGGGGCTATACTAGTGCTATAAATCGGGTTCTCCGGATCACTCAAATACTCTATCACTTCAGGGTAAAGTTTTGTATCTTTAAGTGCTAATTTAGCCGCCGCCGATTCACCAGGTACTTCTTCTACATTCCATGGAACACCGGTTTCACGCATCCATTCTCGTGCACGTTTAACTGCGTGATCAACTATTTTACCCATGATCGTGGCTGCTCTTAACCAGTCTCTACGTGATCCCTCCTTCCATATATAGGGGTCTTGTAAATAGATCGCGGCCGCCTCAGGTAACCCGAGTATCCCTATAGTGTTGAAGTGACTAGCAGGGAATTCGCGTAAATACCATTTTATCATACTATACATGTTTGGATACCTACTCATTAGAGTTAAGTATCTCTTACGGAACCAATCCTCGCTAAGTCTTACAAGTTCTAACACTTTATCGTAGATCTCCCAAAACCTTGTATCATCGCCATTAGCCTCTAACGCTATACGTGGTAGATTAATAGTTGTAACGTTGACAGAACCAGTTATATCGGGCATTGCCCATAAACCGCCAAATCTTTGTCTTTCAATCCTACTCATAACTTCTTCTTTTGTTTGTTCAAGATCCTTCTTTAGACTAAAACCTCCATTATTATAAGCATATAATAGTTCATTACGGTCTATTGTGATCCTACAACACATAGCATAAGCCGCATCTGGATCAACTACTCTAGTGTTTAACCAATAAAATGATCCTCGTTTAGCAGCTGTTTGGAAAACAGTTTCGAAAACCTCGGGATCATCCCATATAATCTTGGCTGTCACCATTAATGTTGGTATAGGGAATGTAAATGGTTGGCCAAACGCGTCCCCTTCTCTATATAGTTTTGTCAATGCTAAGAAGAATATACGTGCTTCATCATAATATGTTCCGAGGGGTTCATCTTTTTTACCATCGTAGATCGCGTGATCTCCTTCAAGCATTTTACGTGGTGCATCAAGTGTTACTGTGAAGTTTGTAAAAGGTGTTTGTAACCCAACTCTTGTCGGGTAATTAAGGTTAAACAATAGTCTTTGAATATTTTGTTTAACCTCCTTAAATGAAAGCTTATCCCTTCTTATAAATGGTCCTGCGTACCACTCAACACTCGAAAATGCTTGTGCTCCGGTAAAGTAGTGTTGTAATGTGATCAAGTAGTTGGCGAGATGATCTACATATGTATCAAAATGTCTAGCTGGTTTAGAAGTTACAGTTGGGGTTTTAAGACCTAGTTCTAATACACGAGCGACAGAATGTCCTGTGCAATATGGTATGTATAAGCTAAATGGGAGTTTATGCACATAGATATATCCTTCAAGATGAGCTTTTAACACTGGCTTAGGTAAAAACTCTATAAACCTAGACATATATTCTTCGAGTAAGTAACTAAAGTATCCAGTAGGTCCTATATGCTTATTAGCATTTTCATTAACATCTAAGCTATTCCATTCATAATATTTTTCCAAAGGGTCTTTAGATTCTCTCTCAACTAATTCTTCAACCATAGAAATACACCAATTTTGAATTTCCGTCTTGAATCTATGAAGTGTCTTAATAAAGTGGAAACGAAACTTTTACTCAACTACTATATGATACTAGAGAGTGTTTTAAGGTGGTAGAGAGAAACTATACTAAGATAATAATACAGTTTTCCAGAGAGAATAATATGGTATATTACCTATAATTACTGAATTTTAACTTTCAATACTTAGTCAAATTATAGGCAATATGTTTAGATAATTCTCAGCAGCGGCTATTACACGTGAAACAACTATCCAAGCAGGTAGAGGCTCCTCGTATAGGGAATATTCAGCGCTACTACAACGCAGTGTTTTCTCGTCAAAATCACCATGTGGAAAACCACCAATGCCTATAGCGTAATTCTTCGTTATAGCCTCCTTAATAATCTCAATTGGTTTTACCCGTTTACCAGACTCCCTCAGTAAGATAAGGCCTTTAACCCCAATATATTCTAGTAAGTCTTCGAGGCGCATGGTTTTAACATACATTAACGGTTTCTCAGCATCTGGTGGTACTTTACCAGTTACTAAGAGTTGCTCCATTAAACCAACAAACCTGTTATAGTTCCTAGGTATTCTAGTCTCCGGGTCAATGAATATGACGTGGCCCGGATAAGTATGTACGTAGATCCTCAGTAAACCTCTCTTATTCAATGGGCTTTCAAGCGCATTTAATAGAGATACATGTACTATATCCGGTCTTCCACGTTTCTCCCGATCCTTTAACTTTTTCATAGCATGGTAATGTAGTGAAGTATCAAGTAGTGTCTCTAGAGGTTTTTTGCCTCTTCTTCTAGCGTTCTTGATTATTGCTGGGTGATTAACAATTTCTGGAGGCACTAGTTCAAGTGCAGACTCAAGTAGTATTAAATATATTGTTTTCCGTGGCATTTAACCACCAATATTTATACTAGTATGCTCTAAATCACGTATTATATGAAGATAAATAATATTTTGTGGACTAGGGGTTAACTAGTGGTTTCAAGTAAGAGGGAATTGTTAAGAGACCTTGCTGTGCAGAGAATGAAGTATCTCTATAACCTAGCATTGATGGAGACGCGTAATAAGAGGTATTGGCTTGCACGTAGGTATGTAGAGCTTATTATCAAGTATGGGCATAAAGCTAGGGTTAAACCACCAAGATATATTAGGAGGGGATATTGTAGAAGATGTAAGATACCCTTAATACCTGGTTTAACGGCCCGTGTACGTATTCAAAGCGAGGGCCGCGGATCAAGGGTTGTGGTGACTTGTCTACTATGTGGGTGGAAGAGGAGGTACATGATAAAAACCTCAAGGAAGAGATCAAGAAAAGAGTAGCTGGTAAAACAGATCTACAGCTAGGTAAAAAAGGTATTACTGACGCTTTTATACGCGAAGTAAAGAATAGGCTTGAGAAACAAGGTGTGGTTAAGATCAAGATATTAAAGTCTTTTAGAAAAACAACCGAGCTAGATAGAAGAGAAATAGCTAGACTAGTGGCAGATAAAACTGGGGCTAAGCTCGTAGAAGTTAGAGGTTACACATTCATACTTATGAAACGAAGGGATAAAGTTAAGAGATAGGTATTTAAATAGGTATTGTGTGAGAATAGTTGAGAATAACAAGGTGTATGCTGAGATGGTGACAGCATTAGAAGTACCAGCGGATAAATTGATCGAGAAACTAGCTAAGTATTTAAAAGAAAACGTACCCGGAGTAAAACCACCTAATTGGGCATATTTCGTGAAAACGGGAGCTCATAAAGAGAGGCCTCCCGAAAACCCTGATTGGTGGTATTATAGAGCAGCTAGTATACTACGTAAACTCTATAAATCAAGTGAACCAATAGGTATTGAGACTTTTAGAACAATATACGGTGGTAGGAAAAACTATGGTTCGGCGCCAGAGCATTTTGTTAAGGGAAGCGGTAGTATTGTACGTAAGATCCTGCAACAACTTGAGAGAGAACAATTAGTTAGAACTATAAAGGGTAAAGGTAGAGTATTAACGCCCCAGGGACGCGCATTACTAGATAGGCTTGCCTTAGAGGTTATGTACGAGGTTGTGAAGGAGAAACCAGAGATGATTAAATACTTACCACCCAGTCATCGCGAAAAACTAGCAAAACAAATTACGAGGTGATACTAAATGGTCGTGTCCGAAGACTATGGATATGACGCGGAGCTTGAAGAGATTAAAAGACGTAAACTCCTAGAGCTTCAACGTAAAATGGAGGAGGAGAAACGTAAAAGAGAGCAAATGGAGGCTATACTTAGACAAATACTCACACCTGAAGCTCGTAGTAGATTGGCTAATCTTAGACTAGTTAAACCCGAATTAGTAGATCTGGTTGAGCAACAATTAATAGCTCTTGCACGCTCTGGTAGAATACCAGTACCTGTTACCGACGAGTTTTTGAAGAAACTACTTGCTCAAATATATGAGCAGACCCACCGTGAGATAAGAATAAGGTTTCTTAGAAAATGATAGGTGGTTAAAATGGCTAGATACATACATGTCGCACGTAAACTTAGGCTCGCATCAGCTCATAAATCCAATAAGCCGATACCCATATGGGTTACTATTAAGACTAGGTTTAAGGTTAGAAGAGGCTATAGATTACGTCATTGGCGTCGTACGAAGTTAAAGGTCTAAATTAACCTGTAGAGGTGAACAAGATGAGCGAATCAGCCATTGTTAAGGCTGTTCACGTCATCCCTCTTAAGAGAATATATTTTGGACGTAGAAAGAATAGAGCTGATCGTGCTATCCGTTTTATAAGAAAATATGTTGCACGACATTTTAAGGAAGCTGAGAAAATAATAATCGACCCCCGCGTCAACGAGTATATATGGAGTAGAGGGCGCGAAAAACCACCACGTAGAATTACTGTGGAGATAAGGTTTGATAAGGAAGAGAAAATTGCTAAAGTATTACTTGTTAGAAGAACTAGAGTAGTTAGAGAGACAGCCACTGAAGCAAAGGTTGAGGGGGAAAAGGAAGAAAAAAAGGCTAGCGAAGAAACTAGTAAAAAAAGAGAATAAGTAAGTGTTTCCCTTAAATAGATACTATTTTATATCTTAGTTGATGTTGTTTTCTATATGGTGTTAAAATGGAAATTGATAGAATTAGAGTATTTGGCACACCACATATTGGTGTCTATATATTTGTAAATAACCATATAGCTATTGTACCACCGGGGCTTGAGAATAACGTGAAAAACACTATATCTGAGATATTAGGCGTTGATATTATTGAGACTAAAATAGCTGGGTCGGTCTTAAATGGTGTTTTAGTAACGGGTAATGATAATGGGGTAATACTGCCTAGGAATATACGTGATGAGGAATATGAGTTGTTAAGTAAGTCTTTAAGCAAATATGGAATAAACACGTATATATCACGTTCACGCAACACAGCTTTAGGTAACTTATTCCTAGTCAATAATAATGCTGGTATTGTTGGGCTAGAGTTTGAACAAGAGGAAATACCACGAGTATCTGAAATACTAGGTGTTGAAATAACTGCGCGCAATGTCTTAAACCTCACAATACCCGGTAGTTTAGCGGTTGTAACCGATAAAGGCGGTGTTATACACCCGGATGTATCTGATGATGAGTTGAACGAATTAATGGATATATTTAAGGTTAATATTGAAAGGGCAACTGTTAATTCAGGGATACCTTTTATTAAGAGTGGTTTGATAGCAAATAATAAAGGAGTCTTAGTCGGTGAAAACACTACAGGTCCCGAAATACTACGTATACGTAGAGGTTTTAGCGGATAAAACCACCTTAACTATGGGGTGGTATATAGTGTCTGAGGTTAAGATATACAGGGTTGAAGGATATATGTTGATAAGTCATGATCGATTACCTACTTGGCAAAAATTTAAGAAAGAAGTACGTGCTCTTAATGAGCAACAAGCTATAGAATATGTATACTCGATATTGGGTAGTAACCATAAACTACGTAGGAAGCATATTAGGATAACTAGTGTGAGAGAAATACCGCTAGAAGAAGTAACTGATCGTAGGATAATAGACTTAGCTACTATTAAGGGGTTCGTAAAGATTGAGTAAGGAATCACGTGAGGAAAAACGAGAAATAACTGTTAATGAGCTACTTATACGTGCTTCTCAGTTGAGAGACTATTTATCATTATTATCGACTCAAATTGAAAACTATACAGCACAAGCTACAGAGCTTCAATTAATCTTAAATACTATAGATTCGTTGCCAGAGTCTGAAGCTAGTGTTCTAATGGTTCTTGATAGGCTTAATACCGTATTTATACCAGCAAAAATAGCGAGCAACTGGTCTAATGAACTAATAGTTAACATTGGGAGAAACTATTATATTAAAACTAATAAAGAAAAAGCACGAGAACTAGTTAGTAAAAGACTAGATCTTGTCCGTAGAATACTAGATGACCTTAGAAGAAGGTATCAAACAGCACTTAACGAGTATAATGCAATACAGCAAGTACTTGCTTCAGTCTATACACAAATAAGCACTAGACAAGAACTCGGTAAACAATAAAATGCAAAGGATATATCGAGAAATATTAATGGAGTGTATCAAAGTTTGTTTAGGAAAATACGTGAAACGTTCTCTAGATTCCTATCACGTGCTGCACAAATTGTTTTTTCACGCGATAAGCTTTTGGTGCTTCTCGAAGAACTAAAACTAGAGCTAGTCACTAATGACGTAGCATATGATGTTGCAGAGAATATAGTGAATAGTATAGTTGAAAGCTTAGATAAAGTCCGTGATCGTGAATCTCTTGTTAAAATTTTGAAAAACACTATAAGATCATATTTTGAGAATACAGAGTACTTCGACTTATTGGAAGAAGCTAAAAACTATAGACCATATAAAATCGTCTTCTTAGGCGTTAATGGGGTTGGTAAAACAACCACTATTGCAAAACTAGCTTATCTGTTTAGAGAGAAAGGGTTTAAACCATTAATGGTTGCAGCAGATACGTTTAGAGCTGGTGCCCAAGAGCAGTTAAGAATCCATGGAGAGAGAATAGGTATACCTGTTTTCATGGGCAAATATGGCGCTGATCCAGCTGCTGTAGCTTATGATGCTATAAATTACGCGTCTAATCGGGGATTCGATGTAGTGTTAATAGATACTGCGGGGAGGATGCATGTTGATGTTGATCTCGTTGAGGAGTTGAAGAAGATAGTGAGAGTTACTAAGCCTCATCGTAAAATACTTGTTGTAGACGCGTTGACTGGTAATGATGCTATTGAACAGGCGAGGTTTTTTAACGAAGCCGTAGGTGTTGATGGCGTTATAGTTACTAAGGTAGATGCTTACGAACAGGGGGGCGTCCCCCTAAGTATAGTATATACTATTCGTAAACCAATCCTTATGATAGGTGTGGGGCAGGGATATAAAGATTTAAAATACTTTAACGTCAATGAATTCCTAGATAAAATTATTTCATAACCTAGATGACGCATAGGTGTATTATATGGGTTTTCGAGAACTAATTGATTCGTGGAGGAAAATACTTAAATTAGCCCGTAAACCCGATTGGGACGATTACTTGACAAGTCTAAAAATGAGCTTATTTGGACTTACATTAGTTGGTATTATCGCTTTCATCATAAGATTCGTATTAATAGTATACGTGTTCCCCCAGCAACCATAGAGGTGTATAGGCTATTGTCTAGTGAGTCTTCGAATACTGTGAAATACTACGTCGTAAGCACTACAATGGGTAGAGAATTAGACGTAGCACTTGTTATGGAGACTAGACTACATAGTCTTTTAAAAAGAGGCCGGGATCTAGGTGTCACAGCTATATTTTTACCACCGGGTTCGCGTGGATATGTTTTTCTTGAATCCAAGAGTTTATCTGGTGTTTACGAGCTAGTAACTGATATTAAATATGTTAAGCCGAGACCCCCCTTGAAAGTTCCACGTGAAGATATTGAGAGGCTTATTAAACCACCACCGATGATCGAACTTATACGAGAAGGCGATATTGTAGAGATTGTAAGAGGCCCATTCCGTGATATGCGGGCAACGGTTATAAGTGTAAATAGGGATAAGAACACTGTCTTGGTAAAACTATTAGATGCTACACATGAGTTTCACGTGGAGATACCCGGTGATTATGTAAAACCGTTGAAGAGGAGTGAGTAGTTATGGCTAAGAAAAAGACTATTAGGGTAATGGTTGAAGGCGGAAAAGCAACACCAGGCCCACCACTAGGCCCTACTTTATCGGCTCTCAAAGTAAATGTTATGGAAGTAGTTAAGGCTATTAATGAGGTAACAAAAGACTTCGAGGGCTTATCAGTTCCTGTTGAGATAACAGTTGATACCGCTACTAAGAAGTTTGAGGTAAAAGTAGGTGTTCCAACTACTACAGCGTTGTTATTAAAAGAAGTTGGTGCTAAGGAACCATCTGGTGACCCGGCGCATAAGAAAATTGGTGATCTCCCACTTGAGAAGATAATAAAGATAGCTATTTTAAAGAAAGAACAATTAACAGCTAGAACTTTAAAAGCAGCCGTAAAAACTATACTAGGCTCTGCACGTAGTATAGGTATAACTGTTGAGGGTAAAGACCCTAAGATTGTGCAAAAAGAAATAGACGAGGGTAAATACGACGAGTTGCTCGCGAAATATGAGGAAGAATGGGAGAAAGCAGGTGAGTAGATATGCCTATACCTACTCGTGAGCAGTTAAAAGAGGCGCTTATCAAGGCTATAGAGTATAGTCCAAAGAGAAACTTTAAACAATCGGTAGAGCTTATCGTTGTACTTAAAGACGTTGATCCTAAATCACCTGAAGGTAGGATTAGGGAAACAATAGTACTACCTAAAGGCAGGGGTAAGGAGTTAAACATTTGTGTTGTCGCAGATGGTGAAATGGCTCAAAAAGCACATGACCTAGGAGTTAAACGGGTTATAACTGGCGACGAACTACGTAATATTAGTAAGAAAGAAGCTAAGAAAATAGCACAAGAATGTGATTGGGTACTCGTGCGTACGGATCACATGGCTTTAGCTGGTAGAATATTAGGCCCTGCATTAGGCCCACGCGGTAAAATACCAGTTCCCGTACCACCTAATGCCGATATATCAATCTTCATAAATAGGTATAAATCAGCGGTTTTAATACGTAATAAAGACCAACCACAGATCATGGCCCCAATAGGTACTGAAGACATGTCCCCAGACGATCTAGTTGAAAACGCTGAAGCAATACTCTCAACACTTGAGACAAAGCTCCCTAACGGGGCTCATAACATAGCTAAGGTCATAGTTAAAACAACAATGGGCCCCCCAGTCCCTGTAATAGGGTGATTTAAATGGCTTCCACAGTTCCACGTGCTAAGAGAATCCCTAAATGGAAGATAGAGGAAGTAGAGTATTTAACGAAATTATTTAAGGAGTATCCAGTATTTTTAATAGCTGATCTACAAGGTTATCCTACCAATCAGTTACAAAAGTTAAGGAAAAAACTTAGTAAAAAAGTAGTTTTCAGAGTCTCTAAAAACAAGTTGATACTACTTGCGATGAAAAAAGCAGGAATAGATACTTCCAAGTTTGAGAAAATACTTACCGGTCAAAATCTATTAATGTTTACGAAAATGAATGCATTTGAACTAGCATATCTACTAGAGCAGCAAAGAGCATATACATACTATAAACCAGGAGACATTGCCGATAAAGAAATAGTTATACCCGAAGGTGATACTGGAATACCACCAGGTCCTATGCTTAGTGTTTTTGGAAAACTTAAGATACCGACAAGAGTACAAGGAAACTCAATAGTAGTTACACGCGATACTGTAGTCGCTAAACCCGGTGATGAGATCTCAGTTGATCTAGCAAGTCTTCTCCAAAAACTCGACTTACCATTGAAAGAAGTGGTATTAAAGATAAAAGCAGCCTATGATCACGGAGTATTTATACCGGGCGACAAGTTAAAACTCGATCTAAAAGAATACGAGGACTTAATTAGTAAAGCTGAGAGAGAAGCATTTGCATTAGGTGTTGAGATAGCGTGGCCTGAGCCTAAGATACTAGAGAGAGCTTTAGTAAAGGCATTTAGAGAAGCAAGAGCTGTTGCTATTGAATCAGCATTTATAACGCCAGATACGGTCGAAGACATCATCAAGTCTGCTCATATGAAAGCATATGTATTAGCAGCTGAACTTACTAAACAAGGAGTTGATCTAGGAATACAGATCGCTGCACCACTGGCTAAGAAGGAAAAAGAGGAAAAGAAGGAGGAAGAGAAGAAAGAAGAAGAGGAGAAGAAGGAAGGAGTTGGAGAAGAAGAATTAGCTGAAGGACTAGGAGCTATTTTCGGGTAAAGAGATATTTTTAAAACCCCTAAATCACCTATTAACGTTAAAAGCAGATAAATAAGCGGAAAAGGGTGATGAGGGATCGAGTACATCTACGCGTCTTTACTACTATATAAAGCTGGTAGGGAAATAAATGAAGAGAATATCAAGAAAGTATTAGAAGCAGCTGGAGTAGAAGTAGATGAGGTTAGGGTGAAATCCTTAGTAGCTGCTTTAAAGAATATTGATATAGCCAAAGTACTTGAACAAGCTACAGCCGCTCCAGTTGTAGCCGCTCCAGTAGCAGCTCCTGCTGAAGCTGCAGCTGAGGAGAAGAAAGAAGAGGAAGAGAAGAAAGAAGAAGAGGAAGAGGGTAAAGAGGCTGTTAGTGAAGAAGAGCTTGCTGAGGGACTAGGGGCTATCTTTGGCTAAATATTTTAGGAGATAAGTTATTTAGGGCTTGGTTAAAAACAATATTTTAACGTTCCACTACTTTACTCGATAGACTAACACTATGTCTGTTTCTCTAATTGGTGATGATTAATTGGATCTTGAAAAAGAATTTGAAGGGTTCTCGCTAAGAGATAGGGGCTATGGTAGGTATACTTGTAGAAAATGTGGTGCTAAGTTCTGGAGTGTTATCCCACGAGATACTTGTCCTGATAGGCCATGTAGTAGGTATGAGTTTCTTTATAAGAAATACCCTAGCGTTAGGAGTTTATCATTAGAGGAGGCTAGGGAGAAGTTTATAGAGTATTTCAAGTCACGCGACCACGGATATATAGAACCCTACCCCGTATTAGCTAGATGGCGTAACGACTTATATTTGACGATAGCCTCTATAGTCGTTTTCCAGCCCATGGTTACAGACGGTGTTGTTGAACCACCATATAATCCTCTAGTGATCGTTCAGCCTAGCGTTAGATTAGAAGATATAGATAATGTAGGCTTAACGTTTGGTAGGCATTTGACTAGTTTTGAAATGGGGGGTCATCACGCGTTTAACAAAGAGGGTAAACAAGTATATTGGATTAAAGAGACAGTAGAATATGCACTAGAATTCTTTACTAAGGAAATAGGTATACCAGAGGAAAACATAGTATTCAAAGAGTCATGGTGGGAAGGTGGAGGAAACGCTGGCCCAGCCTTCGAGGTATTAGTTGATGGTATTGAATTAGCGACGCTAGTATTTATGAAACACAAGGTTGTAAACAATAGGTATGAGCCAAACCCTGTATATGTTGTTGATACTGGTTATGGTATTGAACGTATAGCTTGGTTTACACAGAGAAAACCAACAGCCTACCACGTCATATTTGATGATCTCCTAAGTATTTATAAATCTATACTTGGTGTTGAAGAGCCACCATATGATGTGTTAAAGAAAATAGTCTATCTTACAAGTGATCACGATATTAAGAATATTAATGAACTAACTTATTTTCTTCGACAAAACGGGTTTAACGAGTATATAGATAAGGTTTTATCCGCGATAAATCTTTACACAGCATTGGATCACGGTAAGACGATCCTCTTATTATTATCTGATGGTATAGTGCCATCAAATACTGGAGAGGGGTATCTTGCACGTCTAGTCATACGTAGGTTACTACGTACATTACTGAGACTCGGTGTTGAGATTTCTCAATTAACCGATACTATGCTAGACTTATTAGAGAGACAAGCTGTTTTCTGGAGAAACAAGTACGTATATAATAAGTTCTATGAGAAACTAGATTATATATTGGATGTTGTATCACTTGAGACTCGGAAATTCATAGATAATATAACTAGAGGAGTATCTATTGTAGACAAGATTATTAAGAAAAAGAAAACTATTACTGAGAAAGATCTTATCGAGATATACGATTCACAAGGTATACCACCTGAAATAGTTGCGGAGAGAGCATCTAAGCATGGCATAAAAGTAAATGTACCCCCAGACTTCTATTCGAAGATCGCTGAGATGCATGGCGGTTCTGGTGTGCTTGTTAAAGAAAAAGAATATGAGCTTCCACAAGATATTGTGGATTGGGCGTTAAAACATAAATATACTGGTGCATTATTTCATAAAGAACCATATAAGCCTAAAGCTATTGTTAAAGTCCTTGATATTAGGGGGAGATATGTTATATTTGATAAAACTATATTCTACCCCAAAGCCGGTGGCCAAGACCATGATATAGGCTATATTGTATGGAAGGATCAAAGATACAATGTTGTTAGAGTATATAAGGTGGGCGATGTAGTAGTTCACGAGCTTGATCGTGAGCCAGAAATACCAGTTGGCGAGGAGGTAGAGCAACATATTGACTGGATTAGAAGATATAGGTTAATGAGACACCATACGGCTACACATATAATACTTGGTGTTGCACGGAAAATCCTAGGTGATCATGTCTGGCAAGCTGGTGCTGAGAAAACAGTCGAGAAAGCTAGACTAGATATTACTCATTATAAAATGTTAACTAACGATGAGATAAAAGCTATCGAACAAGAAGCTAATCGTGTAGTTGATCAGCATATCAACCTAAAATTTCATTATCTCGATAAGTTTGATGCCGAGAAGAAATATGGGTTAAGAATATACCAGGGCGGAGCGGTTTATTCCCCGATACTAAGGATCGTCGAGATCCCGGGCGTAGATGCTGAAGCTTGTTTTGGAGTACATGTTGACAATACTGCCGAGGTAGGTGGTATAAAGATCCTCAAAGCAGAGAAAATACAAGATGGGGTCATAAGGCTTGAGTTTACAGTAGCTACACGATTACCAGAATATATTGATGAACTAATAAAAGCACGTGACAAAGCATTAGAGGTTCTCGGAGAACCTCATGGCAACCTACTAGTAGTTGCAAGGAAAACAGTTAAACAACTAGAGGAGTTAAAGAGCCTTATCCGGGATTATAGGAGGATACTATACGAGAACTTATTATCAACAGCGATGAACAACTATATAGACTTATGTGGA
>CAZVAW010000027.1:0-19842 GCA_964625205.1 uncultured Desulfurococcaceae archaeon
ATAAACTAGTTAAGATGCAGAAGAATACATACATAGGAGTCTATGGTCCCTTAGGAAAACCATTATTACCGATGAGTAGGGGTAAATACCTACTATTAGCTGGGGGTAGCGGGTTAGCCGTAATAACACATTATATGCAGAAAATATGCTTAGGTAAAAACTATTGTGAAACAGTATATGGTGCATGGTCTCCAGAAGAAGTAGGTATTATACCTGATTACATTAGGAAATTAGGTGGAAAACCAGTAACGGCTTGTCTAGATAACGAATGCGATATTAATGGATTAGCAACTGATTACTTAGACTACGTAGACATTGAAAACTATAACTACATCATAGCATGCGGTCCTCTAGGAATGCTACGAGAAATAGCAAGTAGAATAAACAGTAGATACCATGATAAAGTAATATTAGTACTAGAATCCATGGTTAAGTGTGGACTAGGACTTTGTGGTTCATGTAGAATATTTCCTGGAAAAAACATTTTCTTATGCATAGACGGGCCAGGCTTCTACTTAAAAGATATACGTGAATACTTATTGGGAGACGAGGAATGACTTGTCTAAAGACGAGGGTAACTGGTATAGAGTTGAGACATCCAATAATGAACGCTAGTGGTGTATTAGCATTATCCGAGGAGGCTTTAGAAAAACTTATTGAATCAAATGTTTCTGCAATAGTTACTAAGACATTAACGTTAAAACCACGTGAAGGATATCCACCGCCCATAATAGTACCTATTGGTAACGGTTTGGTAAATGCCGTAGGCTTAGCTAACCCCGGTATAGATGCTCTACCATTCATAGTTGATACTGTAAAGAAGGAAACACTACCAGTAATAGCTAGTATTGGTGGTAAAAACATAGATGAATACTTGGCTTTAGCGGTTAAAGCCGAGGAGGCCGGTGTTGACGCTATAGAGTTGAATCTCAGTTGCCCAAATGTTTTAGGTTATGGTCTTCATTCCAATATAGATACTGGTGATATTGTTAAGAACGTTAAGGGTAGCGTAAAAATACCTGTCTGGGCTAAGCTAGGTTTTAGTAAAGATATAGTAGAGGAAGCAGGTAAAGCATTAAGTAATGGAGCAGATGCATTGGTGTTGATAAATACGTTGCCAGCTACTGTCATAGACGTATATGCCATGAAGCCTGTGCTAAGTAATAAAGTAGGAGGTTTATCTGGTCCTCCAATCCACCCTATAATGTTGTATACTGTTTACACGGTTTATAGAGAATATAAATGCGAGATAATAGGGGTGGGTGGGGTAACAGACTGGGCTTCAACCATAGACACTATCCTAGCCGGGGCTCGCGCTGTACAAATAGCCACAGCTTTCTACTTAAAAGGCTATGGTGTAGTTAATGAAATACTTAATGGTATCAAGAAGTATATGGAGGAGCAAGGAATTAAGCATTTAGAGGAGTTAATTGGTAAAGCACATGACTAGTAACCATTAAATCTCTATACCATGGTATTTGCCCATGATCTTCTTTAACTCTACATATATCTTCTTAGGTGGAGGACTAGGTTTAATACTGGTTTCCCGCTTAACACCCATTAACCCCTCAATAAAAGCTGGGAACCCCTTCCTTAACCCTGCATCATAACCACCTTCTAAAACAATGATGACAGACCTTAAGATACCCTCCTCGAATAACTTGTGTAAGAAATAGCCATAGGTGTAGAATGTGTTTTCGGTGGCACTTAGTTCAGTCAATGGATCCTCTATGTATGAATCAAAACCAGCTGATATCATTACTAGTTCTATCTTATACTTCTCGATCAGAGGCGATATGATATTTTGCAAGACCCATACATAGACATTATCACCAGTATATGGTTCAACGGGGACATTTATCTTAGAGCCGAGAGCATTAAACCCGCCAATATCGGTAACCCAACCAGTACCGGGGTAAATACCGTATTCGTGTATATCGACATGTATAACGCGTGGTTCATCCCAGAAAATCTCTTGTGTGCCATTACCATGATGTGCGTCAAAGTCGATTATCAAAACTCTTTCAACAAGATCTAGTGCAGCCCGAGCACCAACTGCTACGTGGTTAAAAATACAAAAACCAAGCGTAGGCGCTCCTAAAGCTCTACCCTTAACACCTGCATGGTGCCCAGGAGGTCGTGGTAATATAACCCATACTTCCCTTTTTCTGATACCATCTAACACTACATGTTTAGTTGTAGTAGAAAATGCTGTAGCAACTCGATAAGTGTCTCTTGTAACATAAGTATCTGGGTCTATGTAATGGAATCCTTTTCTTGATTCTTTTTCAATCCATGATACATATTCTTTATCGTGAACTAATAATACGCTATTATCACCTTGCAACGTATTAGTAAACTCTAGTTTATCATATAATTTTCTCTTTCTCAACGCGTTTAATACGATCTCAAGCCTATTAGGGTTTTCGGGATGACCACGAGGGTCTTGGTGAAGCCAGTGGATATCATCATATACTACTTTAACCATCCATAAATCACCCCATGTCTCAACCTATGATTCTAGCTAGTGTTTCTGGCTTAACCGATTTCTTATAAGCATTAACTAGCCTCTCCCTAGCATCTGCTAAGCGTGGATGTATAACCCAATCCATAACAGTCCCCCTTGCCTGTAGAATACCCATATGTTTTATTAATTCTTTGAAATACCCGTTTGCAATACCCTCGGCAACAACTGCATAGCCTTGGCCAGCCTCCTTGGAGAAACTAGCGCCTCGTAAACCTTTGATCCTCCTAACAGGTAGTATTTTCTCAAACCGGCTAGTGATTTCGTCGTAGATCTCCTTATACCGCGTTAAACGCCCAGATAATAGTATTTCACGTGGTTTAGACAATGTTTTAACCATACCAATTACTATTCTATATAAGTTTTCATACATAGCCTCAAATGCTTGTTTACAATACGGATCTTCTTCTCTCTTCTCAAGAGCTTCTTCAATCGATAATGTTTTACATACTGTAGAGACACCGCCATGGAATACATCTGATCTAATCCAATTCTTACCCGCGACCACAACTTCTGCGTCAATAGGACCTATTGTTAGAAAACCCATGGGTGTAAGTGTACCGCCATAGCCATCAACGATCCTACCTTTCTCAACACCTATAACAGCATTATAGCCGAAACCCATCTCAACTAGAACAAAATCAGCCTCACTATATTCGACACCATATTCTCTACAATGATCATATACCCCGAGAACAGCAACAGCTAACTTATCAGCTGTACCCATGTCTATCTTGTTAAACTTACGGTAGATAGGGATAGTAGGTAGAAGTACCACTGAAGGGATATAACATACAGGTAGTTTAGACTTCCAAAACTCTACTACAATGTCAACTAAAGCCTTGTAAACAGCTATTCCAAGCTCCCCACGTTTAACACCCTCTTCGATCTCCCCTACACTAGTCAATAATAGTATCTCACGAGCAAAAACCTCTGGATCAACGATGTCGGTGTTACATATGATAGGCGTACCATATCCAGAGGGACCAGCAATTAATACTACATCATCAACTTTTTCCACAGTCTTTATTAGGATCGATGGATTAAATGCTAATTTCTCCGTAGATACGCTCTCTTCCCAAACCACTCTATCCTCCTCAATAACGACGACATCAAAGGATTTAGTGCCGGGATCAATGCCTAACGCTTTAACCAAATAATTCACCTTAGAAGTTTCTTAATAGTCTCATGTAGTTGCTCAATACTACTAACTACATATACGTTTTCAAACAAAGACAGCTTCTTAATATTCTCTAAGTCGAGAGGCCTAGGTTTCAACGTTATTTTCTCCCAACACTTAATAGCGTTATAAGGGCAGTGGTTAACACAGATTCCACATCCTATGCATTTCGAATAATCAATATGTGGTTTTCCATCATAGATCACGATAGCATCCACAGGACAGTATTGTAGAGCTTGACAAGAGATTTCTTTTACAGAATATTTGCATAGCCCTCGATCAACATAACATGGGGCTGCACTAACCATTAAACCATTAGATGAGGGAGTATCGGAGGGGAAGACGATAACAGGTATACCAGATTTACCTGCTTCGGCGAAGATTAGTGTTGGTAGAGTATCTGCTATACCGTAGACCATTTTAGCTATAGAATTACTAGTGGCTGGCGCTATAACAACTAGATCATATTTATGCATATTAATTCTACCGACAAAATAGAAACCATTATCGCCTATGAGCCATTCCTCCATATATCCTCCACTAGAGATCTCGCGTAGTGATCTTAATATGCCGTAAAGCCTTGCTATTTCAAAACCCCATTTACTAAAAGCTATTGTGATTTTAACCATATACTCGTTTTTAACTCTACTGAAAACCCTTGTAATATCACGTATATACGCGCCAGCCCCGGTGATACACCATAGTATGTACTTCAAGGCTGTTCACACACAGAGTCTCAAACTTGATAACCACTAGTCTAGTATAGTATTATCTCATGGTGTATACTTTGAAGATATTGCTTATAACGGGTAAATTAGCCGAAGAGATAGTTAAGTCTAAGATAAGGGAGTCTAAGACAAAACATACAGTAGATGTACTGGTTTTACCAGTACAAGTCATAGCATTATTATCGACACATGATATAGCAAAAATACTTAAGAGGAAAAATATCACAAGAAAAGACTATGACCTCGTCATAATACCAGGTTTATGTAGAGGCTCTGCTATAGAGATTTACAAGGAAACCGGAATACCAGCAGTTAAAGGAACTATACATGCACACGATATACCATTAATACTAAAACTCGATAACCCAAACCAATTATTATCACCAGATAAACCAGCTGATGAAATACTATCCACGATAATAATTGAACATAACAAGAAACTATTATACGAACTAGAGCAAAAGATCAAGAATAAATCAATAAGGGTTGGTAAGACGAGAATACCCTATAAACCACCACCTATTAGAGTCATTTCAGAGATCCCCAATGCATATATACTTAGTAAGGATGAGTTACTAAAGAAAACAAGATATTATATTGAGAATGGCGCAGATATCATAAGTATTGGTTTTGAACCATTAAACCCGCGGCCTGATAAAGTGTATGAAATAATATCTTTTCTTAAGAGAGAAACCGATCTAACCATAGCTATAGATACTTTAATACCCGTCGAAATAGAGGCTGGTTTAAAAGCTGGCGCAGACCTAGTATTAAGCATAGACTTGTGTAACTCGCATAAAACACTAAGTATTCTAAAAAAATATCAAAAACCATTTGTAATAATACCATACGACTCTTGTAAAAACTATTTACCACCTCAAAAAGACAGACTAGCCCTGATCAAGAATATCGTTGAAGAAGCAGAGAGTAAAGGTTTGACTAACTATATAATTGACCCGATTCTAGACCCCCCAATAACCGGTGATTTACTTAATTCCCTAAATCTATACAAGATTACTAAGGAGAAATACCCGGATAAACCATTACTTATGGGTACTGGTAATGTATCTGAGCTAGTAGATGTAGATAGTATAGGTGTTAATGCGTTACTTGTTTTCTTAGCATTAGAGGCAGGAGTTAGCATGATATTAACAGTTGAGCACTCAGTGAAAACACAGGGTTCCACACGAGAACTAGTTATCGCATCACAAATGGCTAGTCTAGCGTACTTAAGGAAAACACCACCCAAAGATTTAGGGATAGATCTACTAGTTGTCAAGGATAAGAAACGAATAGATATTCCCCTGGAAACCGAGGATGCCGAGGTTGTAGAATTAACAAATCAAGCTTCACGAGATAAAAACTATGAATTAGACCCTATGGGTATTTTTAAGATTAGAGTGAATCATAAAGAAGACCTTATAGAAACATTATATATCGGTAAAAAAGGGAAGAAACTAATTAAAAGTAGAGACGATCAATCAATCGCTAACTATATAGTTAGGGAGAACTTAGTATCAACAATCCCACACGCTATATACCTTGGTAGAGAATTAGCTAAAGCTAGAGAAGCACTTATTCTCAATAAAAACTATGTTCAAGAAAAACCATTATTCACTAAAAAAGAATTTATAAGAATAAATAGCGAGGCTGGAGAAAACGGTGTAGAAAATGGTAGATAAGGTAATTATTAATGCTCCGGCCCGGCTACATCTTGGTTTTTATAATTTTATCGAAGATAACACTCTTTATGGAGGATTAGGAGTAGCTATTGAAAAACCATTTGTTGAAGTTGTTGTTGAGAAATCGGATAAGCTGACCGTGGAGAATAAAACAGGTGTTAACGTAGATGATGTTATTGAGAATGTTGTAGAGAGACTTGATGTTAGAAATGTTAAGTTCACCATAAGGAATATAATACCACGCCACATAGGGCTTGGTTCAACCACACAATTAGCATTAGCTCTTGCCCTCGGTACAACAAGGCTTTACAAACTAGAATATAATATACGTGAATTAGCCGTATTACTTGGTAGAGGGTATGTTTCTGGAATAGGTATTGGTGTTTTCGAGAAAGGAGGTTTAGTTATAGATAGTGGTAGAAAATGTGAAAAAGAAGAGTTACAACCTGTTAAAACCCCCGATGATCTACCATACGTTATAGCTAGGTATAGTATGCCTAAAAACTGGTATTTTATCATAATAGTGCCCGATAATATACGTGGATTGAGAGAAGAGGAAGAGCAACCAATATTGAGGAAGCCACGTAAGCCTTCAAAAGATACACAATACAAACTATATTCTACACTACTGTTAGAGTTTATCCCATCAATAGTTAGAAGAGACATAATAGGATTTGGTAAAGCTTTGACTAAAATACAATACATTACTGGAGAATATTTCTCGAATTACCAGGAAAACATATTTTGTTGCCGTGAATCAGAAGAGATAGCTAAGCTTTTAATGACCTACGGATCTTACGGTGTTGGACAGAGTAGCTGGGGCCCAGCAATATATGGGTTGACCGGCTCTATTAATAAAGCAAAACTATTAGTTAATAAAGTACTTAGAGAACTGGAGAGTAAGAAAATCAAGATTAAATACGTGTTTATAACAAGGCCACGTAACCGTGGATATATTATTAAGTACTACTAGAGAACATTCTCGAGTTCCTCAATTGTAGTTTCAAGACGCGCATATGTATCATATACGTGAATGCTCTCCTCACTACGAGCTTCTATAACTAATCTCGTATCCCTAGGTAATTTATCGGAGAAAACATCATATAGAGCCTTAGCCGCATATCTTACTACATCCTCAACGAAACGAGGATTGCCTACAATCTCCTTAACTTGAAGATACTCCTCATATCTCTTCAACTTATCACGCAAGACACCGGAGAACGCTTTTCTACTAACCATATATACTTCGATAGGATCGAGAACACTATCCCCCCGGGTCTCAACCTCTATTTTAAGTATTGTTCTTTGAAGATGAGTAGGAGTATTAGACAATGGTGTCTTCTCGACATAGCTATATATTTTCTGTACGCAGGGACATGCCGTAACACCTTTAAAAGATAATGATAAATAATGACGCGTATCGTTACCACGACCTAGTATAACTCCCTGTTTAACACTAACCACATTATTAGATTCGATTATTAACTCAGTAGAACCATATACTTCCACTTTATTAGCATAAACATGTTTTTCGAGGGATTTCAAAGCTATTTCCCTTAACAAAGACCATATATTCCTATGGTTCTTAGAGATTGTTTCTTCAACAGCTTCTATAAACCTAGAGATGTGAACACCGCGTTTGGTCTGTGGTAGATCTACGTATATTTCTAGGCTTAGATGATATTCCCTACATTCACGGTTACATATAGTAGCTTTAACCCTATAACCAGTTATACCAACACTATTTATTGAGATCGGAATGCTAGGCTTCTCCTCATGCACATCCGGGAGTTTATCTATATTATCCCACATTATTCTTCACCTTTCCATTCAACAATAACGTAGTTTCTATGTCCTTCATACAGTTTTACTTTAACGGGCAGTTTTATTCTATCATATATCTTCTTAGCAATATCTAAGGCAATATACTCCGTTGTGGCAAAAGGGTAATCAATTACCTTGATCCCGGCTTTAAAAGGTCCAGTTATCGTTATTTTATCCAGATCCCTTTTAGGCACTATGATCTTATGGTCATAATCATCTATGATCTTCTTAATTATTTTCTTTAAATACGTAAAATCTATAACCATCCCATTAGAAGGATCTATCTCACCATACACTTCAACATCTAAGCGATATGTGTGGCCGTGTAAGTTCTCACATTTACCTTCACTACCAAGCGTGTAATGTGCTGCGTCAAAATAGAATTTCTCAGCACCAACAATAGCTTTAACCAATATCATACACCTAGTTTAACTTATGCAGAAAATCTTTATGTCTTTTACCGGGAACTTCATCATTACTCTATCACCTACTCGAAGACCATATGCTAATACGTTAACATTGGTATCACCTACTTTAACAACTGCTTGTTCAAGACCATGTTCATTAACTATTTCCTCAACAACACCAGATATACAATTTGTCTTTGGATAACATGCGGAGAATCTATGTATAATTATTTTATCAGAAGGTATTGATACAATGACTTTACCGCTACAATTACTAGTTAAAGGCGCTATTAACTCGAAATCTCTACACTTAACCCTACATAATCCATTCTCATAATCAACTCCTATAATACTGCATTTATACGCGTTTATATAAGGTAGGTACTTGTTAGCGTTTTCAAAGAAACCTTTAAGACCGCCACTATACTTATTCACCCCATTAACTAAGATCGTGTATTTCTCACCGAGTTTTAACGCTTCATCTATCTCATGCGTTACAAGTATTATAGTTGGTTTTCTCTCAACATGTACTTTCTTAATAACATTATATATGAAGACTCTATAGTCATAGTGAAGCCCGGTAAACGGTTCATCGAGTAATAGTATTTGTGGCTCAACCGCTAATGCCCTAGCAAGTGCTACTTTCTTCTGCTCTCCACCACTTAATTTTAAAGGATACCTATCCTTTAAATGAGAAATACCTAGGAGCTCCATGTAATACTTAGCGATACCATATGCTTCGTTATGGCTTAACCCCTTGTTCTTTAACCCAAATAATATGTTTTCCAAAACAGTCATATGTGGAAATAAAGCATTAGTTTGTGGCAGATAACCTATATTCCTCTTCCACGGTGGCATATTATCGGCTTTCTTACCATTAAAATATATATGGCCTTTATACCTGATAAGGCCGGCTACGACTTTTAGCAATGTAGTTTTACCAGCACCATTTGGGCCAATGACGACGTGTATGGAGCCGTTTTCAATTGTTAATGTGACGTTCTTTAATATGAAGTTACTTATCTTAACTAATTCTATCTTGACCATAGCTAATGCCTCATAAACCCTCTTTTCTCCATTATCCTTGTCTCGATAAACTCAAGCGCATACGTTAGTATAAGACCGAGGAAACCAAGTAGGATTATTATTGCGAGTATCTCGTCTACACGTAGTAGTGAATATGCTTTAGCCATTAAATATCCTAGCCCAGAACTAATAGCTAAATACTCAGCTACAAACACGAGACGTAATGCATGACTAGTTTCTAGCTTCAATAATGAGAAGATATGGGTTAAGGCCATAGGTAACACTATTTTAAACACGAGAATATGACGACGCGCGCCAAGTGATAGAGCCACGTCTATGATATCGGGATCTATGTTTTTAGAGCTACTAATTATAGCGTATGCTATTGGGAAACCAGAGCATATGATTACAAGACTAATAGGTAGCCAATCGTTTAAACCAATCCAGAGTATTAAGAGTGGGATAAACGCGAAAGAGGGAGTAACTATAAAGAATACTATTAATGGGTAAACGAGATCCCTTAGAAAACTAGATAGAGTAACTAAAACTCCGACGATAAAACCAGTTAATATACCGAGAAAAAGCCCTATCAATACCCGTGAAAACGTAATACCTAATTGGATCAATAACTCCTCTTTTAACAAGAGATATACCAGCGATAGTAATACTTTATCAGGGCCCGGGAATAATGGGGAGGATAAAAATATTGATAAAACCTTCCACAACAAGACAATCAATACTATAGCTAATAGTTCCCTAACAATACTCTTAAACCCCATACCCTTATGTTCACCCGGTAAGATTTTCGACAAACTCAGATAAACTAATATTATGTGATACACAGTGGAACTCGATAAGATAACCGATATAGCGTTTAAGTTCAACCATGTTTATCTCTACAGTATATTCGAGATAGGACATAGACTCTTCCATAATATTAACATCACTAGCTAAGTGTTTAGCCACTATATCAGCTGCTTCATCTGGGTTTTCCTTAATATACCGTACTGCTTTCTCTATAACCTCTACAATTTTCACTACGATATCCCGATGTTTAACTAGGAAATCCTCAGTAACAGCTAATCCACTACCAGGCATATCGGGCCATATATCTTGACTACGTAGTAGTACTTTAGCACCCATATGTTCTGCTAATGTAACATAGTGTTCCGGTAGACTAGAAGCATCAACTTTACCAGCTAATAACGTAGATATTGCTATAAAAGGTGGATTTCTAAGTATGTTGAAAGACAAGTTATACTTTTTCTCAACAAGCTTTAATAATAGCCATGTAGGAGACCCGGGGCCCGAAGCCGTTATTGCCTTCTCATTTAGATCATGTATGTCTTTAACCTTACCAGGATTAACCACTATAGCGTATCCATGGTTATGGATCATAGAGACTAATTTGATCTTGATTCCACGGTCATAAGCTATTAGAAGCGGGCCAATACATGCAATGGCGATGTCAACGTCACCACGTGTTAATGCTGCCACGAGTTCTAGTCCAGTTGAGAACGTTTTATACTTAATAACAATTCCTTTTTCTATAAACCATCCTTTATCAAGTGCAACCCAGAAAGCGGCCGAGTGATCATTTAATTCAACAGCAAATCTAACGATAACACCTTTACTCTCACCCGTATATATTACCCATGTAACAGAGACTACTACCCAAACAGTTACGACTATAGCTAATAGGTGTATTTTCTTCCTATTCAAGGCCTCCACCTGTCTATCAAAAATATTTTAGACCAATGAGAAATAAAAATATATATTCCATGTTTGTCTAATAATTTTATTAGACGGTGCATTGTTATGTCAAAGAAATATGTCATTGGGTTTTTAACCGAGCACCAGGCTAAAGTACTTGTATTAAAAAGTAAGGGTTATAGTTGTCGTCAAATAGCATCTAAACTCGGTGTTTCCCATCAAAACATCGCTTTAACATTAAAAAAAGCGTTAAAGAATATAGGGAGAGCCCGTGAGACGATAATATTTTATGAACTAGTATCCTCGCCGATCAAGATCATTGTCAGGCCTGGCGTAAAACTTGTTGAAATACCAAAGATAGTTATAGAGGAAGCTGATAAGAAGAATGTAATGGTTAAAGCTGATTTCACGTTAATCTATAAATTGATCAGGTTTAAAGCACGTAAGTGTATAGATGATAAAGAAGTTGTTAAGCCAATTCTAGTAGTTGTGGATAATAATGGTTTTGTCAATATTTATCCATATGAGGATATAGCTTCACTTAATGAGTATGTAGAAAAAGTTATCTATAGACTCTTATAATTGAGGGGTCTATTACATAGCTTTTAAATTTCTCGCCTACCTCAAGTAGTTTTTTACCAGCATCAGTTAAACCTAGTTTACCGAGTAACCCATATCCGCGTATAAGGGCCATAGTAGACATTATTTCATTAATCGTTATACTTGTTAAACCCTTTAGATTATTATAAATGATCTTAGCTTCTTCCTCTAACAATTTCCTACCTCCACCTTTCACCCAAGTTTTCTTTAGCTCGTTAATGTTTTCAGCTATAATTCTTAAAATGTTATAGATCGTTGGGGTTATAGAGAGCTCTGATTTAGTTAATTCCTCAGTATTACCGGATATAATTACTTCTTTCATCAACAATCCAGTATCAGTCATTTTCACATAATCATTTGGATATACCTCTATGTAGCCTTTGCTTTCACATTCGCTAATAGAATACTCTATAGTTTTCTCATCAACACCCTCACTCAACAAATACTCAAATAATTCGTTATACTTCATTCCTTTACTCGGTAATTTCCTTAGTATAAGTGCATCGTATCTTGACAATATTGGTTTTCTAGTGATCTTAGCCGATAACTCTAATAAGAACCAACCACGACCAGTAACATCCCTATGTACTAAGCCATCCTCACGAGCTCTTATAACCCACTCAGTCTTAGGTATACGTCCTACTATTACGTAGCTCACGGTCTTCGTAGAATATGATCTTATGTCACGACGTATATCTCTTAGTTTATCTATTACTGCTTGTCCTAGACTAGTTAGTTTATAAGTGTCCTTCCCCTTATACTCGTGCCTAGCTATTAATTCCTTAGATTCGAGTAAGTTGATGAGTATACTAAGATGAGGTAGACTATCTAGTTTTTTCGATATATCATCTATTGTAGGATAAGGCTTATCCATTGTTTTCTCCATTAACTCTCTTATTGTCTTTAGAACGTTTAGTTCTTCCACACTAAGAGCTATTGGTAGTATTTTGAATGTTATTTTACGTGATTCACGATAACTAGCTGTTAATTCGTGGCCAGCTTCTGTTCTTTTACCACCGCTATTTATTAGATGCATTGTTTTAAGGCTATGTTCCTCCGCTGATGAACGCTCTGATCTAAGGAATGCATCTACTATTGTCGAGTCAATTAATATTACTGAATCATATACTGGTATTTTATATAATGCTTTCTTAACACGTCTACCCAGTGGCGTCATCATATATATGCTACCACCCTTGTAGGGTGGAGAGATCTTTACGATCCTCATAGCTTCTAACGCGTTTACGAGATAACCACCGTATCCACCTGATTCTACATGACGTATTAATTCATCATATGGCGCTGGACCTGGTGATAATGATAATATGAACTCGGCTATCTCTGGCGTAATATAGATTAGTGTATCGGCTTTTACATATGCATTGTATACTTCCTCAGCAACATTATTTAGCCAGTCATCACTCCATAATTGTCTCTCCTCCAACAATTTAATCCAGGGATCAGGTACTAAACCCGTAGTTTTAGCTAGTTCTATAACTTCTATAATCCTAGAATCAATCCAGGGATCAGGTAGAGAATTCATATCTATATTCTCTATAGCTTTAACGAGGTGCTGGCCAGCCTCGGTTAATTCGATGTTATCGCCTTTTCTCTTGATAAGCCCCATTATATAGAGCTCCATAATCCTACGAGAAAACCTCACTCTATCGATAACTCTCTTCTCAGCGAACGCGCCGAGATCAACGCTACCACGTAACTCGCGTAAAATCAGGACATGTTCTTTTTTAATAAACATGTTATCACCAACTCTATACCATGTTAAACATTGTCTCGTAACAAAAATAAATATACAACCATAGATTTAAGTAATACTCTTTTTCACAGGTAAAACGCTAGAGTAGGATCAAGTTCCATAACTTGATTTTAAATATTGTCGACTATAATGATACTTACTTGGCGGGTTTATGAGGATCAGATTACTCCTTAAATCCTTAGCCCTGGTATTATCTGCGGTTTTCATATATTTTATTCCATTAATTATTAGTAGGGGAGGTTTTAAGATATATTACTCTCTTACTGGAATACTTTTTATCGTGTTAGGATCACTTTGTTTAAGCGCTATTCTCTTTGTAGTGATAAAATATGTATTGAAAATCCCCGATGATATAGAAATAGATTATGCTAGAAAAATAGTGAGGTTAAGATATGGTGATAAGATCGTAGAACTACCATATACTTCGATATACTATGTTGATCTAAACCAATACCTCAAAATATGTGTAGGAGGGGTAAGTCTCCCGAATCTAATCGCTGGGAAATTCAAAACAGTAAATAACGAATACGTCTACGTGTATTCTGAGTCAAGTAAAGCAGTAGTAGTAGAAACACTTAATGGAAAGAAATACGTATATACAGCTCCCAAGAATTACTATAGATTGTTAAATCAGTAGACTTAAATATATTGATGTCTTTTCAAAGTATCTGTTCGTATTAAAGAATTAAGAAATCATCAAGTATAGTAGAATACTGTTAATAAAATGCAAGCTCTAACAATAGACATTAAGCGAATATGGTAGTAAAGTAGATAAAGTCGAACTAGAGATGAAGGGCCCGGGCCGGGATTTGAACCCGGGACCTCCGGGTTTCTGTCTTCCCCTCCTCTTCTCTTCATTGGAGGGGTGGGGTCCACAGCCCGGCGCTCTAACCAGGCTGAGCTACCCGGGCCACTTCGGATTTCCTTGCGTGGCCTGGGGTCTTCATCGAGTTTTCTCTTAGTCCGGGCCCTTTCCCCTTTATACCAGTTTATGTTTATTGTGTTTATATAGTTATTTCTACTTTTCTATGATTGATAATATCGTGATTATGATCAGTGGTATTAGAGCTAGGGTTAAACCCAGTATATAGGTTATCGTAATGCCTAGGTATTGATGTATTTTCTCATAGTTCATTATTATTATCGTGGCTGTTATTGTTGTTACTGCTAGTATCGTGTTTAACGAGTATAGAAGCCGGCGAGTCTCCTTTTTTAAGAGTTCTTTGTTTCTCGCTTTAACCATATCTACTATTTTATCGACTGATTTTATTGATCTCTTCAATATAATATAGTATAGGAATACGTAGATCGTGGCTGGTACGGCTATTGCTATGTATGATACCCCCATGTATTGTATTAGCCATTCAACAACTATAGTTAATATTATGGATAATATTATGATCTCGCCCATTACATGTAATAGGTTTTTCAAGAGGTTAAGCATAACATGGTATTTCAATGATGTAAATGTCATATTCATATACGTTGATAAGAAGCCAAGTGTTTCCCGGAAACCACGTGGTATAAGCCTATATAGTTTAACCAATACTATTGCTTTACGGCTAGCGATCATTGACGAAACTATCGTAGCAATTATTATAGAAAATGAAGAGGCTAATGCTACCTCGTGCGGTATTAAGTTTTTCCTTAATGCTACATATACTATGATCAATCCAAGCTCACTTAATGTTGAGAGATATATACCAGTCTCTAACCCATATAGAATACCTTGTCCACTCATTAACATAGAAGCTGATAGCGAAGCCATTAAATGAACAACTACTATAGCTATAGCTAGTAATATAGCCGTTAATACACTCTCGCTTGTCAAACCATAGCCAGATATACTAGTACCTAGTGTTGCGAAAAATAATATTAGTGTGAATGAGCGAATAGGCCTTATACGTTCAACGAGGCCAGCGTCTACGCCAGAGAGTGTTAAACCAGCTATGAAGGCTCCTATAGCTGGCGAAGAACCAAGTAATGTAGATAAAAAACCAAGTGCTAAACTATACCCGATCACTAATACGACGCTATTCTCGTCTCTACCTAAATACCTCTTTAGAATATGACGCGTGAATTCATATGATAACGTAAACATAACTAATGGTATAGTTAAAGGCGCTATATACTGGTATATATTAGTGACACCCATAGTCTCTAGAAATCCTAGGAAAATAACTAGTATAACATCCTCTATGATAACAACCATATACACTAGATTTTTCACATGATCCCTCGAAGGCCTTATATCCTCTAGTAATTTAAACGTGAAAACAGTACTTGAGAAACTAGCTATTATACCAAGAACGATTGTAGCCCAAAAACTTAATCCAAACAACATGCCTATACCAAGGCTAGCTATCATAGCTAATAAACACTCAACTAGAGTAAGATATAATGGAAAACCCATTAACTCCTTAATCCTATCGATCCTGATCTCGTATCCTATTTCGAAAAACAATAGTATAATAGCTAACTCGCCGATACCGGTTAAGAAAACCTTTACATCCTCGGGAATACCAAATATAAGCGATGTAATAATACCAGCTAGTAAGTAGGATATACTTGATGAAAAACCCTTTCTACGCAATGGTATGCCAAGTATAAACCCTAGTATTAGTAGTATCGATAAATACATGTATAGATTATACACGCAGTACCCCTAGATACTACCACTATATAGGATATAGTAAGGATACAGTATTTATGCGAAACCCACAAGTACTAGAGTTTAGGGAGTAAAATTGTCTTGTAAAGCCTTAGTATCTGGTTTTAACTGGTATAGAGGCCTGAAATATACTATCTATAACCCAAACCCCTCCGAGTTAATAGCAAAGCTCCTCAATAATATTGAGATAAGTAATTGTATAGTAAAGGGAATTGTATTAAACGTTGATTATGAGGAAATATCTAAGCTAAACAATATTCTCAACGAATATAAACCAGATATAGTTATAGGCCTCGGTCTTCACCCACGTACAAGCGATCCACTAATCGAATTATCAGCCGTTAACCTTAAACGTATTCAATACGATGAAGAAGTTATTTATGAAAGGCTCTTTGTAGACGATAAAACTGTTGTTCATATACCGATAAACTATCTTGAATTGTACAATTATCTAAGAAACAGAGGCTATAACGTGTTTCTATCGAATACCCTAGGGTTATTCTTGTGTAATGCTGTAGCGTATACATACTACAGATATGGATGGGAATATGGGGCGAAAGCTGTTTTTCTACATATACCGCCAGTAGGTGATCTAAAGATTAGGCTTGGATTACCGATAGAGTCGAGATGGAGTATAAGACTTTTAGTAGAGCTTGTACGTGATATAATAGGGTTTTTAGTTAATAAGTAACGAGAAAACGGGAACTACTTATATTTTGCACGGAATCCTTTCTTAAACCTTAAATTCCTGCTTTTGCATCGACGGCATTTTTCAGCATCTGGGGGATTTAAAGCACCACATTTTCTACAAATCTTCTTGTTCAACACACGATTAAAAACGATCTGTAGTTTAGCCGGGTCTGTTATTGGCATTTCTTTACACCTTCCTCTTCACTATCTTTTATTCACCATTTTGTTTCAGCCTTAATATTTTTTCTACCCTTTGATCTTCTTTATCGCTATCATTATAGCTAATGCTACGAGATTCACCAGCAGTCCTGCAAAGCCCTCATAGACGCCAGGTATTGGTTTAAATGTTTTAAAGTAAAACACAGTAATCATTCCAAGAGATGACGCTGTTATAGCCATGTATTTGTTTACAAGCCCTGGTTTCTTTAAAGCTATCAAATACTCCGGGAACAACTGTATTATCCCAGCATAACCAACTAGTAGTAGAGAGACGAGGACGTCAGGTAAGTATAATGCAAATATTAAGCTAATTATAGCGATAGTCATAGTGAATAGACGTGCAGATAGTAATAACATTTTCTCATCTCTTATAGGTGCTATATTCTTAGAGAACAATGCTCCACAAGCATGTAGTATTGCCGCGGCTGTTGAGAGAGAAGCGGCTAAAGCACCAGCTCCTATTATACCAACTAATATTGGGTTATACAATGTAGTTGCTACTAACATAAAGCTTTGATCAGTTACTTCTTTTTCATAGATATGAGTACCGGGTGGTAATGTTATTTGGCCACTAAAGTATAGTGCTATAAACGTTAAACCAACCATAACTGCCGGGATCTGGCTTATCTGATAAATACCTGTTAAAACCATGTTACGTTTTACTATTCTCTCGTCTTTAGCGCCGAATATATTCTGTATCCTATTAGGCCATAGCCAGAAACCAAATGGCGCTGCAAATATGATCGTATATAGGAATAGATAGTCTGAGAAATCCGGCGTTATATGGAATTTAAGGCCAGGTGGTGGGTTGGCGTTGACTAGTATATTAAACATTTTATCATAGCCGCCAAAAGCTATTATTGGAGAAACTATACCCAGTAACCAGACAGCTATAAGCATTATAGCTCCTTGAAGAGCATTAATACTAGTTACGCTTACTAATCCGCCTATCGTGACTATTATAGCCAATACAATGAACGCCACAATTGTAGCCCATTCTCTATTAATATAGCCGTAACTAGACGCTTGTATAATATACCCCATACCTTGTAATTGTAACTGTATATATGGTATGCTCCACAACGACCCAGTTAATGCCGCATAAGCCCCCATTAACCTTGAATTATATAGGTCTTGGAAAGCATCAGCTATTGTAAGCCATTTACGTTCACGAGCACTACGCCATAGTAGTGGTACTAGCCAAAAGCCTATAATATAACTGATCATACCATACAATACTATAGCAAATACCTTAAACCCGTAACGAGCCGCCATACCGGGTAATCCTAGGAAGGTATAAGAGCTATAAATATTGGCGCCAAGGCTAAGCCATAACACTAATAATCCCAAGCCTCTACCAGCTACAAACCATTCCTCTACAGTACCTGCTCTTTTACGAGACCGTAGATAGCCGTATGTAAATGTTATTATAAGCCAAGCCGCGATAATGATCAACGCAGCCCATTCAAACATTTTTACCACCACGTTCACTTAAGTAATACAGTATAAGGATCAAGAACGCGTATAGGATCCATGCAATCATAAAATACCATGTTATTAGGGGATTTATACTACTAAACATGTAATCTATGATAGGGAGAAAGACACCGGGCAAGTATACTGCAAGCAAGTATTTCAGCGTTTTATTCACCATATTGGATAATCCCTCGGGTATACGTCTGGGTAAATGATATAGGTTTGTATAAATTGATAAAATTTACTACTAGGTTGTAGGGATGAATGGTTCCGGCGGATCTGAGTAGGTGATGAACTCTTCGCTGAGATGACTATATCTTTAAACCAATACTTTCTAGCCTCTCAATAATAAGTTCTTGCTCTTCCCTGGGATACTGCTCTATGGTTTCACGTAATAGCCTATGATCTATTCTCTTTAATTGCTTAACATACCTACCGATCTTATCTAGATCAACACCTTGTCTAGCTTTTAACACGAAGTATTGCTCAGGGAATAAAATCCTTATTTTCACGCTGGAAACCGTTATTGTTCTAGATTTCTCAAGTATACTTAACGGTATATCTATGTCCATGAAGTTCTCGTAGAGTTCGACCACTATATCTTTATCACCTACTCGTGCAATTATACGTGGCGTTCCAAGCTCTGTTGTAGCGTAACCCCATCCATTACTATTTGCTATATCAACGTAGAAGTCCTCGTTAACAAATACACTAGGCTCTAAGACAAATAAGTCGACATCACCTTCTAAGACATCTTTTTTCAAAGCAAGTTGAACAACAGTATCCCCTATAACAACGAACTTAACATTCTTATCAACAAAAACCCGTAGAACCCGGCCAAGATCATTAACTGTAAAACCCATACCAATCACCAGCTCAATAATTAACAATAATTACTCGAAGTATAAAAACACGTATCATAACATAAACATACTCTACCAACTACTATTCAGAACAAGAAAATACCAAACTCTCTAGAGTTTTGAATAACAAGGCTATAAAAAAGGCTTAATGTTTCATTAAATCCGCTTTTTCCTAGTCTATAGGGATAAAAAGAGACACTAGAACCACATGGACTTGTGGTATCTCCACACCTTTTCAGCTGCACCTAAGAGTTCTAAGCATAAATGAAACAACCTATAAACGGACATACAAATCTACGCAAAACCAGGGATTAAGAGTAAATAGTATTACAAGGTAAAAGATAAGACAAGAAAATAACTATTATTAAACATTGGGCCCGTAGCCTAGCCAGGACTAGGGCGCCGGCCTTCGGAGCCGGAGATCCCGGGTTCAAATCCCGGCGGGCCCGCCATAAACGCCTCTAA
>CAZVAW010000028.1:0-19556 GCA_964625205.1 uncultured Desulfurococcaceae archaeon
AAGAGAATTAGTGGGCCCGGGGGGATTTGAACCCCCGACCTCCCGGTTATCAGCCGGGCGCTCCACCAGGCTGAGCTACGGGCCCATCTAGTTTCATAATAGATAATTTGTCTAGGAGCTATATATTTTTCCTTAACCCTAAATTAGTTATTTATATCACATGAGCCGAGAGTGTATGGTATGAAGACTTATGTTGAGAAAGTAATTGATAACCTATACGTCATTAGGATCGATGATACAGAGACCAGATATTTTGAAGCTTTATGGAGTATCCCTGAGGGTATAACATATAATGCTTATTTATTAACAACTAATGAGGGAGCAGTATTATTTGATACATGGAAACAAGTCTACGCCGATCTATTCATTGAGACTCTTAAGGAGATCGTTGATCCAAGGGATGTAGGGTATATTATTGTACATCACATGGAGCAAGACCATAGTGGTGCGTTACCAAAGATACTGAGAGCAAATAATTATAAAGCAATTGTGTATGGGCATCCACTAGTAGCTAATATGATTAAGCCATTCTATGGAATAACCCCCTCGTTTAAACCAGTTAGAGACGATGAAGTATTAGAAGTAAGTGGTTATAAGTTAAGGTTTATACATACGCCTTGGCTTCATTGGCCCGAGACGATAATGACTTTTATCGAAGAACTAGAAACGCTGGTTTCATGTGATGCTTTCGGTAGCTATTCTATACCAAGCGGTTTATTTGATGATCAACTAGATGATGGTAAGTTAGAAAAATATTTGAAGTATTCTAAGAAATACGTGGCCACCGTTATTGGTCATTATAAAGAGTATGTTATTAAGAATATTAAGAAGCTTAAAAATATTGGTATAAACCCTAAGATTATAGCACCTTCACATGGTTTAATATGGAGAAGAAACCCGAACTTGATTATGGAGAGATATATAGAGTGGAGTAAAGGTTTAGGTAAGGAGAAGAAAGCAACTATAGTATATGGGTCAATGTATGGTGAAGTAAGTGAAGCGATTAAGTATCTTGTTAATAAATTAATTGAGAAAAAATGGGTTGTGAAAACATATGCTTTTACCGATAAGGAAAGAGCAAGTATTGGCGATATTTTAGCGGATATAGTTGATTCTAGATTATTAGTAATCGGTGTTTCAACATATGAAGCCAGTATTTCCCCTCTCATAAAATATGTCTTGGAACTAATTGTTGAGAAACTAAGATACGATAAACAAGTATTAGTTATCGCGTCATATGGTTGGGGCCCAGTTGCTGGCGGTAGAGTTTCTGAGATGCTCCGTAAGGCGGGGTTTAGGTTATTAGATGTTATCGAGTTTAGAGGACGTATGGATGAGGATGTTGCTACGCGTATAGATAATTTAATTAATAGTCTCTAAACTTATATTAGGCTAAAGTTTATGTTTGATTCGCAAATAATATTTGTCATTACCATTAAATATAAAATTACACTATTATGATAATGAGTTTAGACACGGAATTATACAAACAATGAGGGCTCAGTAATGCATAAGGTATACATAGCGAGAGTGTTACTAGTTATAGCGTTGATACTGCTAGTCTTAAGTGTGGCGTCATACGATATAGTATCCTCGTATACTTCTGTAAAAACGGAAAAAACCAATACCAGCACTTGCAACCAAATCTATACCTCTATAGATAGAAACGCTACATACGTATATCGTGGTAAAAGCATCTCAAGTAATAGAGTTGATACGTGGTATGACGTCTATGGTTGCGGAAATAAACTTGTATACGTAAGGATCTCTCGTCCATTATATCTACATAGCAAACACGCGGTAGTACTTATACATGATTATATGTCCGATTACTATTCGCTCATAGGGTTAATGTTAAAGTTTGTTTCACAAGGCTATATAGTCTTACAAGTAGGATTACCGGGTAAGGGTATTGAGCATATAAAAATTTTAACAGAAAAACCTGAGGAAAGCTGGGTATATGAATCGGTTTGTGACGTTATGAAGACTATTACTCTTCTTCAGAAAGAATACAAAGTAGATAATATTGGCGTCGTAGGTATTGGTTTCGGCGGTATAGTAGCATTGATAACAGCTATATATGATAATAGAATAGATTATGTTGCATCAATTGCAGGTTATGGAGACTACGAGTATAGCGTCGAGAAAGCTAGTTTACTAAACTACTATATTGAGGGCTTAAATGATTTAAACCCTTGTCTAGACCCGATTAATATGATAAACAAAATCAATAAGCCCGTACTTATAATTGTTGGTACAAATGATGAGATAAACCCTATTAATCCACAATTGCTTAATAAATTGATCGAAAACCCAAATATCGTTATAAGTATAGTTCCTAATGGCAATCGTTATAGAGTACCTTTAAGTTGGGAAAACATTTTACTCAAATTCCTAAATATGGTGTCAAGCGGAAATAGTATTTCTAAGAATGAAGTTGAGATCATAGATAATGGGTTCGAGGTTATTGTTAAGGCTAAGAACTATAGTGATATAATGGTATTAGCTAAACCAGCTATACCTGGTTATACTTGGAGTACCATTTATCTTATAAATGAACAGATCAAATTAACGTATTTAATACTACCCGGTGAATACATTATCGTTGATAAAGAAATGTATAGAGTTTATGGTTTCTACATTACACGTGAAAGTTACGGTATTATAATAGCCTTAGTGCTTATCCTTATATGGATTGTTATAGAACGTAATACTTTATCTAATGTAGTTAGGAAAATGAATATACTTGAGTTTCTCTATGTCGCCTCACTATTCTCAATACTCTTCTACACTTCCTACCCTAGCTTATTTTCCCCAGACCGATACCATGTATCTCTAAATACATTAGCCGAGGTATATGCTAGATCATTACCGTTTATATCATACATAGTACTGGCCTCAATGATCTTACAACCAATATTACTCGTATACATGTTCAATAGACATAGTAGAACAGCTTATTCAATATATATTGGTATACCCTTATTCACGATAATATTAACGTACACATTCATGTTATTCATAGGATTTAGATTCTATTACATGATACCATTACTACCTTCAACCTCGTTAATACCGATCATTGTTGCTATGATATTAGACTATATACTTGGAAGAGAAATACAGTAAGCCCCCTCATCGCAGATCCTCTTCACCAAGTAGGTATTATCCGTTTATCCGCTGCCATTCATTGGGGGTTGAGCCGGGTTAATAGCTACAATGGCTCATCACGTTTCAGGCCGCCCGTCGTATACATCCCCGGCTCATAGATTTCCTTATTATGCTGAGAGATTATTTTAGTTTACTTAGGTTGATACTATGAAAACCCCTATAGTGCTAATAACTGACTTTGGTTATAAAGATCCCTATGTTGGGGTTATGAAAGGGGTTATTAAATCGATAAATCCAGCCGTAGATATTATTGATTTAACACATAGTATTTCGAGACACGATGTATACGAAGCTGCTTTAACACTACTTGTCTCAGCTAAGTATTTTCCAAGGAAGACTATTTTTGTATGCGTCGTGGATCCTGGTGTTGGCAGTGAACGTAGAGCTTTGCTTATAGTGACGAGGAACTACTACCTCATAGGACCTGATAATGGTTGTTTAACGTTACTAGCTGGGAAAGACGGTGTTTTAACTGTATACGATATATCGGATTCACCGTATAGTTTATCTCGAAAATCCTATACATTTCATGGTAGGGATTTGTTTGCCCCTGTAGCCGCATATTTATCTCTGGGCTATAAGCCGGAGTCTCTAGGTGAGGAGATAAGATATAATGATATTGTTAAGCTGGAGTTTGAAAAACCAGAGATAAGCGGTAATAGGATTAAAGCTAAGGCTATATACATTGATGTTTTCGGGAATATAATGACTAATATAGAATCGGGTGATATTGAGAAGATAGGGTTGAGGATCAATGATAAGATATTAGTTGCTTCAAAATCTAAAAGCGTAGAATGTAGATTTGTTAAAAGTTTTAGCCGTGTATCAGAGGGTAGTTATGCATGCTATATCAATTCATGGGGGTACTTCGAAGTAGCGATTAATAAGGGTAATGCTAGTATGGATTTAGGTGTTATCAAAGGAGATGATATAATATTAAGTATAATTAAGTGATCCACGTATATTTTAGCTAAAAATTTAAGTAGTTGTTAACATATTTACTTTATAGGATGTTGTAAGATACTTATTCGCGTCAATCTATCGCGAAATATATTCTTACAGCATCCAATTATATTTAAATAAATATTTAAATAGGAGGTGGTACTGGATGAAAATAGCTATAATGAGTCGTTGGAACGCCACATGTGGTGTTAGTTTACATGCTGAATTACTTGGTAGAGCATTATATTCGATGGGCTACGAAGTAAAAGTATTTGCTCCTACACATGATACTGCCAACAAGGATTGGCATCATAGACCATTAGACGTTAATGACGAACCATGGGTTTATAGGATATATGGTGAGACAGATGACTTCCTATACCCCGATGGTGGTTGGATCAATTACGATGTACTACTTAATGAGGACTATGATGTCCTAGTTGTTGAGGGATATCAACGATTACCAATTAAGCATTTGAGGAAAATAGCTGGTAAATTAAAAAGAAAAGCCAAACTAGTACTAGTTGTACATACTGGTTATATCCGTGATCTCGAGCCATATATGAAGATACCATGGGATGCAATAACTGTTTTTGATAAGAGATTTGTTGATGAAATGATAAAGTTTTTCGGGGTTGAAGCACTTGATAAAACGGTTATTATACCGTATCCTCATGCAATAATAGATGATGTTGAGCCTTTCCGTCCAGAGTTTGGTAGAGATAAGATAGTGTTCATAACTTACGGTAGACAACCAATACAAGAGTATCTTGACTATTTGAGAGTACTCCATAGATTAAGCATTGAATATGATATTGTATACTGGGTTATTAGGAGTGATGATAAACTACCGTTTAACGAGCCCTGGATCATACAATGGGTTGGAAGACCCGATATAAGGACAATATATAGTTATGTAATGGGCTCTGACATACACCTATTGCCTAAGTCGGAGTCTAAAGCAGTAGTAGTATCGTCTACTATTGCACAAATACTATATAGTGGTACACCAACGGTAGTACCGGATACAAGGTATTTTGAAACTATACCCGTTGATAGTAAGGGGTTTGGGCCTGTAGTAAAGTATATGCTTGGGAATACACTTGACCTATATAGAAAGTTAAAGGTTCTTATCGAGGAGGATAGTATACGTAAAGAGGTTACGCGTAAAGCACGTGAATATGCGTTGAAATATAGTGATAAAGTTATTGCAAGAATGTACATTGATCTTTTCGAGAAGATATTATGCGAAGAGCCATTAAAGACCATTAGTGTAAGTAGAGAAAAAGGCTTTTTAATAAACTAGTATATTCTCCCCTTATCCAGTTCTCCAAGTAACACGTTAGTCTCTATTATACCAAAACCGATCATATAGTCTCCTGCACCATATGTGATCAGTATATGTTCCTTATTGAATTTAACGGCTCCACAAGGAAAGATTGTTAGAGGCCTATCACCTATAACCTCATATGGAGTACGAGGCTCCATTATATAATTGGGTGTTACAGCATTTACTATTATTTCATCATCTTTAAGCGTCAGTTCTATAGCGAATACCCTATACACAATATTATCACTGTCGACACCATGTAATAATATAATAACTTTATCACCATACTCGTTAAGCGGGATTGGCGGAGCAGCCCAGCCTATTTTATTCTCAAAACGAGGTACGAGCATAATTGTTCGTGCATTATCAACTATTATTTCCTTTATCTCCCCCTTCTTTTCACCATTAAGCTCTGGGATTTTCACAGTACTTACTAGTAAGTGGAAAGTGTCGTCTCCAAGGTGAGGCCTATGGAATAAGTAAGTATTATCTTTGACGCGGTAGAGGAAAGCGTCTTTGTCACTAACTACTTCACCAAATACTTTCTGCGAGGGTACAAATACGTATTTTTTAACCCATTCTCTTCCGCTAGGATTATATACTGCTGTAACTGGGAGTGTTCTGTTCCTCCTAACATGTGGGTTGAAGTAATTTATTGAACGACCAGTATATGTCATATAAAGCTTATTGTTGATCACCGATACACGTGGGTCCTCCGTGCCCCATACATCATATTTAGTGGTGGGATAGATCACTATGTCTCCGAGATAACTATTCATGTCAACATACCCGTAGAGAATATCCTCCCATGGAACCTTGATCTCGACAATGCTGCTAACGTACATATAGTAGCCGAGAATTATCCTCGCATATACATGTAGATACTCGTTTCCATCGTATATGCTCGGGTTAAAAATAGATATGGGGTTGTTGATCGGGTAGTTATGAAGCATAACCCTATCAGGGCTAATAACGCCAGCTCTGACAACAATATCGTTAACTTCGGCAACCCGCTTTCCAGTAGCCTCTGCTCCTCCAGGAACGATCGGGAACTTAGCAGGATAATGCACGATACTCCCTCAAAACCATAATGATTAGCCAATACTATAATCCGAGAAAATATGGTTTTTAAAGATTAAGACTATAGAAGTAGAGATCAGAACTCGAGACCTCAATCATCGGGTTACCTCGTTGACCCACTGTTCATCATTATCCTTTATTCTTAAGTCTTCTAGTCATGGTTCATAAAGTTTTATAAAGATTATAGGTAACTATAAATTTTAATAGCTTGTTTAAGAATCTAATTAGTCAAACCATATAATACTTAAACGGGTTTGAATATATCAATAGTTATGGGTTGGGTGGGTTTTGGATAATTTTAACGTGAGGCGGTAATATGCCAGTCTTAATATGGAGTACTGAAGAGCTCAGGAAGTTTGTTAAGCTTAGTGACGATGTTTATGAGAAAGCTAAAAAGCTCGAACAAGAACATGGTAAGAAAATCTATGAAGGGCTTATGATGGCGTTAGACCTTAAAGGTAGTAGCGAAGCAGCGGTTAAGTACCTTGATATTCAGTATAAGGCAGCAATGCCTATAGCGGTTTTAGACGAACATGATACTTGGAATATCAATAAAGAACTACTGGAGTTTCTATTAAGAAACATTGACGCATCGGCTCCAGTGGAAAAAATATTTCGTGAAGCAGAGCCTGACCCTTCTAAATATGTTGGTAAATATAGGTTGAAATTAGGCGGTGCTTGGGGAGAAATCATTGCTTTCTACATATTGAACGAGCCTGTGCCGAAAATGACTAATGTCTTATACTTACTACACATGGCTACTTATGTAACAACGTTCTCCACCGTAACAATACCAGAGATATATACTGGTAGCGAGGAGTTCTTAAAACTAATTAGTAGTGTAGATACTAAACGTGGAGCATTAGAGTTTCTCACTAGACTTTTACGTAGAAGATACATACCAGAAGACCTTTATGCTGAGGCGTTAGAGGCTGTTAATAAGAGGCATGAGCTGACATTCGCAAGTCTCAGAGATGAGCTTGAAAGACACGAGTCTAGAACGTTAATGGCGGAGTATTTAATGAGTGGTGTATCAGCTATCGTGGTTAAACTTCAGGAGATAGTTGAAAAATACGGTAACAATCCAGTACCGCGTGAGAATATAGCAGCGATTGTTGGAGACGTATATACTATTACACGTGGTCTTGAGAAAGCATTAGAAGAGTATCGTAACGTGTTAAATAAGCTAAACGACCTCTTAACCACTAGTGGTAAGAGCATCAACCCGGATAAAATAAAGCAAGTGATCGAAGAACTTAGTAGGATGACGTAGAAACTATTTCTCTATAGTTGCGTAGCTACATAGTCTTCTGTATATACAGTATTTGCATTCCCAACTCCATCTTGGGTGAACTTCATCGTACACTAGTGTTTTGACCAAAGACTTGATATTTACTTTCTCTTTCTTAACACTATATTCTAGGAAACCCTCCGGCGTAATATATAGAAGAATACCTTTCTCAGCATTTAATAAATTAAGATATATTTGTAGTTGGAAAATATGATGCTCAAGAGGCTTATTCTGTGTTTCTCGGCTACTCTTGATCTCGACAACTATTTTCTCATCTGGATGATAAGCATCAACTCTACCCTTAAGAACATATTCTACGCCATCAACCTCAACGGTAGCCTCGATAGGATACTCAACTTGAAAACCATTCTCAACAAGGTATTTCTCTACCCCAATATGTATAAGGTTACCAGTTACCGCGCCGGGGTCAAACCTTAAACTAAGCTCTGGATATAGACGTCTAAGTCTAAGCTTATGCGAGCAAGCAACTAAGTCTGTGACGTAGATAACGCGTTCATTCCTTATCTCATTCAATCTATTAAGCTGTTCAGTCATAAAGGCTTTATAGAGTATAGGTATTACGACTTCGCTGGACTCGATCCTAGCCAAAAACCTCACCTAAACCAATATTATCTAAAGGTATTACTCTTTGATAAAGTAGTTCTTCACCTTTATCAATAAGTCTAGCTAGATAACTTATTAAGCGACGGGCCGATGGAGTTAGTTTCTCCGGGGGATTATTTATTTCAAATAAACCAGCATCAATAGCGTCGGAAGAAGCCCTTATATTACTAAGGGGTTTCGTTTTTGGTTTCATTAGGAAATCAATCAATATATAGTGTTTCATAGTATCAGGATACATGTAGGGTAGTATCTCGGAAACCCATATGACACCTAATGGTTCGGCTTCAACACCCGTTTCTTCCAATAACTCTCTTTTAACAGCATCAACTAATTTCTCACCATATTCTACGTGGCCGCCGGGTATGGACCAGTAACCAGCACATGGTTTATGTCCACGCTTAACTAAGAGGATCTTCTTATCAATAACCACTACTGCACCAACACCTACTATTATGTTATTCTTCAACGACTATACACCTCCCAGTCTCAATACATATTTCTAAATAGGTTTTACCAATTGGTTTTAGACATTCACTTAAAAACTCGTGTATTTCCTTAATTCTATCCTCACTACCCTCTATTTCCACGAATAAACCAACACCATAAAGTTTGTCGATTGATAACATGCAATTGTTCACATTATATACTATTCTTTTCTTAGAAAATCTAGCTACTTTCTTAAAACCTAGTCTAATTAAGATTTCATCTAATATCCCTGGATCACTTATATTTAGTTCTAGCTCCTCCCTCTTCTTAACCATGTTATCTAACAACCTTTTACCCTTATACGTTAAAACATGAGTAACTCCTTTACTCAGCGACTTAATAGTTCTAATTCTCAATGCTTCATCCGTTGCACGAAAATCCCTACAAGGGTGATTATAGTATGTATCTATTTCTAAACGAGAACCCACATAAATTGGGTTTAACTTCGATAATTTATTAAGAAATACTTCGAGATCGCATAAAACCATGTACTTAGCCTCTACCTCAACAACCATATAAACACCGTATCTAAGCTCTTATATTTTATTTAGGTAAAACGATATTAATAGTTAAAATAATATTAATCCGTAATATGGATGTTAGACAAAGATGTTTTATGGAAGCGGTAGTATGACGAAGATATTATCGCGTATCACTGCATGGGTGATAATATGGTTTTAAGAAGATACTTCCTCGCATACGGACCATTATATGTTAAAGTCGTCATTAGTAGTTTAATACTCATGATCATAGGGGCTACAATATTTCAGGTAGGAATATATTATGTCGGCGTCAACTTCGTATTACCTCCTCAGAAACTATTCCAGCCCCTCCCACCACCATATAGTACATATGTGTTGTCCGATATGGCTACTTATAAGATGAACCTAACCGGTTTACTCGAAATATGTCGTTATAAATTCGACACATCCGGATACATATCAATAGATATAACTGGGCCTAGTGATGCATTAATAGAGGTTACATTAGATGACCTAAGCACTGGTAAAACCCTATATAGTCTTATAACACATGGTGGAGAAACAATCACAATACCTATAGAGAAACCCGGTAGTTACGCGATCAATATGAAGCCTTTGAATCGTGGTATAGTTGAGGTAAGCATTGTAATCTCATATTATACTTTACGTGAAAAACCAGAAGCCATATTTGCTAAATGGTTGCAGGCAATGGGTCTACTAATATTTGGTATCGGTTTTCTCGTATTCTTAGCATCGCCTTTAGTAGCAGCAAAATATGCGGAGTCCGCCTATAGTTTAGCTCCCAAGGAGATTAGAGAAGAGTTAGCTAATCTAGGTATTGCTCAACTTCATAGGAATAGGATGAAGGAAACCGAGTAATACTTACCTTTATACATAGTAGACCGCTCTATATAGATGCTCTCTGATCTCCTCATTTTTAACATTTTTAGGTATTTTAACAATAGCTAAGTTAGGATGCCCAGCAATATCCAACGCTATACCCTCCGCTAATAAGTATTTAGCTACTCGATAAGCCCTCCCCTTAAATGCTTTGATAACAAGTAATGTATATTCTTTATTTGTATCAACCCACACAATAACCGGTGCTTTCAACATGGATGCTAGTTTTGATGCAAGAGCTGACGCTCCACGATACCTCCATTTACTACGGGCGTCGATAAATCTAAAATCACCGATCTTAACAGCACTAACAGCCAGATCGGTGGCTATCTCCTCAACCATTCTATCACGCTCTTCGACAATATCCTTGACACGTTTCAATACACCTTCCTCAAGCGGGAGAGGAAGTGGTGTTGGCGATGCTAGCCAATCAACTATTTTAGACCATAGCTCAACATCGCGTTTGATCGTGAGTGCTTTAGATATTAGTTTAACAAGCTCGAAAAGCTTCATCAGATTATCCGGGATCCTTCTACCACTATCCATGTAATTAACTAGTTCTACAAAAGTCTTAAGCCTAGAATGGATATGAACTCCTTTCTCGGATAAAATCCTATATACTATTGCTGAGGTAGGGTTTCTCCTGTCAACTATAACCTCGTCGGCAACCTCTTCTAGCTTCTCCTTATTCATTATAGTCGATATATGATGGTCAATATACATGATCTTTTTTACGCCGAAATGTTTCTTCAAAATCCGTAGAATACGAGGCACATTATTAGTATATGGTAGGTCGAGGAAAACAATTAGATCATATACACCGTTTAGATCACCGAAGATAAACCTTAGCCTCTCTGGGTCAACTGGTTTCTTGTCAACCACGGCTGTAGTATTAAGTGGGTATACACCAAGTTTTTCCTGCGAATAAACAAGGAGAGCAGTAGCTACTAACCCGTCAGCATCCCAATCACCACCAATAAAGACTCTCGCAATACTTTTACTCATACCGTTACCACCTTAGTATGTTGTCTATTCTCTTCCCAATAAATTGTTATAAATCCTTATTTAACCTAAAATACTAGAAACAATTTATAAAATAATGATCTAATGTTAACGAAGAGGCTTGAAACAATAGAGTAGTATATAAGAATCTTTACTCATTAAACACTATAAAAACCATATTATTAATAATTATGGTAAATAGAGATGATCGACGACCTAGTAAATATTATTAAGAACATAAAGTTAGAAGGTTTTACTGATAAGAAGATCGTTAGAGACGAGAGTTCTAGATTTGAGAAAATATATGATTATATAGAGTTTACTACCGAGAACCAAGTTATTTTGAAAAAGCTAGAGATTCACGAGATCGGTTTCGACGAACTTAGGAGAAGATATAACAATATCTATGCAATAGATAGTAGTACTCGTGCAATAGATACTCCATATATGTTCATAGGGGTTGGTTCAGCAACATGTATAAATAGGTTTACTGGGGATTCACTGGAATATCCGAGTATAACCAGTATTATGGCTCAAGGGGAGAAAAGCTATGACTATATAGTCATAATACCGGAGATCGAGGGCTTTGAGAAGGATTTACTCGATAAACTTGAGGAGAAAAAAGTTATTACAAGAAACCCTGCTGGAATAAGGTATAGTCCACGTTATAGTAAGTATGTAGTATTAGATGAATTAAGGCTATTGCTTGAGAATAAGGTTTTAAATATGCTTTTAGAGAAAGAGCGTTACCGGGACTTATACGTTTTCGTAGATGGCCCGATATATTATACGCCACCACTTGTTTACCAAGTAAATGAGATGCATGGTATACGTGATGACCTTGTCAAATACTATATCGAGAGCTGGAAAGTACTAGTGGGTATAAGGGTTAATATTATAGATAAGTTAATGCGTGAGAAAAATATTACCGTATTAGGTATTGTGAAGAGACTAAATAGATCGAATATCTTATCACGCAGGGATCCCGTTGGACTCAGTAGTGGTAATATGAGTGATGAAGCATATCTATCTGTTCTTACAACTCTATGGTTTAAAGATAAAAAGATAACACCATACTATATTGGCCCAATTATATATGATCCCGGAAAACTACCAGTTAAACTACCGAAGAAAACCATATACTATATCGGTATACCGCGTAGAAGAATAACTAACGAGACTGATTATAGAAACTATATGTTCTACCGTATAGAATATGTTGAGGGGGCTGAGGAGAACCTTGAACCAGTAATATATGATAGTATACACACGGGTTCCATACTACCACTCTCGATCCTATTAGCTGATAATAGGGTTAAAAAGATCACAAATGCCTTAGTTAACTATTTCATTAGAATGACCGGGCTACCTGGAGAATCAACTTATCAATATATAACGTTCTAGATCCAAATATTATTATTCGGGGTTTAAAGAATCAAAAGAATACAGAGTTGATGTAGAGTAAAAATAGTATGGTGATATTTTGGTTGATGATATTTTAAGAGAGCTTGAGAAGAAATTTGAGGAAGCATATAATATTGCCGAGAAATATGGAGAGATCATAGGCTGGGTTTCACGTACAAGCCCCTCAAGTATTTCTGAGGAGGGAGGTCTTGTTGTTTTTGATGTTGAACCAGCTATTTATTTTAGGGATTTCAACGAAATAGCTTCTGCTGGTAGTTACTTAGCTGTTGTTGATATTAAGACTCTCCATATAGTTAGTTTAAGCATAGTAAGCGTTGAACGTAGAGATGTTTTAGCTGAACTTGACCTCCCCGAGATGTATGTGGCTATACCTAGTCGTGAAGTATCTGGTCTTTTAACACGTACACGTGTTAAAGCTAAACCCTTATTAGCGTATGATCCTTTCACAGATAATGTCTCTATAGCCAACTATGTCATAGAGCCGCAATCTCCTGTGATCAAGCTTCGAGACCCGCATGTTATTAGGAAGATACTTGGGTTACCGGAGAATGGTGTTTTTCTAGGATACGTTACAATAGGTGATAAGCCGGTTTTCGATGTAAAAGCCACTCTATATTTACCGCTTAAAACGTTTTATCAGCACGTGATCGTGCTTGGTACAACTGGTTCTGGTAAAACGACTTTATTGAAAAACATGATAGCTTCAATCTCTAGTCTTGTCCAGGGCCATGATAAGATCTCGTTGTTAATAATAGATCCTAATAGGGACTATTTAACACTACCATTACGTCCAACATGGGACTTCACAACAGTTGATCGTGAACTTGAGCTTAAGATGATAAAAGAAGCCGAGAATATCGTTGAGAGACCTCGTGGTTTAGTAGTTATGCTTCCTATAACACGTTTTATTCTTGAGGAGATCGGAGATAGTGGTTTGAATTGGGCTAAAGCTTTAAAACTTATAGCTGAGGATTATGTGAAATCCACTTATTACCCAATAGCTGAGAGGTATAGATGGGGGATAAATGTTAAGGATATTAAAGTAGCCGAAGAGCCGGGTAAGCCTCCTCTAAGGTATGTTGAGCTTAAGCTTGGTATAGAATATGGTGTTAATGATACCGAGGAGTATACGTTATATATAATACCCTATGGTTTCCGCTTCACGGATGTCTCGCCGCGTGAATTTATAGCTTTAAACCCCTATTTCACGAGACAAGCAAAAGATAGTTTATCTAGGCTTCTCAACTATCTTCGTTCACGAAATGCTAGTCTTGAGACAATATATGATTTCTACGAGGCATTACGCGAAGCACGTTATCGTCTACATGAGAAACCGGGTTCTCCACGTGGCGTTATACTTGATCCTAATAAGGAATATGTTATCGATCTAATAAAGGATCTAGCTATACATAAGTCTACATTAGAGAATATTATCAGGCAGATCGGCTCACTAATAGATACTGGTTTATTCGATATAACAGTACCAGAGGGCCATGGAGAAGATCGTTTCTTACACGAACCACCTATTAATATGATCATGGAGAATCATCATAGATTGTTCAAGGGGTATCCAATAGTTGTTGATCTTGAGTACCTTCAAGAGCATAGTCTCGCCGATCCCGAGAAAGTGATCAGTATTGTCGCTTTCCGTATACTTAATAAGGTTTTCGAATGGAAACTAGTAAGGACGAGGCAAAGAGTAGTTACCCAACCAGTCATTATATTATTTGATGAAGCACACCGGTTTTTCCCTTCCAAAGGCGGGGGCCGTGAAGACTATATAGAGCATGTGTCTGGCATGATTGATCGTATAGCAAGATTAGGTAGAGCACGTAGACTAGGCTTAGTATTCTCAACACATTCACCTAAGGATGTACACGATATTATACTTCAACTAGCGAACACTAAGATCGTCCTCCGCATGGATAAAACACAGTTATCAACGCTAGATATCCCCGCTGAGTATAGAGAATTAGTAACCAGAGCTAGTGATCGTGTTGGTATTGTGAAAAGCCATGTATTAAGAATGGGCTATGTATCGTTTAGAACCCCACTACCACTTACAGGCCATTATGACCTATCAGCGTTGACTTAATGTTCTCCAGTGGAAATACACCCTTGTAACTCCCCGGTTCCACCCATAGGAAATCGATCGTGGTGCTGGCCAAACTGTGGAAAATCCTCGTGAAAACGGATGAAACTCCCCAGTGTCGTACCTAAGTTTCCGATGGAGACCTATTCAACGTTTTAGTTTGCTCGTGATATAGATTATCCTTTGTAGTAAAGTTATTGTTGATAAAAGCAATAATATGTAGAAAACTAGTTGTGAAACCATAGTGTTTACCGGGTATAATGCGGCGATTAATACTACTAATAGTATTCTCTCAGCTCTTTCAATAATACCTATACCCTCAATCTTTAAATTCAATGCTTCTCCACGTGCTCTAACATAGCTTATCATTAGGGATACCACTATTAGGTAAACAATCTGTTCTATAGGAAAACCTAGTATTGTTAATGGATATATTATTAGGATATCTGAAAATCTATCAATAGTTGAGTCTAAGAAAGCACCTAGTCTAGATACTTGCTTGGTTAAACGAGCAACTGCACCATCCACCATATCCATAAAACCGGATAATAGTACTAGGGTTATGTAAAGGATTATCGACTTATAATAATACAATGCGGTAAAAGCTAGGGTTGAAAATATTAGTGAGGATATGGTTAAATGTAATGGTTTAAAACCTATTTTCACGAATACCTTAGCAACTACCTCTATTCCACTAGACAAGTGTTTTCTCAGCTTAGTCAGCAACACATTTCACGCCACAGATCTTGCTACAGATCTTCTTCATGACTAATGCGTCTTGCTCTAGTATCGGGCTTTCACTTATGATCACCGCTTCAATACCAGTTTCTGTTAACCCACGGCATACATGTTCGAATTCAGGTCCATATTGAGTCTCTGCTAATGTATGGTGTTTCTTCTCCCCACCCTTACCATACTCTATTCTTGAGAAATGCGTATGTAGTGGTTTTAACGCGTATTCACCGAGTTCTTTCTCTAGTTTCTCGATAACCTTGATCACATCATCTACGCTTGTTATAAACTTGCCTTGATGCCTAGCATAAAGGTGGGCCCAGTCAATAACCGGTTTTACGTGGTCTAGTCTACGTGCTATCTCGATAACTTCATCTAGATCACCTACCTGCGTGATCTTACCAGTAGTCTCTGGCCCTAACCATACATTTTCGGCCTTAATCTCCTCAATATACTCGACTACTGGCTCTAGATTTTTAATAACCCATTCAACAGCCTCTTCTTTACTAGGAGCGTCTCTATAGTATCCTGGGTGGAAAACCACTATATATGAGCCCATCCATGCACTAGCCCGCACTGATTCTTTTAAACGCGTTATACTAGCTTCTACGGTTGATTTTTTAGCACTAGCTAGGTTGATGAAATAGGGTGCGTGGAGGCTGAGAAGGATATCGTATTTTCTAGCCTCTTCACCTAGTTTACGTGCTTTATCCTCGCTTATACGAACTCCTCTCACCGCTTCATATTCCATAGCATTTAATCCTATCTCGTGTAGAAACTCTGGCGCCTTTAACATATCCGATGATTTCATAGATATTGGTTTACCAGCTGGTCCAAATCTTAGACGGGGCATTTCGTATAACCTCCTCTACCTATTAGTAGATAACCAGGATTTTATTTTAAGTAGATAGCTTAGGGGTTTAGAGAGATTATGAAAACAGTTGTTTAAGAAAACTCTTTATATATGTTGAGCATTTCTCATCCTGATATTCAATATACCCATGATAGTTTACAGGGTTTACTCGATGAATATCGTATGGTTTCAGTATCTTGTTTTGTATCCTAGTTTCTGGGGGGTAGAGTTGAGATAAAGCTATACCCGATCGATCTAGATAAGCCTCATAGAAATCAAAAGGCAGATAATCAGTGTTTATCCTACAATCCACATGTATAGGGGTTTCGTTGAATTCAATGACACTTATCTCACCCACACCCTTATCTAGTACCAAAACATTATCCTCTTTAACATAATTTTCGAGATCGGGTGTTATCACTAAATACCTATAAGTATTTCTTACCAGATTAACTACACCAAGATCATATGTATCGATTAAGTCATTGCTTGAAATATTACTTAAAAGCTCTATTCTCCCACTAATATTTATCTCGGGATAGATCCTTGAGATCGGGGTGCCGTGTAATAGTTTCTCTAGGAGAGCTTTTGGATCGATCATTGGTGAAGTATATCTTCGTCCCCGCACAAGTACCTCTAATATAGAATAAATACTTTTCTCTAAAACATCTTTTTTCTCAATGATTTTTTTAGTAATAAACCTACTACCCTCTACTACATGTCTTTTTTTACGCGCTATACTCCATAAATCGGTTGGTGCATTGTCAAGTACCCCATGCATAAGCATTAACAAATACTTATACTCCTCAGCTATTTTACTATATTCACCTCTATATTTCAAAAGTTCAGCTAATACGTATAGCTCAGCTATTGGTAATAGGAATCTTTTCAACTTAATATGTAGAAGCGAGTAGATACTATGCATTATCTTATCGGTTAACATGATGAGATACCTGATAAGATGCAGAGGAGTATCAGGGTTTAGTAATAAGTATTTAAAACTACCATTTACCCTGTAATTAAAGATTATGTCATATAATGAGATTGTTTTAAACCATGCATAGAAGCTCGCCTTAATCAAGTCACTAGAGTTTCGTGGAGGAGCACGTGTTAATACTAGTATTTCTGGTTTATCAATGTTGTTCAAGATATTGTTTAAAACGTAGAGTGAAAGACCCATATCATATTCTGAAGCCCCATTAACTAGTAATACATATTTCTTATCTTTGAAAACTAGTTTATCTGAATAATTAATAGCTATTTTATAGACTTGGCCTATACTCTTCCTGCCTTTAACACCACTATATACAAGGTCTTCAATAACTAATTGTTTACCTTTAAGACCGCGTCGCGGATATCTTGTTAGGAATAATTTATTGTGTTCTAAGTTTTCTAAGTAAATACTTAGTTTTACCATATCGTCAAAAATTATAAGTGTCGCCATTTTACCACCAGTTATCTATTATTGCATGTGATTTTTCAATGGTGGTGTCTAGTTCTTTGATAAGCCAAGATACTTTCTCACGTAGAAACTCTAATCTTCTAATAAGGGTGTCCCATAGTTCATACACGTCTTTTTTACCATAATATCTTAGTAGCTCTAAGATCTTCTCTCTAGCATAGATCTTTGCCTTAACCTTATCAACTTCTAGTTCACGTATCTTTGTTGTTGATGGAATAAAGACGTCGTCTTCGGTATAGAACTGTATTTCACGTATATCATCACGTTCTATTCCAAGCTTAGCTATTGTAGCGTCAAGTATATGTGTAAAAGCTGATAACAAGTCTTTATAGTCTTCGACTTTAACCTCGTATTCACCAACTAAGTCATCATTGTAGTGCACATAGAATTTTATCTTCCTATAATTAACTTCCTTATAAATACACTTTAATTTATAGACTAGTTTGTCCTTGTAATAAATGTTTAAATACCCACCATAAGTTGAGGCTGGGACTATGTCGATATATGTATAAGTTATTGTCTTACTACGATCGCTTAATATCATCGAATCACGTGGTTCCGAAGATACTGCTATATGGTATTCTTCGCCATAGATAATTATACGCAGTGTTTCGCCAGTTTTCAATTCTATAGTTCCACTTGATACCCCTATACCTATCGTCTTCGAATCAACAACTTTTTTAAAACTAATAGCTGTCCGTGGGTAAATCGATGTTAATAAACCAGTAACTATAGCTAATGCTAATGATGTATTTAGTGTTATCAATTCTACTTGATAATTAATATTGTATACATACTCGTAATATATCGTATAAGCCAGTATGGCTATCATAATGTGCAACAATGTTAATGAATAGTATGAAATAAGCGATAATATAGCCATATAAGCATGTCTACCCTTTAACGAAAATGGAAGTACAAGTATAAGTAGGATTAAGGGTGTTATGTAACCGAGTATATCAGCTAAATCTCTATCTATTAATCCAGTTTTACTAGATACGTATGAGATAATATTGGAACCTAGGTTGACTGTAAGCCCATAGAATAAAGCTATTACATAGACGAGTATGATACCAAGTATTAACCCCCTTGTAAATATCGAGAATATTGGCAGTAGTAGTTTTGAATACATAATCAGCGCCCCTAGCGACTACCGAGTAAAATATAGGGTTTAGCCTATAATTAAGTGTTTAACTTTTGAAATAGTTATTTACTATTTCCTCTTACGTAGAATACGGCGCTCAAATAATTTATGTGTTCTATCCACGTCTATATCCCATTGTTTTTTATCTTGTAAATAATTCTTATATGGTATTGTAAACCTCTTAACCGTCGGGGGTATATAGTCTATCGCTAAAACGTCCTCTAAGAAACCTTCGTCTAACGAGTTTGCTATAAAGGCTTTAATATGATTAAGTCCTCCTAAGCTGCGTGTAAGACCTACGTATAAGTATTGCCTCTTGGATCTAAAAGGCGAATATTCTATAATAAATGTGTTTTCAAGTTTTGAAAAGAAATTAATCCATTTATAGTAGAGTTTTCCACCTTTTATTTTTAAGAGTAATAATAAAGGTGAACCAAAAGCCTTTACATATATTGAGCGTTTAAGATAGATCCCTTTTACAAGCTTATTCTTTAAAATATGTTCGTCGAGGTGATCCCTTAAACGCCCCATATCATAACC
>CAZVAW010000029.1:0-18061 GCA_964625205.1 uncultured Desulfurococcaceae archaeon
GCTATTTCACGTGCTTTCTTAAATACGCGTGCAACGTTTTTCTCTGCTTCACCAAGCCATTTAGACATTATCGTGGCAGGACTTATATTGATCATGACTGCTTCTATCTCATTAGCTAGTGCTTGCGAGATATACGTTTTACCACAGCCTGGAGGGCCAAATAAAAGTATTCCTTTAGGCCACCCAAGTGGGTAAAGCTCGGGGGTTTTAACAGGGTATATAACTGCTCTTTTTAAAGCTCTTTTAACCTCCTCTAAATCAACTAAATCCTTGAACTTGGGGCCATTCCTATTATATGTAATGACTTCAATACTATCTTTTTCACTACCACTACCATTACCATTTCCGCCCACAGATACTCTAGCAAGATGTTTTTCTAGAAGAGCTACTCTCTTCTTATATTCTCGTATCAATCCTCTATATATGTCAGCCATGGAATTATCTGGATATAGTCTGAGATATTTACTCAGTAGATCTATTGCGGCACGATAATAGCGTATGGCTTTCTCATATTGTCCCTGTTTGTCAGCCGTAACCGCTAAATGCGCATATTCCCTCGCCTTCTCCACAATAGAGTAAATACTAGACACCTCCATAAACTTGTGTTAAAGTGATGAAATAAATGGTTAATTGGAAAAACTAATGTGATCTAATAACGCCTTCCTCCTCTAACTTTTTAAGGGCCGTTCTAACCATGTGTTTAGGTACTCCGTATTTTCGGGCGAAATCACTTATTACGAATACCCCACCAGATTTCTTGATCTCGTCAACTATTAATTTCTTCAACGTCTTAAAAGGAATTATATTACTAGATTGTAGTGAAGCCTCTTTAACACGTGGTTTCTCAGTTGGTGGTAATGGTGGCAACATTGCTTCTTTTCTCTCATCCATATTCTTCTCACTATAAAGGCTTGATAATGCCTCGAAATTCGATGAAGCCATTATAGAGTTAACTCTTCTTCTAACTTCGTAGAATAACGTTGTAAGCTCTGGCGCGATTCTCTCGATCTCTGGCTTAATCATGTCTAGTTCCTGTGCGATCTCGGGTAATAATTTCATTGGTTCCTCAACTAATGTTAGTGTTTCAAGCCTATGTTTCACCCTAACAATATCAAAGTGTACTTTAGTGAATAATGATATTAAACTAGCTATGTGTCTTGACTCCTCAATAAATATTTTTTCATACTCTTTCTTCCCCTCACTAGCGAATAACTTCGCCCTACGCTGGTGCTCCTCATACTTGTTCTCAAGTGTTTTCTTGGTAGAGTCTATGAAGTTAGCCATTTTCTCAAGTACGTATATGGCTTCTTGTATATTCCTTAGGGTGGGGTCATGTGGCCCCCGGAACAAGCCTATTAATTTACTGAAGAATCCTTTATTCCAGCTAGTTGATAATGACACTATTTACCGCCTCTAACTGGTTTATCTTTTCAAAGAAGATATGGGTGTGAAAAATTCTTTTTAAATAGGAGAAAGGGTAGTATTGAGAAAATATTCTCGGGTTATCTAGGTATTACCTATGTCTCTAGAACAACCACTGGGAGTGTTTGGTTCTCGTTAGGGATCGGCTCTACGGTGGATTCTGGAGTCTTGACACCTATGTCTATTGGTTGTTTCTCTAATTTCTCGATAGTCTCGATGTGTTTCTTAACATTCTCTTTCTCCATCTGGGTAAAGTCAATGTGTTTTCTTATCTGGTCAACAGCTACCTTGTATGCCTTCTCTGGTATTTCACCAGCTAAGTAGCTTACTTTTAGGCTTGTAAGTGTCTTCTCAAGCTCCAATATAATATCTTCTAGCTCGTTAAGCCTCTTCTTTAATATCTCGCGAACGCTTCTAGCGTCTTCTTTAGTCTTTATTAACTCGTTATCGATCTTCTTCTTAAACTTCTCATAAGCGTGTCTTGGTATCTCTTTCTTAGCGTATAGCTCGTTAAGTGCTACTACGCGTTTGCGTAGTCTCTCAAGCCTGTTCTCGATCTTCTTAGCTTCATATTCCCACTCTGGTATTAAGATAACGTCTCCATTATCGAACTCGAATCTATCAATACTTATTTCTTTAAACTCGAAATCCCCAATGCTTATCTCTAGACTAGTAACGTTTCCATCAGAGTTACTGTAGAACCCGATTATATAGCCTACTCTACGGCCATATGGGTCATTTACTGGTTTACCAAGGTAATCCTCTATTTCATCTACTTTTATTACATGGACCATTTGTTTTTCACCATATCATATGCTCTATAACATGAATTCCAATGAGATTTAGTTATAAGGAGATGGACTCGTAGAAGAGGGGAGGGATCAGAAGCCCGGTTCCTGGCATCTACTTAATTACCACGCTTTTAACCCTCATCATTTCCATTGGGTAATTATATGTCCAATGCTTTATCAACATTACCTATTCACTACCTATATATTAGGGTGGATAAGCATGGGTTTAGAAACACTATATGAGATAGGGAGAGCATTCAGTGAGGCATTTGCGTCAGTTAGTGGTTTGGGAACGATATTAGTGCTTGTCGGTATAACGATCTTGATGATAATAGGGATTAGTGTTGGGCTACACATGTTTATCAAGCTGCTAAAACAGATCCCGAATATGACTATATGGGAGTTCGTCAAGTTTACAGTATTGTTTGCAGTGGCATTGATTATAGTGGGGATTATCATACCTTAAAAGAAAACTAGTGGGGTTTACGTGGAAACACGTTAAAGCCCGGATAATATGGTTTTTCGACTAGCCTCTCGATCTCTAACAACCTATTATACTTGGCTGTTCTCTCCCCACGTGCTGGTGCACCTGTCTTTATTAACCCCGTCTCAAGACCCACTGCTAGATCAGCTATTGTTGTATCTTCTGTTTCACCGCTTCTATGGCTAATAATGGCTTTATAACCCGCCCTCCCAGCTAATTTTACTACTTCGAGTGTTTCAGATAAAGTACCTACTTGGTTTACCTTAACTAGTATAGCGTTTGAAGCATTCATTTCTATTCCTTTCTTTAATCTACTCGGGTTTGTAACATATAGGTCGTCGCCAACGATCAATACCTTATCTCCTATCTCCTTAGTAAGTAGAGCAAACCCCTCGAAATCTTCCTCGTAGAGGGGATCCTCTATACTGACAATCGGGTATTGATCTATTAGTTGTTTATATAGTTCAATCAAGTCTTCGCGGGTTAATTCTTGTTCTTCTACATGATACGCTTTCTTCTCACTATCATATAGTTGTGAGGAGGCAACATCAAGTGCTAACGCTATATCTTCCCCCGGCGTATACCCCGCTCTCTTAATAGCTTCTACTAGGAGGTCGAGCGCGTCAGTTACCCTCTCTAATGGTGGTGCATAACCACCTTCGTCACCAACGTTAATAGCTTGTAACCCGTATCTCTCCTTCAATATTTGTTTAAGAACATGATATACCTCGACACTAGCTCGAAGGGCTTCCGAGAAACTATCGAAACCGGCTGGTACGATCATGAATTCTTGAAAATCAAGTTTGTTACCAGCATGTACCCCTCCATTTATAATGTTAAGCATTGGTACGGGCAAAGTATTTGCTTTTAACCCACCAATATAGGCGAATAATGGAACTTCATAAGTGGCTGCAGCGGCTTTTGCTACGGCGAGGCTTGTCGCCACTATAGCGTTTCCACCAAGTCTACTCTTGTTAGGTGTTCCGTCTATCTCGATCATCTTATAATCTATTTCTCGTTGTCTACGCGAATCCATACCAGTTATCGCTGGTCCTATAATCTTGTTAACATTCTCTACCGCTTTAGATACACCCTTACCCATAAACTCTGAACCACCGTCTCTAATTTCAACCGCCTCATGTTTACCTGTTGAGGCCCCGCTTGGCGCATATGCTATTCCTACTCCTAACCCATTAGTGACTACTCTAACGCCTACTGTAGGGTTTCCACGTGAGTCTAGGACCATAAAGCCTTTTACCTCCCTTATCTTAAAAACCTCGTCATATATAGTTGTGTATAGAGTATAGCCCATAACCGATCCCTTAGATGGTGTTGTTTTTGAATCTTCAAGTGATACTAGTATTGATGGGATTAATATGGGTATTGATGACTATCGTTTTTAAAGGTAAGATTAAGAAGCTTTGGCTATACACGTTGTTTCCCGTAGCAATATATAGTATACCATTAGTTTATCTCATATTCAATAATCACAACAACTATTTACTCGCCGCCATTATAGTTGTTTATATTTACTTCATATACAGGTTTTTGAAAAGCTTCAAGTTTATAGATACAATATTAATCCCCCTTCTACTAATAGGATTAAATATACTCGCATTACTCATGACTGGTGCATAGTATGAGTAAGAAACAATCATTGAAATGCCCTAAATGTGGTTCAACCGATGTAGAGATAATTAAGAATTGGCAGTTAACCTCACCATTACCGGATAGATATGGTAGAATAACAATTACTGTCATGGGCGTGGTTAAGTGTAGAAACTGTGGATATCAGTGGCGTGGCGTGATCAGTAAAATTAAAGTAGGCGGTTCTGGAGTAGCTATTGGTGATAAGGAGATAGAGGAGAAAAAGGAGAGGAGAGTTAAAGAGATAGTATTGGATCTTGAAGAAATATTGTCTGAGGAAGAGGAGTAACTTGGGAGAGGAATTAGAGAGTAGTTCCATGGGTTTTAGCGAGAAGATATCATTATTCATTAAGTCGCGTAGGAATATTCTGAAGATAGTGTTATTTATAGTTGTTGTAATTATTGGTTTTAATATGAGAAATATTCTAGTTGTAGTAACTGGTTCTGAGACACCTATAGCCGTTATACATGGTTATAGCATGTACCCCCTATTAAGAGAAGGTGATCTAGTCTTCGCATACAAGCCTCCGCCTGATCATATTAAAGTTGGTGATATAATTATCTATGAAGGTTTAAACGGTAAACTCGTAATACATAGGGTTATAGCAGTTAAAATCGTAAATGGCAAGTACTATTATGTGACTAAAGGCGATAATAATGAATTACCGGATATATACCAGTTCTCGGGCCCTGGACGTATAGGTATACCCTATGATCGTGTGAAAGGGGTAGTTATTTCATTTAACCACACAGTTGTGAAAATCCCTTATTTAGGCTACTTATCTATATGGTATCATGGAGAAGGTTAATAGGTTGAACTGGTTTTCTCAAGATAAGGGATGACTTCTCTCACCCATTTACCGGTTAACTTTAGTTTCTTGATCGTTGCTAAGTATTCTCTCCACGTTATTTTCTCACGTCTATTCCACTCACTATAGTATTTCTTGATCTGCTCAATAGCTTCGTAGTGATACCTACATAAACCATTACGCCATACTTCTCTGTTACATAGTATACATTTCTCCACGGGTTTAACGAGCCCAAGTCTTATACTTAAGAGTCTACCTAACTCCTCCTTCTTATCTTCAAACTTGATAAGCAACTTCTTTATTGTCTCACGAGCCTCATTAACAACTTCTTCTCTCTTCTTAATACCTCGTCTTATATTCTCCATTTCTTCCTCGAAGTAACGTGTCAACTCGACACTTGTTAATTCTGGAAAATACTCTGAGAGTACTTCGATAACGCCTAACCCAATATCTGTTACAATAGTTGCTCCACCACTACTTTTCAAATAACCTCTCCTGAACAAAGTCTCTATTATCCTGGCACGTGTAGCTTCTGTACCTATTCCCACGTTTTCCATCCACTTCAATAGTTTTATTCTCGTAATCTTCTCTGGAGGCTTAGTATATGACTTCCTCAGAGAAGCATTATGTACAGGTACTTTTTCTCCACGTATAAACCTTGGAAGAAAAGACTCGTTAGGCGCTAGGAAGGGATAGTATTTAAACCATCCTTCAACAACTATTTCTTGACCCGAGGCCTGGAAAACTAGGTACTCGTTATACGGGTGTTTTAACACAACTGTTCTACGATGAACAACCGCTTTTGATGCAAATGCAGCTAAGAATCTCCTAACGATCAAGTCATAGATCTTCCACTCGTCTTCTTTTAATCCAGAGGGTTTAACGCCAGTCGGATATATTGCTGGGTGAGCCGGGTCTTCTTTAGGTCCTTGAACAGGTTTCAATATACCACGTGTTTCCCGTAATAGGTTATCTATTAGTTTTGAATATGTTGGTATTTTCCTAAGATTATCCATTATACCCTGGTAATTAATAGTGGGGGGTAGTTTCTGACTATTTGTTCTTGGATAGCTTATCAGAGCATCTAGATATAGTTTCTCCGCTATACTCTGGGTCTTATATGGGCTAAAACCATAGATTCGAGCTGCTTCACTTTGTAGATCCCCCAGATTAAATGCTGGCGGCGGATCATATACAAGCTTTTTCTCTTCATAACTCTTAACCACGAGATATGGTTGTTTCTTTAGGATAGTTATGAATTCTAATGCTTTTCCACGCTCTTCTATAACTGGCCCTTTGTATTCTAACTTGATCTTACGATTATTTTTAGATATATATACCGTTATCGAATACTGTGGTAATGGTATGAAGAGGTTTCGCTCAATATTATTCTCTACAACATGTTTCAACGTTGGCGTCTGTACACGGCCAGCGCTTAATATTATCTTTTTACCACTTGCTAGCTTAACAGCCTCCATTAAGGCTCTACTGATATTAATGCCCCATAGCCAATCCAGTTCATGTCTACATAAGCCTGCCTCGATCATTTCCCAGTCAAGACTTGTTAAGTTGTTAAACGCTGTTCTCAGTTCTTCTGGTGTTAAACTCGAGAATTTCACCCTATAGCTTCTATTTGTGTCTCCAAGGAATTTTATAATGAGATAACCTATAACTGATCCCTCAATATCATAATCGCATGCATTTACATAATAGTTTGTTTCACGACATAGTTTCTCAAGTGTTTTTAGAAACTTATAGGTGTGTTTAGCTGTTTTGTCAATCTCGTATAAAGGTCTCCACTCATATTGGAAAACGGGGTAGCCTCGTATATTCGTATGTAACCCGTATAGATGGCCAGCAGCTGATGCTACATATATTGTTAGATATGATTTCTTGATCACATAATATGGTATGTTGTAAAAGCTTTTGCGTATAATATTGCGTGATAATGCGTATGCTATTTTATTACCAGCCTTTGGTTTTTCAGCGATTACTAGCACTTTTCCACGTAAGTCCCATATACTTATTTTCTTCTCTAAAGCTTTTTTAGTGAAAAAACCTCCTCTTATTTTCTGCTTCTCCAATACTGGCTTAGGTTTTTCTCCCCCTACTTTCTTCCCCATATATTTTCTAATCCATTCATCAATCGTTGATATTTTCTTAGCGATAACAACTCACCCTAAACCATAGGTCTACGCAACTGGTATTGGCATAGTCAATATTAATAGCGCTATATATAGTATGAGGTATCGATAATCTTTTATTTCAGAGAACTGATTAGCTGGCCCTGGATGCGGTTTTCTACCCAACACGTACTTTATAATTAATAGTACGAATGATAATGCCATTAGAAACATTCCAAGCGACACCCCAAATACTGCGAGCAATACGCCAATGAATAGTAGTGTTACGGGGAGGAAATAGCCTATTTTTTCATAAGTCTTCATAGAAACATACGATCTAACGACATGACCCCCATCTAGTTGCGCTATTGGCAGAAGGTTAAGAAATGTTACTAAGAATACAATTATCGACACTAGAAGGATTGGATGAATAAATATAGTATATCCCGGTTTAACCGGTTTTAGTAATAAGAGTAAGGTAACTATTACTGGTAGGAAAGATGCTTCAGTAGCTTTGCCTTGCGCTATTAATTCTTTAGCTTTACTTATAGATATCTCAGGTGACAACATAACACCTAGTATTCCTACTAGTAAACCAGCTATAAAACCAGCAAGAGGACCCGAGATCCCTAGTTTTGCCAATGATTTTCTATCTGGTGGAAGGGTTTTCATGTTTATCACAGCACCTAATGTTCCAATAAAACCTAGTTGTATAGGTGGTGCTGGTATAAAGTATGGACCGTCAATAACTATTCCTGATCTACGGGAAGCTAGTATATGGCCAGCTTCGTGAAAACCGAGTGCTGATAAAAACAATATAGTGTATGTTATGCTCCATAGGAACATGCTAGTTTTATCAAATGCGTGGAATAACTGGTTAAACGAATCAATTAATCCATAACCCGTTAATGTCACTGTTAATATAGTGAGTGATAAGAGCAATAGTTTTATAACAAGTGTTTTTGACCCACTTTTCTTTACGGGAAATAAACGTATTACTGGTGGTGTTGAACGTAGTTGTGCTGGAAAATAATTGTATTTCCTTAATAGATAAGTATATAGTTTATTGAAGGACTCCTCGTTAAGCGGTTTATCAATAAATATATCATATACTTCTCCTAATTTTTCAACACTATATACTCCAACCTGAAGAACTGAGAGTCCAGCTTTTGAGAGTTGTTTCAAGGTATCGTTTATTATCGGGGGATAAGAGTCTATTGACTGGGAGTAACTCGTATTTTCCATCTGGTGTCACTCTCTTAATAGTAATAGGTAAGACTCCCTTTAATAGTTCAAGCGTCGCGATAGCTACGGGATCCTTGACAGGGACTTCCTCAATATTAACTAATGGTGGAGCACCTAAAGATAATTGTAATGCACGAGCACCAACTATACGTGCTAACTCAAAACGTGTTAATCTCTTAAACCACACATTTCTAATAGCATCAGAACTCAAGACTTAGCAACCCACAAAATATTTTTCTAAATGCTGAAAAGAGAGAATTTAGATAATTAACTAAAAAACTTATCTATATTTCACAAGCTAAAGGGATTAGAAGCTTTTGTAACTACTCATAGATTCTTTCTCTTTCTCTTTTTCCTTCTCTTTCTTCAATGGACTAGCTGATATGATGTCATCGATCTTCAATATGGTCGTGGCGGCCTCAGTAGCGCTTTTGATCACGTTGGTTTTAACAATTAGTGGCTCTACTACGTTTATCTTAGTTATGTCCTCCTCAACTTTACCACTTATAACATCTATACCAGCATAGATCTTGCCCTCACTATGTAGCTGGCGTAGCTTCACTAGAGTATCTAATGGGTCTAATCCCGCTGTTTCAGCTAGGATCATTGGTATTTCTTCTAATGCATTAGCGAAGGCCTCAATAGCTAATTGTTCTTTACCACCAATCTTGGCAGCATATTCTCGTAGTCTAAGAGCAAGCTCAACCTCTACCGCACCACCACCAGCTAGGATCTTTGGCGTTTTCATAACGTTTCTTAAAACGTTTAACGCGTCTTTAAGTGAACGCTCAACTTCATCTATGATCATGTCATTTGCTCCACGCACTAGGATCGTTACCGCCTTCGGGTTCTTGCATCCCTCAATAAACACCATTTTGTCGTTTCCAACACGCCTCTCTTCGACTAGTTCGGCTTCACCTAGATCGTTTGGTGTGAGATCTCTTATGCTGCTAACGATCTTTCCTCCGGTTGCTCTTTCTAGTTTTTCCATGTCTGATCTTTTTACTCTTCTTACTGCTAGTATTCCTTTCTTTGCTAAGAAATGCTGTGCAACCTCATCAATACCCTTCTGACAAATAACAACATTAGCACCAGTACCAGCGATCTTCTCAACCATATCCTTTAGAATCTTAGCCTCTTCATCTAGAAATGCTTTCATAAGCTCTGGACTTGTTATGTTGATCTTGGCCGTGATCTCTGGTTTCTCAACCTCAAGTGGTGCGTCGATCAAGGCTATTTTAGCGTTTTCTACACGTTTAGGCATACCGGGATGAACTACTTCTTTGTCTAAAACAATACCGTATATTAGTTGTGTATCAGCTACATGTCCTCCTTTCTTTTTCTCGATCTTTACATTATCGATCTTAAACTCGTACGTACCATCTGGTTTCTTCTCGGCAATAGTTAGGGCTGCGTCGATAGCCATGTTTACTAGTTTATCGGCTACAGTGCCTCTACCTATATATTTGCTAGCAATAGCAGTATTTACCACTCTCTTTAAAACCTCGCGATCCGATGGATCTACTTTTATCGCTATCTCGTCAAGAATCCTAATAGCTTCTTGCATAGCCTTGATATAGCCTTCGATAATAGTTGTTGGATGAATATTCTGTTCTAATAACTCCTCAGCTTTCTCAAGCAATGTACCAGCTAATACTACTGCTGAAGTTGTACCATCACCTACCTCGGCGTCTTGTGCTTTAGCTACCTCTACTAATAACTTAGCAGCTGGATGCTGCACCTCCATTTCTTTAACAATAGTTGCTCCATCATTAGTTACTGTTACGTCACCAAAACTATCAACAAGCATTTTATCAAGTCCACGTGGTCCTAGACTTGTTTTTAATACCTCCGCCAATGCCCTGGCGGCCATAATATTTGCTCTTAAAGCATCTTTACCAACGGTTCTCTGTGTGCCTTCTTTTAAGATTAATACGGGTACACTATATAAGGCCATATTACTCCACCTCAGTAAAAGAGGTTTTACTGAGATTGTCTTATCTCAATTACCATAACGAATTGATTAAACCGCTTCTATATAAATTTTTCTATGGAGATCACCGTTTAAGAACCTAAATCCTAAAACTAATGTTTAACCCATGGAAAACAGAACGTATGCTTCTACGAAGAACATAAACATCTAAGTCTAGTTTTCCAAAGAAACCTTGTTGTTCAAAAACTAGTCTACCTTTATAGTATACTCTAATACATGGAACTGTCGGAAGCTCTTTTACGAATTCAGGGTTTTTACGAGTATTTACTCTTAAAACCAGAATACGTGGATCAGCATGTTTCTGTAACTCTCTATAGATATAGTGGAACATCATCCCCTCTCTAGAATCTGGGTCATAATATCCTATGAGGACAACTTCATTAGCTTTTAATGCCCTAATTAGTTCTTCGCGATTACTGATTTCAAGCATTTAGAATTACCCCGTAACGATAGGATTCCCTATTATTACTTATTACCCGTATAAAATAGTATCAATACCTAAACCCTTATTAACTAAACCTCTATCCTCCGCTTTGAAATCTCCTCAAGAATCAACGCGATATCTTTTCGCTTAAGATATATCGGGTAGTAATACTTCTTCTCAAAAAGAAGTTTATGCTTATACCTAGGGCTTTTAACACCGTCTTCACCAACAAGTACGTATCCAAGCTCCATAACATCTCTAAGCTCGGCAACACTTGCTTGTTCTACATACATTTTGAATTTCTCCTTAAAATTAAGTTCACGTCTTACATATTCCTCATTAACAACATGTCCACATATGTGGCATGTAAAATCAGGCATAATTGCTCTAAACCCGCATTTCGGACACCTAACAGGCGACGGTCTCCCATACTTCTCCCATACATATTCAAGATAGCTAATCAAGTCGTTTCTACCAATTTTCTTCAACAATGCATAAAGACGACTTATCTCGGGAACTATCAATTGACCACCACTTTGAACTATAAACTCTAATTGTTCTTCATTTAGGTTTTTAAGATTCTCTAAAAGCATTACTGAGATAAGCGCTGATACTTTATCGCGGTATCTCTTGATTTTCTTTAAGACAGCGTCAAGCTTCGGTTTTGTGGATAAACCACCATATAACATATCAAGTATTTCATATACGATCTTCCATGCTAGATCCTCTGGAACATTTAATGAATCTAATCCTAAATAACTATATAGGTCGTTAAAGTAATCGTTAGCAAGTTTACCGATATCAAGGGTTCGTCTAGAACGAGATCTTTTTCTACGTTTAGCTGTGGTTTTACCTTTCTCTTCAACACTTCCTTGTTGAGAAGCTTGTTCTTTCTCTTTTTTCCTTTTTCTTCCGCGAGGAATTTGTAACCACCCTTAGAGAAATTAGGAGCAGTTTTACTCTAAGAAATCCTCTTCCTCTAAAAATTTATCTCTCTCTTCAATGTATTTTGCTATAAGGTAGCTAATGACTAATCTTCCAACACTTTTCTTCCGCGCTAATTTGCGTAGTGTTTTCGTAAATTCTGCCTCATCATAGTCTACATTATTAGTACCCATTAACTCCGCTGTTATGAACTTGAGGATCTCCTCATATTCAAATTCTTTATCGATCTGGTCTTCATAGTATTTTTCTATTATTTCTTCAATAATATTACCGAGATGCTCTTCAACAAGATCAGCGAAGTAGTCTGTAAATATTGTGCCGTGACTCAATTTTCCACCAACCGAAAGTGTTTAGTCTTAAATATTCATTAGTTTTATTCTCCCCTTATAAAGTGTCATCATAATGCATTAAAAGGTTTTCAATGATGAAAGAGCTTTATCCTTAAAAAGATTTACTTTATAACTGGGGGATAGTTTCGGTGAAGGGTCTCAGCCTATTACTCGTTAATAAGGTTTATCAACTAGACTATGATATTGTATATGATAAATATGACAGTGTAAAAATACTTGTTTTCCCAGACACAGGTTTTGACAATATAGTTGTTGAACACTATGGCAAATGTATTAAGATAGAGGTTTATGATACCGATATAGGATTTAAGGGATACGCGTATATTTGTCTTAAACATAAAGTTAAGTCTGTAGAATACAAGGTGAAGAATGGTATTTTAACGGTAAAAGTTAAGTACAAGAGGTTTCTACTCTTCTAACCTAGAGCAAATATAGGTTTTCCTCTATATTCTCTACATTACTGCTTCTATCAATATATAAGTAGCCAGCTCGCGTTATACCATATGCTTCTATTCTAGAATCAAATAATGTAATGACTTTTTTATCGTGGTTAAACTTATAACCATTAACAGCTTCATGGCCTCTCACAATATACTTTACCTTAGCCAACTCTAATGCCCTATATGTGACTTCTCTCCCAAACAATACACCAGCACCCCGTGGAGAATCCATTACTGGTAACTCACTATATTCGATTGGATCATTCCAGAGAATCTCCTCTAACACGAGATCATCGACACAGGGTTTACCTATACTAAAAGCTTCTTCAAAAGAATCAGTATAGAGAACATACGATGGAGGTCCACCGTGAACGAATAATATCTTACCCGGTATCCTAGCGGCATATGCTAGTTTTTGGAAAAGCTGAAGAAACAACCCGTAAAGAGTTCCAGCATAACTATAGTAGCGAGCTGCTAGTTTATATGGAAAATCATGTGGATGTGGAAGAAGAAATGGAGGTGGTTCATGATTTCCACGTAATAATACTATATTATCTGGGAATGTATTCTTTAGTAATAGCACAAATGTTATAAGCTCTATTTGTTGATCGCCACGATCAATATAATCGCCTAAGAATAATATTTTAGTATCACTAGTAGAGAGTTTTTCGATTAACTTATTCTTCGCAAGAAACTCGATTAATGTCTCATAATCACCATGTAGATCGCCTAGTACGTATATTGAATTATACGCGTTTATCTCGTAAAAACCGGGGGGTCTATATTTTACGCCTTTTATAATATGTAATTTCCTAGTTGTTTCGATAACTAATTTAGCTAAGTTAAATGGATCGCTTACTATTATTGAGACCTTATAGATTAGCTCGTTTAAATCCATACCTATATACCCCATAATATTCTCTTGACAAGATAGATCTCGTACTTACTATTGTTGAAATGATCATGTGTAAGGCTTTCAACCCATAATTTATCTTTATCTACCCACGAATGGGTAATTGCTATGAAGGGATCAAAGCTTATAACATTAACTTGATCGACACCACCAATTATTTCCATTTTATACAACTCCATTAACATCTCTTTAACACTTGTTAAATCTGGTGCATAAATCGTTAATAATGCATATTTTAGCCTATCTATCTGCCTATATATAATCCTCTTCTTCACAGCCCTGTTATATACATGCCTATAGTAATGATTTCTGTAAATAGATATTCCAAGATATCGGCGCATGATCTCCGAAATAATGTCTTTATATATCCTGCCTTCAAGCGGCGGATTAAATAGTTTAAAATATGTTTCCACGATAAACTCATCTATATCATCTCTTAATTTTTCCTCATCAGAATCGATGAGAAGCTCTATATTGTATTTTGTATAGTTCTCAAATATTAGGAGTGAACTCTCTATTCTTCCACATAATATATTTTTACACATCCCACGGCTATGCTCTAACGAAAATACCCTCTCAACTTCTAAACAATCCCCGTCAAAATAAAATAGATACGTTGGACGTGGTAATGGTGAATAATATATTGTTATGGGTTTAAGCATCCTAATTTTTCTCAAAACATATATTCTTTGATTAAAAGAGAGAATACAGATTGAGATAGGGTTATTCATTTTATGCAGTAATACGTTATAATAGTACATTAAATATCCTTCTCTAAACCATTTGTCTATCCTTCTATGAAGAGCCGATACAGATATCTTGAAATTCTTTGCTATCTCCTTAATACTAAGTCCCCTATTGTATAAGTCAGCGAAAGTACGCGGATTAACAGACTCTTCTGCATCCATTACCGTGAACACACCCTATTCAATAATCTAACTATAATTGTCTCTACTCGAGTTACAAGAACAATTAGTGTTCTAAATATAATAAAAATGGTAGTAGTCAGTTTAAATAAGCATATCTAGGAGAGAGGAAAGTTTATTGACTATTTGTTCTCGGTTAAAATACCCTATTATAATAGTCCGGTCTTCTTCTCCATATACTCTAAACCCAAGAGATTCAATATCATCGGCCAGATCGCTTAAATCCTTATAAATACTAATTCTCACCCGGTATTTATCCGAGTCTTTATACCTACGTGTTGATAAAACTATTGACTCGTCTTCTAAAACACCATAGATTAGCTCAGCTTGTAATTCCTCACCGTAGATGTTATGTTCACGTATTTTCTTAACAGAGACTTTGAATCTCCTACTCAATAACAATGAATAAATGCTTTTTATAATTGGGTTTTCAGAGGCTACCAATCACCTCACCACTCGGCAGCGGCCAAGGCACATCATCTACTGATAATTATTGTTAAGAAGGGTTTTAATCAGCACGCTCGTGTTTAATCATTTACTCATATCGGGGATTATCATCATCTGAATCAAATGCTCCGACAAATGCCTTTCAATCACCGCTCATTTCCGGGAGTATTCTTCATCGCTAAACTATCACTATTATTACTTATTCACTATCTCATATAGTTTCTCCTTAACACGTTCAGCTACTTTCTTACCATCTATTCTTCCACGCACGATCTTCATCACCTCGCCCATCACTATATTGAATGCTTTCTCCGGCCTAGTTTTTATTCGATCAATGTTCTTCGTTATAGTATTCTCTATTATCGTATCTAGTTCTTCTAAGCTAATACTAATTAGTTTCTTCTCCTCAGCTACCTCCCGTGCTTTCTTCTCAGGGTTTTTAGCTAGCTCAGCCAAAATTATTGGAATAGCTTCTTTAGCTACAACACCCTCTGCCACTAAATCTAATGTCTCCTCTATATGATGGTCATCAATATTCTCTATCGGGACTTTTTCTTTCTTCAACATTTTCAACGTGTTGGTAATAGTTGATGCTATTAGGGTAGGCGATACTTTACCAGCATATTTGACTACAAGTTTTTCAAATAAGTCAAGCCTTAGATCCTCTAATATAGTCTTAGCTAATTCACTGCTTAATCCATATTCTTCAACGAAACGCTTATATTTAACATCGAGAGGCTCTGGTACGTATTTTTCGGCCTCACGTAGTAACTCCTCAGTAACCTCTATAGGCGGTATGTCGGTCTCTGGATACATTCTAGCACTTCCGGGGCGGGGCCTCATATACCTAGTAGTACCATCTGGGTTAGCAGCTCGTGTTTCTTCCGGCACACCTTTGAAAGCCGTTTTTACTCGTTCAATAACGGCTTTTAAAGCTTCACGTGCTTTATCCTCTTGATCGGCAACTAAGACTATAGCGTCTTTCTCGGGATCTGCTCCTAGCTTCTCATATAGCTTATTTACCTCTTCCTTAGTTATACCATAGCCTGGTAATTCGTCTGTATGGAAAATGCCACCGACGCCGCCCCATATACGTGCGTAATCAGCAAGTTCAGTTCCAAATCTACGTCCTGGCTGAACCTCTATTCCTAGCAGGCCCTTGAACCCGGGTAATACTATTGCGTATACTCCATGTCCTTTCTTACCTAGAACGCGTCGTATGATCTTAGACTTTGTGCCCGTGAATACCTCTGATACATTAAATATTTCCTCTCTGATCATCTCAGGCTTTAATCCTCTCTTATGCAACTCTTCCTTGATCCATAAGAGTTTTTCTTGTCTCATAACCTCGTATTCAACTACTTTAGAGATCAGGTAAAGATGTTGAACCCCTTTAACCTCGGTTTTAGCGCCGTTTTTAATTGAGATGTTTAAGTCCTGCCTAATAGTACCTAGTCCTCTTTTCGCCTTACCAGTTAATCTCACAAGCTGGCCAAGCTTATACGCTATTCTCTCTGCTTGCTCAGGATCATTTATGTCAGGGGCAGTAGCTATCTCAACCAATGGTATACCAAGCCTATCTAGCTTATACTTAACAACATCTTTGTCCTCACCAAGTTTACGTGCAGCGTCTTCTTCCAGACATAGTGTCTGGATCCCGATCTTCTTATCTCCATCCATTATGTAGCCGTTTAACGCTATTATAGCTGTTCTCTGGAAACCACTTGTGTTACTCCCGTCTATGACTACTTTCCTCATAACATGTATTTCGTCTGGCACATACATATGTAATGCTTTAGCCACAGCTAATGCTATTGTAAGCGCTTCTTTATTCAACATATGTGGTGGTTCCTCGTCAGCCTCTACTAGACACGATGATTCATGAGGGCCGTGGTACTCGTATCTTTTACGCTTCTTCCACTCAAGCATAGCAGCTACATCAACTTCTCCAAGCTCACTACGTGCTGGCCTAAGTTCTCGTTCAAATACAGATTCTTTCCCTTCCTCAACTAGCTTTGTTGGGCATTGGCAGAATAGTTTATGTTTAGTATCTAACTGTATATGTATTTCAAGACCTACTTTTAACCCGATCTCCTCGTATTTACCCCCCATACTACACCACCCATTTCGGATATAGATCAATTGTTAAACGTGGGTTTATCTCGCCGACGATATTTGTGTTTATTAGTTTACCTACTTCCCTTAAGTCACGTGTAATAGAGCCTAGGATCCATGAGAGCTTAACGTATGCTGTTTCGGGCAACATGTCTGACCCGGGTATTGCTCCGGCTTTTAATAGTTTCCTTCCAGTACTATACACGTATAGGTCTACTCGGCCGAAGAGACACTGCGTAGTAATAACTACTGGGATGCCTTCCTCGGTTGCTCTTTCAACAGATTTGATTAGTTTCTCATTAATATGACCAAGGCCCGAACCAGCTATTACTATACCATGGTATTTCTTGTCGATAAAGTATTCTATTAAATCACTATCTAAGCCTGGATATGAGTATAGAAGTGCTACTTTATCGTCGAATTTGTTCTGAAGTATTGGTTCTTTATGCTTATCTCTTTTCTCGATTATGTTGTTAATTACCTTGATCTCTAGTTTATCCGGGTATATGATTGCGAGAGGCTTATCATTTATTGATTGAAAAGCATCTCTTCTACTACTATGCATTTTCCTAACTTTAACACCTCTATGTGCTAATGCGTATGTATCGCCAGTCTCTCCATGCATCACAACCACGGATTCAGCAAAGGATGCTTTGGCTGCTGTTAGAAATGCTGCTTTTAAGTTAAAGGCTGAGTCAGTACTTGGTCTATCACTGCTTCTCTGGGATCCTACAAAAACGATTGGTACTGGTTTATCCCTAATAGCGAAAGCAAGTGCAGCTGCTGAAAAAGCCATGAAATCGGTTCCGTGAGCAACTACTACTCCGTCAACGCCTTGTTTCATCTCATTATATACTTCTCTAGCTATAAACTCCCAGTGTTTAGGCTCTATGTTTTCGGAGAAAATATTCAGTATTTCGCGTGCATTGAAATACGCTATATCGCCTATCTCCGGTATCCATTCAAGGATCTCGTCAACATTTAGAG
>CAZVAW010000030.1:0-17645 GCA_964625205.1 uncultured Desulfurococcaceae archaeon
ACCCAGTATTTCTCGTGATCACTTACTTCGCCACGCCATTTACGGAAAGTACCTAGCCATGTATTAGTTGGTATACTGTAGAGTATTTTTCTTGGAGGATATTCCTCAATTATTTTCCGTAGTGTAGATAGTTTGAGGAACCCAGTATCATCTAGTGTTTCAAGATAGACGATTAGTTTATCCATGAAGTAAGCGGTTAAAGCTGGTGTTTTAGAGAATACCATCCAATTTTCTCCATCAAGTGCAAGTACTAGTGTTTTTACTTCGGCGTTAAACCATTTCCGTAGGATCTGATAGCTTAATTCGTAAGCGTTCCTCCAAGCATGGATCTCGCTATTAAATATGTTTTTAAACCCTAATACATCGCTTAAAACATGGTCACGGAAGAATACTATAACGTGTTTACCCGTAGAACGATCTATTAGTAAATATGGTTGGTAAGGTCCAGCTTTATCTCCTTCAGCGCCCATATAATGGTGTTTATCGTCTAAGACAGTATATTCGATGCCTAGATCGTTGTATATTGGGACTAGTTTCATTGAAAAAGCCATTTCCGGCGTCCATATACCTTTTGGTTCATAGTCTTCGCCGATGACTTCTCTAGTAATTCTCATACCATAACTGATCTCTTCTCTAACTATATCATCCATGTTCAATAGCTCTACAAGGAATCCAGCTATTGTATGTGCATATATACTGGTTAGAACGTCTATTTGACCCCTACGTAGTGCTTCACGATACAATTCTAACGTTTCTTTAACCATATTAGCCTCCCATGAATCCGGCGGATACCTCCTACCATCCTCAAACACTATACCTTTCTCGACGATCATTCTCCACTGAGCTAATAAGCTAGGGCTTAAGTTATATGTTGACTTGAAACCCGGGTGTTGTTTAAGCATTATAGCGTGATAATGATATGGTCCTTTACCATACGGTTTTAACTGATCACCCCATACATAGATGTATGCCCATGGGCCATGTATTCGACCATCTGGCAGGTAATTAGGTGCTTGATGATGATGCCAAACAATTGTGAATAACACTGGTTTTCTAATCGAGGTATCATATACAACGTATTCTACCTCATCAGCCTTCTTACCATTAACTTCTAATACTAGTTTATAAGTACCGGGTTTCTCCGGCACACTATATTCTAGATCAATATCCGTTAGATTAGAGCTAAGCTCTATACTACCACTATGTATTATATTACCTTGCGGATCCTTTACTGTCACATCTACTTTCTTTTGCTCACCTTTAATGCTTTTCATTAATATATTTATACGTGCCTCTGAACCGGGTTTATAACCAGGTTTATCTAGGACGAGGTAAGCTTCAACGTAATCTATTATACTAACTGGTACTAGTGACGAAGTATTCATAGATACGAGTCACCAACCCAGTATCTATTTCTCCTCGGTCTCCCTAAGGGATATAGAGGTGCTACAATTATCCGGTGCTTCTTCAACTATTTTCTTCCAGTCAATTCTTTTCTCGACAATATAGCGTAGATGCTCGTTTAGTAGTTTTAATGCTTCATCTCTACCCATTCTCGTGGCATTCCATGTAACGTATGGTGGGTAGAAAGCAGCTACTTCGATCAATACCTTTCCTTTCTCACGATCTACTTTAAACTTTACATATCCTAGCTCCTTGAGATGGCAGGCTGGATTTGCACATAATATGTCTATTTCGCACTGGTTTTTCTTGAGGAAGACAATCTTGTACTCATCTGGTGAGCGATATTCTTTACCACATGGACATTGTAGTATTTTCTCAGAAGACACTGGGTTCACCGCCGTGTTTTGATGTAAATATTTATTTAAAGCATCAGTAATAAAGTATACCCGTAGAACTAGTATATAGTCGTATCTATTGGGTCTTACTATATGGTTAAACATTTATTTACACGTTTACGTCAAATATGTATGTAGAGTATTGGTGAGCATGTATATGGGGGATAAGGAAGAGTTTGAAAAAACCGTTTTATCGTTGAATGAAGCCTTATACATGGTTATCCATAGTATTAGGCTTAGACTTGGAAGAATATTTGTCGTGATAGTAGCGATCACTGCTAGTATAGCGTATATGGTCAGTTTAGAACTACTAGCACCTATTATAGCGTCTGGTATGCCCCCCGAAGCAGTTTCCATATACACCACATTACTAAGTATTACAGCTATTGTAGTGGCGATCGCTGGTACTATGAACTCGTTATTAATACTTATTGGTGAGAGATACCACGAGATAGGTACTATGAAAAGCTTTGGTGCACGCGATATACATATTTTCGAGCTCCTCATGCTAGAATCATTGTTTTTAACGATAATAGGCGGTTTCCTAGGCTACCTACTAGGCTTAGCTATCGGATATGGTATGGGTGGTTCTGGAGACCCAATATATCTTCTCGGAAAATCTATTGGCGTATCAATATTGATAGGCGTAATAGCTACACTTTACCCTTCATACCATGCAGCTAAACTAAGCCCGGTTGAAGCATTACGTGTAGAGGTGTAAATAGAGATGGCTAAGATCGAGGCAAAAACCAAGAGTGTTACACGTAAACTAGAGTTTGTCGTCGAAACTATTGATTTGAAGAAATACTATAGAATGGGCAAGTTTATAGTTAAAGCGCTTGATGGCGTCACTTTTAGTATTAAACGCCGCGAATACGTTAGTATCATGGGACCCAGTGGTAGCGGTAAAACAACATTATTTAACATGATAGGTGGACTAGATCGTCCCACCTCTGGAAAAGTCTATATCGATGGGGTAGACATAGCTATGCTTGACGCCTATGAGTTGGCATGGCTTCGTGCTAATAAGATAGGATATATTTTCCAGACGTTTAACCTGATACCAGTTTTAACCGCATTAGAAAACGTTATGTTACCGATGCTTTTCGTCGGTACACCATATGATAAAGCTATTGAGAAAGCCCGTAAACTATTAGAACAGGTAGGACTTAGTAAGTTCATGCATCATAAACCACACGAGCTTAGTGGTGGTCAACAACAACGTGTTGCTATAGCACGTGCTTTTGCTAATGATCCATCGATCATATTAGCTGATGAACCTACTGGAAACCTTGATTTAACAACTGGTTTAAACGTAATACATTTACTAAAGAAGCTTAACGAGGAGAGCGGCGTAACTATAGTGACGGCTACACATGATTTGAAAATGGTTGATGTTAGTGATAGGATTATATGGATTAGAGATGGTAAAATAGAGAAGATCGAGCTTAGAAGAGATATTGAGGCGGTGGTTGAAGAGTGAGAGAAGTAATTATCAAAGTAGTCGATCTTCATAAATACTATTATTTGAGAGGAGGAGTTGTAAAAGCACTCCAAGGCATCAATCTAGAGATCTACCGTGGCGAATACCTATCAATACTAGGTCCAAGCGGTAGCGGTAAAACAACATTATTCAACATGATCGGAGGCCTTGATAAACCTACTAAAGGAGAAGTATTTGTTGAGGGCATAAACATTTACAAGCTACCTGAAGAGAAACTAGCTTATTTTAGAAATAGAAAGATCGGTTATGTTTTCCAAACCTTCAACCTGATACCGTACTTAACAGCTTTAGATAATGTGGCTTTGCCGATGATCTTTGCTGGTATACCTAGGAAGCAGAGGATCGAGAAAGCTAAGAAGTTACTAGAACAAGTAGGGCTTGGTGAGAGGATATATCATCGCCCATTCGAGCTTAGCGGTGGTCAGCAACAAAGAGTAGCGATTGCCCGTGCATTAGCTAATGACCCCGCGATCATACTTGCTGATGAGCCGACAGCTAACTTAGACCTCGTAACCGGTAAGCAGATCATTAACTTGTTAAAAGATATCTCGCTGAAAAGGAATGTAACGGTTATAACTAATACTCATGATTTGAAGATGATCGATGTTAGCGATAGAGTAGTTTATATTAGAGATGGCAAAGTCGAGCGTGTTGAAGAGAGACAAACGGTTGAGATTAGAGATATTATCATTGACATAAAGTCTTGATCAACTTATCCATAAATTCTATGTTGAAAAATATTATTTTCTCAAAGAATCTTTTAGGGAATAATGTGTTTACAATACTTGTTTTACCAATTATAACTAATGCTTTACCACTACCAAGTTGTGGAGATACTTCTTTCTTATCAGCTATACGTACAACTATTTCCTCATACGGAGTCCTTAGTATTCTCTTATTAAATTCTCTATTCACTACCAAACTAGATATTTTCTCGCCTATAGACTCCTCGGCTTGAACAAGTTTTACTTTTGAACCTAAACCGAGAAATCCTTTTCTAACAACTATTCTAGCTCGTCCTTTAACCTTTGTATCCCTGTTGAATTCGTGAACAGCTATTGTTACATAGTAGGTCTCACTCGTTAGACCAACATAGTGTTTACCTATGAAAAAATATTTTAGTGGATAACCAGGGTTAAACTCTAGGATGACCGCTCCTCCCTGATCATGTATGACTTGGGCTTTATCAACTAATATTTTCTCAATTATTCTAGCTTCTCCGCTTTTCTTCATTTTTTCTTCCTCATCATTATCTTAATTACTAACAATATAGCTACTACCACCCATAAACCAATAACTGCATATAATAGATATATTGTAGCATTAGTTGTTGAAGATGTAGCTGTACCAGCAGATACTATTATTTCGCCTTTGAAAACATTGTTACCTGTATTTGGATCGTATGGCGAAGACACTATAACTTTGTACGGATAATCGCCTTCTTCTAGTGATACTTTGAATATTATGGTTGTCGAGTATTCGTCTTTGTCAATAGTTGTTTCCTTGGTATAGTTTTTGCCACCGATCAATAATGTGACTTTAACTGGTATATCGTATCCAGTGCTTTTCTTCTCAATATTATAGACTATAACCGTGAATGTATACTCGCCGGGTGGCGTGGGTTGTAGGCCTGCTATAGCATTATTAGGGGCATTAGCGAGTGTTTTTACCGATAGATCTGCTGACTCGTATATTGTTAAACCATATTGTTTATCTATGACGTAATAAGTTTTACCATTAATTATTGTCGCTGGATTGTATAGTCTAACTATCACACTAGTCTTACCAGGCGAGTCTGGGCTAAAGCTTAATTCTATAGTGTATGAGGAGCCCGGATTAATACTTGCTTTTTTAACTGTTGAACTATATCCTCTTATGCCCACGTATATACTTGTATCTCTCATTACATAGTCATTGTTATTATATATTGTTACATAGACTTTATTCTCGACATTAGTAACTGGGTATTCGGGCTCAGTGGTAACTACTATTTTTATGCTGAATAACTTACTCATATAGTCATCGAATGCTTCTAACCATCTATTGATATATGACATTGAGAAGAACTCGGCCCACCAGAAATCACTATCCATAGCATGTATGAGTGCTACTACGCTGTCATTAAACCATTTATTAATTAAGATCTCGTGTATAAATCGGTCATAAGTACTTATTTCCTTATAATATAGTAGGCTCTTATACATCGCTATAGCATTATCCATTTTCTCCCACGCCTCCCTATGTTCTTCGCCTTTCTCAGTAGTCCATTTACCCCAACTTCCAAGCCAACTAGTTGATGGTATATGTGTTAAGACTCTTTGTGGCGGATGAGCTTTTACAGCATCCTCGAATGTACCACTTCTCATAATACCTTGAAATGTAAGTGACTCTATATACCTATATAGTCGGTCAAGGAATAAGGCACCATTAGCTGTTGATGGTGCGAATAACATCCAGTTTTCCCCATCCGCCGCTACAACCTCTATTGGTGGGTATTTATAGTTTTTGAAAGAATGAATATTGTATATATCGTAATAGAACTTACGTGCATCGCGATCAGCTTGACGTGGTTCGTCCCAGTCATTATTGGTGAATCCTATATCACCGTCGCTTATAACCTGGTCTCTGAAAAATACTATTAGCTCGCGTCCAGACTGATCCTTTACAATGTACGGCTCAAAAATAGTTCCTTTATCACCTTGTGCTCCGGGGAAGTGGTAAGTGCCGTCTAATACTGTGTACTTTATCCCTAGATCTAGGTAGATCGGGGTTAATTTATCGCTCCAAGCCATTTCAGGGGTCCAGATAGCGTCTGTTGATATTATGAGTTTCGATGTCCAGTTCATGCCAAGCGATATATCATATTTAATTAGTTTATCGACGTCATATTTGTCCATGTAATATCCCATGATCGTGTGCGCGAAACAAGACGTCATTATATATACGCGTCCCTCTTCATGCAGCTCTCTCAAGCCTTTAAAGAAATCACGTATTACTCGCGCTAATGTATCGTTTGGCGATACTGTTCTAAAACGGCTTGTCCTCTGATCAAATATTTTAAATCCATGAGTGGCGGCATAGTTTAACTGGTAGATAAGACTTGGGCTATAATGTAAATTAGCTTTTACATGTGGGTATTTAGTTAAGAGGTAATAGTGTAGGTAATAAGTACCCATATCCGGGTATATTGACTTGTTATAAGCCATGTCTAGCGTAAAATAAGGTTTTAAACCATCTTGGAAGAAATGATCTATATGCCACCTAGAGAAGAATGTGCCATCGGGATAATAGTTTGGTGCTTGATGATTATGCCATACAAACAATATTATTGGTTCAACACCAGATGGTGGCCCATGTCTTATCCAGAAATCAACCGTGTCCTCGGCGATTTTCTGCCCATTAACCCAGATCTCCATTTTCAAATAGTAAGTGCCATCGTCTACATCCGGTATTGTTACTGGTTGTGAACTTATCATTAGGAATTTCTTCTCATTACTAGATGGTATAGTCAACGTTATATCAGGTATTGATGGGGCGTTAGGGAGATTTATGAAGTATAATTTTATAGTTGCTTGTTTCTCCTCGGGGACGGATGGATAAATATATATTTCTGCGACGAGTTTCTGGCCCGGTAGGTAAATAGGAGAGTTTGTTGACACAAATGCGTATACTCTATAGCTTGTCTGAGCATGGATAGGTGGTGTGTTTGATAACATGATTATTAACACGAATAATGCAATTACTACATATCTATCCATTCCAGACCGCCCGAATTCTTTGATTTACCTGTTATAATTTATTGTGAAGAAAACTATTCATTAATAAACGTATAGCCAAAGACTTTTTATAATCAGTGAACATGATACAGCCATAGAGATCATCAAGCCTTCGCCAAGTCCTAGGCCGGCCGAGATTACTGCCACATATTCTCGAAACCATTCAACGCCCTTCTTTCTCTCGATCAACCTAGCTATAAGGCCTCCGATAAACATTGTTGTTGTGTAAGCTATTGGCTGGCTTAAACCGATCGTGAAGCCTACTAGCTCGAATGGGATATTAAGTGCTTTAACACCAGCAACTACTACTGCGCCGATAACCATTGGCACAATTATATGTGTCTGCCAGTTCTTGAAATGGTTAAGTAGTGCCAAGGCTAACTCATTACCACCAGCTCCTAGTCTACCACTAGACCATGCCGGCCACAATAGTGTCCACATAGCCGTTATTGGCCAGAAAATAGCTGTTGCTGGATATGTCGAGCTTGGTATTGGCGCTATACGCCAAAATAGATCAGCGTATATAAAACCCATTAGATAAGTCAATGGAAATGCTATAAAGTATGCTTTCAAATAATCGCTTTTACGTGTATTAGTCCAGTCACAAGCCACGTATACGGCCGTCCATCCACTAGCTCCTCCATAGACATATATTGGCGTAAACCAAGCTGCTATACCACGATAACCACTAGCTAGTAATGCTCCCTCTTTAACATATGGTAAGTTGATACCAACAGCTGCTTCGCCGATAGCACGTGTATTAGCTATTTGGAATAACGCTGAGAAACCGACTATTAATACAATAAATAGGAGAAGGAAATGTGGCGTAGCGAATTGTGGCTCGGTTATATAGATTAGATAATATACGAAGAAGCTAAGACCCGTAGCTGAGATTAAGTAGATCATTAACGCGAATCTTGTAAGTGGCATGCCGAATACACGTGGTTCTTCAACTCCACCCTCTCTCCTGATCTTGGGAGGCTTAAATACGCGGACTACACTTCTCCAGTTAATAATCATTGGCGCTAAACCAGCTGCAAAACTAAGCCCTATAAGCGGTCCTACAAATAGTTGTATCAGACTATACTGGAATATATCCCCAAGATTCATGCCCGGCCTCCAAAGCGTAAACCATCCCTGCGATACAGCATATGGTGCAAGGAATAAGTAGGCGAATACTCCGCCAATAAATATTGACATGTTTACTCTCCATGGCATGATCATCCCAACACTAATAAGTAGTAGATCTAGACTAAAACCTAGGCTAGCACCGTAGAGCCCAGCCGACTCTAAAAACGGCGTAACATCAGCCCATGGTACAGGTAATAATTGTACTCCAGTGATAAACCATATACCATAGAGAAGAAAGGCGTAGATGAAGCTGAATACAGCTACGCTAACTAGTACGCGGGCTTTGTCTTTCCAGATATGTTTTTCGGCCAATACTATGCTTGACTCAGCCCATACACGGGCTCCGGGGAATGGTAGTTTCTCCTCAACAGCATATATACGATATAATACGTAGGCAAGGCTTAAGTCCATACCCTTAGTTAATAAAGCCGAGACTATAGCAACTATTAATGGCGGTATAAATACTGCTTGGAACAATGTACGTGGTATATCTGGTGCTGTAGGTGCGTACCAGGATGGTATCAAACCATATAATCCAAAGCTTCTAGCTAATTCACTTGTAGCTATATACCATGCTAGTATAAGGTTTACACCAAATAAGCTTTCAGAAATCGTTGTACCAACGTTGCTGAAGAGTATAAATGCTTCTTGACGAGTTAGTTTAGCACCCATTATAACCGCTATGGTTGTGAATAATAAGAGTGTGGTATACTCGGCGGAGTTGATGATCTGCCATGGATTAAGACCTGCTACGAGATTCAACCATATAGCCGCTGGCTCAAAGACAAGGACGCCATACACTATCGCGAGCACTACACGCCATGTAAAACCCGACTTATACTCCTCACCCATGCCACAAGTCACCAAACACGTCAATAGAGTATATAAGATCTTCCATGTAAATACACCAATATTTACTACTAATGATATATGAAGCTAAGCTGATGATTAAAAAACTAGTATTCTAAGACGTTGACAATACGTATGATGCCCATATCATTATGAAGCTTGATATTACTAATCCAGTCATTAATGGCACAATAAGTCTCTCGTAACCCTCAACACCAAGTATTCTTATAACAATCGACTTAACCACTAACGCTATAATGTTTGGTACAAACATTAATAGTCCCGTTACCGGCATATCACCGATCAATATACCTATCGGATTAAATGGTATACCGGGGAACATTGTACGGGCAAATACTAGTAGGAATCCAAGCACTATACCCACTATGAATTGTGGAAGCCATAGTGTGTGATCATTACTCATGTGCTGTATATAGTTTTGATGAACCATGGTATCGACCCAGTTAGGTTCATAGTTCGTATCTGGTGAACCAGTCCATTGACCACCTACTGTGAAGTGAAGCCCATAATTATACATTCCCCATAGGTTAACTGTGAAAGCTATTATAACACCTAGTATTGAAGCTAATAAACCAATTGCTACAACATTTCGTGTTCGGACACCAGCTACTTTAGCTAATCTAAAGCCTTCCATAACAGCGGGGCCAGGCACTGTTGCTAGTGTACGATCTGTTACTAATGGGTAGAATGAAGCAGCGGCTGCAAATGCTTCCTTACTATACCATTTACCGCTGAAACGATATGGTAGCCACGGTAGTACTAGGAACTCGTGCCACCAAGGCCCATAGGTATAGATCGCTGTTGTCCATGTGCTTTCAGCTCTGATCCTCATCCATGTAATATAGAGCATGAGTACAATGAATACTATTAGTAAGGCGATTGGTGCTTCTACTCCACTAATACTTAGTAATATCCAGGTAATTATGAAACCACCCAGGCCAAGCAATACACCGAATTTAACCTCCTTGTCTTCTTTGAATCTCTTTAAATGTCTCCATGCTAATACAAACCACGCTATTGGAAAACCTATTGCTATACCACGTGTGATCATGTGTGGCATGAGACCATACCAGTGCCCAATCGTGAAATAATTTGTATGTGCATCTTGTGTTTGTGTTGCTGGGACTATTCCTAGGCTAAGCTCAATTGGCGGTAGAATAATATACATTATAACATACCATGCTATAGCTGTTATTAGCACATCCATTGGTAATAAGAATGCTAATCCAATAAATAATGGTGAGACGGTTACCATTAACGCTATATTATTCTTTATAATTGGCGATAAATCATAGCCACCATATTGTGAGACTAATAACGTCCCGTAGAGAGAAGGTACCTCTATAATCTTTAGAGACGCTAATAGATTAGGTAATAATACGGCGAATCCTATGAGAAAGCCAAAGGCAAACATTATTTTTGAGAAACCACGATGCTCCCATACGCCGCGGAAACCAGTTGCTCTCATAACTTCTACAGCCATTTGCGCGTATGGGAATGGGAGCATTTCTTCATCAATCCATGGTTTGCGAAACATTAACGCTACGCCAATCTGTGCAATAGAGAGGAAGATAAATACTGCGATCCATAGTGCTAGTGATGGAAGCCAAGCACCAAGTACTACACCAAACCAGTTAGGGTCTTGAAGCATTATTTCACGAGCAGTATTGTTGAACATAGGTGCTAAAGCAGGTATTGATTGACCAGCTACTGTAATATTTCCTTTAGGAACCCATAGATCAGGCATAAGCTTGCCATAGTCTGTGATCGATGGGGAGGAATACACCATATAGGCATAGTGTCCTAGTAAGAAGCTTGAAGAAAAAGCAAAACCAGCGCTAGCGCTTATAGCTATATAGATTAGTACAGCATCAGCAACCGTTAACGCTACTTTCCTACCAAAGATCGAAAGTATTGCTCTCACTAATAAGTTCAATACTCCTATAACAAGTAAGAAGATCAGGCCAGGCCAAGCCCATACCCATTCAAGGAAGGTATCAGGCCATACAAGGCCGTACATAAGTGTCATAATAAGTGGCGCAAGTATCGTCATTATAATAGCTATGACTACACCGGCTATTGTTATACGGGTGGGCTCAACACCCCAGATCATCTTCTTCTCGGTGGACAAATAACCCTCCCTCTTAACCATTCATTTAAATCACTTATTAAGTTATTAAATCGGGGTTAGTATTAAATATTTATGTAAGGATTTAAAAAAGGTCTAGTACTTAATGATTTTCTCTGCCTTCTCCATGTAAGTCTTTTTATCCTCTACATGCAGTGTTCTCCATAGCAATAACTGTTTACGTAAAGCGTCTATGAATACCTTGTTTGACTTCACCCATGTCCGCGGGTTACCAGTTTGTCTCTTCAAATATATCACGAGATCCCATTCACTGGGTTTAGTCTCGATAGCTTGTATTTGGAATAATTGCTTTATACCAGCATGCCATGGTTTAAGCCTAACCTCACCCTCTAGTACCAACGCGTTTTTATTCTCGATACTTGTTTTCGTTATACCTATTTTCTCTACGACGAAATTACCTATGTCTGGGCTTGTAAATCCACTTAGATACTCATGCATATAAGCATATGCTCCTAAGAGTTCACGTAAACTAGTTATCTTGAATGGTAATGGTATAGTCCATTCATCGCCTTTAGGCTTCGTTGGATACTCCCATTTCCTACGTAGACTTGGTAGAGCCATTCTACCAGCTTTAAACACTGGGTATATTGAGGCCGCAAGCACTGATAAGAATGTTGCAGCTAATGCTAGTAATACGTATCCACTACTATAGTTTGGCTTAAATATACCTGGTAATAGTATCGTGGCTATATTAGTTAATACTATGCCGGCCGTGAAACCTATAACAGTGGCGATCAGGGCATAAGCTAGTGCTTCTGCTATAAACATTAAACCGATCTGCATCGGCGATAAACCAAGTGCCGCATATATGTATATTTCCCTCTTCCTCTCATATATAGTGCCTAACATAACACCTAGTATCGATACACCAGCTATAACTATGGGTGCTATAATATAGTTGAAACCAGCCCCATGTAATGCTATAAGACGCGAGTATTTAGCAAGTCCTTCTGATCTAGAGTATACATAAGTGTCTATAGACGGTAGAATATACATTAATTCACGGCCAATCCTATACGGGTCTTCACGTGTTACGGTGGAGATTTGTGCAAGCATAAAAGATACTCCTTTACCCATCCACGGATTACACTGCACAATCTTAGCTGGTATAAAAGCTATACGTAGCGCGCGTGCACGTGGGAATCCTATTACCGGCGTTATTGTCTGCCCATCTAATTCCCTAACACTAATGATGTGCCGATCATCATATGTTCCTATAACACGTAGTTTAACACCAGCTAATACTATTGTTTTACCAACATTTATCTCTCCGCGAGTAGCGTTTACTATAGAATCTGGTAGAACAACGACATAAGTATCGTTTTCATTGAACCATCTCCCTCTTACAATATACTTCGATATATTAACTAGTTCCTCCTCATAAATAGTTGTAGCTACAACGCCCTCTAAAGTTCTCCTAACATCTGGTTTATCATATAAATAGATCAACGTATTACCAGGGCTCCAGTAGCGTGGTATAGTCTCATTACTTACAACAACATCTACTACATCATATAGCATAATACCTAATGGTAGATTTCGATCAACGCTTTCACGCTGAAATAAAAATCCTTCCGGCCTCGAAGGTGTATAGCCAGTAATAGCTATTGGTTTTGGCTCAACATAACTCGATAAACTAGTGAATAATACTACACTAATTACTACTACAATTAATGTTGTTAAAGTTAAGGCTGTTCTCAAGCGTCTACGCTTCATATGCTCTACTCCATAACTGAAAGCAACATAGCTTGTTACTAGCCGGCTTCGCTCAACCTCGTGAATACCAACTACTTTCTTCTTAATACGACGTAATGCTTCGTTAAAATCACTTAATAGGATTAGTAAAGCCGGGATCGTTAATATGATCATTATAAAGCCGATAATAGACATAACAGCATTTACTGTTAAGTAGAAAGCAGGATGCAATAGTCCAAAAATAACAGCTATAACCGCCGTTATACCTATGGTCTTCAATATTACAGTGAATACATTAGAGCCTGGTTTTCGTAGATATAGTCCTAGTATAAACGCGAAGAACACAAGCAATACTGAGAATAATATAGCAGTATATTCTACGTCAAGGTAGGTTGATTTAGTTAAGTGATAGGCATTATATGTTGTTGTTAAACCAACTAGTATATACGCCATATAATTATCTAGTACATACTTGCTTAGATACCCTGTAGCATTATTAAATGCTTGCTCACCACGTTTAAGAAATTCCTCAGCCGCAGGATTTGTAATCCTAAATTCCTCTAATTTGTCAAGTCTTTCTTTAACGATCGATAACATATCTTTTAATGCATCATATAAACTGTAGCGGTGGCCCGGCTCGGCATTTGTTATTACATAGTATATGTTCTCGGGGTTAAACACTATACTGTAGTTCCTATAGCGATATACATAGACTGTAAAATAGCCAATCTCATCTAACGCTGTATAATAGTATTCGGGCTCGGTTAAAGTATCTGATCTAACAACACGGTAACTAATCTTGGCACCCTCTAATGGTGTTTGATAAGTCAATGGATCAACAACTAGGTTTACCGTAAATGATCCATTATATTTTACTATCCATACCTCCCAGGGAGCTTCTCTTGAGCCTAAGACTGGTCTATTAATTGATACGTATGTGCCACGCGATACTGAGCCCATGGCATTCAATGCTATTACAGACCCGTTTTTAGACAGGACTAAAGCTATTATCTCTAAACTAGTAGCTCTACTCGTATGAAGCCCGGTTACTTCGAAATACCCTTTATTATCAGTGAAGCAAGTTATTCTAACATTCCAGGGACTTGTAGTTGATAATCTTGAACCAGCCCTAATGATCACTAATGCTTTCTTATAACCAGCTTTATCGAGCGGGATCCTTTGACCTTGTTCAGGAACCCAAACCATTACTTGTCCAACTAGTTTAGCGAACATCTCATTACGTACACTTGTTGTTGTCCGGGTTGGGGCATTGGGCGATAATCCTTTAGAAATTATTTGCGCTAATTCACCTGGTTTTTTCTCGTATAAGACGCTGATATATGCATCTAATAATTTGAATTGTATAGCTAGGTTTGTCCAATTAATATTGTCTAAAGTGTCACGTGGTGTTGCCCGATATTTCTTCTCAGCAAAAGCTGATTTCAACGTAAAAGCTGGTAATCCAGAGCTCCACATAGGCTCTGTATCGAGCCAATAAGGCCCCGGAAATACTGTCCACCATGCATTAGAGTCTTGCGTATATAATAGTAGTTGTTTAATGGCATTACCAAATGATTTGCCAAGCGATTGTGATACTTTTTCCGTTAAAGCTTGCGTACTGTAGACAGTTTGAATAAATGAGGAATATAAGTCTAACGCACCACCAGTAATCCCTATTGCTTGTGCTGTATAGAAATAACCTATACTAGCTGGTGCTACGTAGTACGAGTTAGTATTGATATCTATGCCGACATAAATTGTTTTCTTAGGATCAAGCTTGACACTATTGTTTTTAAAAACTATTTCTCTACCCTCAAACACGTATTTCTCGACAAAAAACCTATGACCAACTAGTCCCTCGTAATAACCAGAGAACAATACTATAATAGTATCATATTCTGGTTTCTCAACACTGTATCTACGCACGAGATCAACTAAGTAAGCAGGTGCAAGAGCATCCGTGGCCCCTGGCGCATATCCTATTACGGGCGTCCATGCATCGTAATGTGCTAGTAAAACAATCTTGTAATTATTATTTCTACCAGGTATATAGGATATAATGTTGGAAACATTAACCTCGATCCATGTAGAGGATAGGTGAAGCTCTACTTGTTTACCGTCTATATCATCTAATGTTAAACCATATTCCCTACGTAACTCCTCCAATGGGAGAAAACCTACTGGCAGATTTACTGGCGTATCAAGGTATTTGTCATACATTCTAGCATTAACCGCGTCGTCGCTATCATAGAATACTACTGCTTTAACGCCGAGATGCGGGTCGAAAACCCATAACCATTTCCAATCAACACCCATGTCAAGAAATACTATAGAACCGTTAAGATTACGTCCATTTAAATCGCTTAAACTATGAGCTACAACCGCTTTACCACTACATTCGATGTTTACTGGTACTCCTCCACTAGGCCATATTGGGTAGACCTTAATCCTTACACCATCTACCACTGCATAGCTACCATTATCTACTGGTATGGTTATAGTATAGTTATCGAGTATAGTATTACCATTCGTCAAGCTATAGAGCAGGTCATATAAGTACTTGGTAGCCTCATAATATCCATGATGCCCAGTTAACCTATCTTTCACGCTAGTTAAATTACCTATAACAAATCGAGCATATACTGGAACCTCGGTTTTATTAGCTAGTTTTAAATCAATAAGGGGACGATAATACGATATATCTGATTCAACATATTCAATACTAGCTAGAGAAGCTATTATCAATACTAGTGTTAAAACCGTTAAAACCCTGTATAAATACATTTCCATACACCGCGTTACCCAAGTATAGGTTCTTTTAGTTCGAGATTAAAATTATCTATCAGTTAAAAAACACTATTTCTTCTTCTTGAGAAACGCCAGTAGTATCACGATCACTAAAACCGCTATGATCACTATCCATACAAGTAACCCTCCACCGCCACCACTAATTCCTCCAGTCGAGTATATTATTTTGAGCTCATACATACCGCCTTGCTCTAACGTGATAGTGATCTGAGCATATTCTCCAACTACTTGGTAAGATACTGGTTTATTATTCAACAATACTTTATCGAGACTATAGATACCAGCTTTAACTGGTACTTTAATAACGTAGGTATCTGGAACTGTTAATCCGGGTCTTGGTGGTGATTCCCTATTATCGGTTACCGTTATATTTCTTTGCCCAGGCGTTGAAGTAGCTGAGAATAATAATTCGCCTAATGCTGTAAATACTGAAACGTTTATATCGCCTGCTTGTTGCGGTAGATCAACCATATCTGGTGTTAAGAATAATAGCATTAGTTTAGCTAATGGTTTGATCTTGAATTTCAACTTAATAGTATCTCCCTGGTTTAACGTAACATTTATCTCTGGTTTATCGACCTCCGTACCATTAGGTAGTATGAAACCTATAAACTCGAACTCGCCAAGACCATCAAGTGTTATACCAGATGTTGGTACTACTTTTAACGTATATGTAGCGTTTGTATATGGCATTTTGAATACAAACGAACTACTATTTATCTCATACTGGTTATAGATATCCCCGGTATATGGGTCTAAAAGCATTAGAGAAGCCTTAGGTATACTGGTGCCACCAGTTGTCTCTAAATTAACGTTTACACTATACTTAAGCTTGATCTTCAACACAGTACATGGGCGACGTAGACTCAGCTCTGGTGTATAAAAGTTCTTGTCAAATTCACTCTTACTTATTCCTAGTGGTTTTAAGAAATCATAGTAGATTGGGCCTGCATAAATCTTCATATGATACTCAACTGATTCGCCAGGGTTAAGAGTTACTGGTGCATACTCTACACGTATAACCTCATTAGGTGAACCACCAGCGTTTTGCTCAAACCATACATAGCTTGTTTTACTAACAGTTTCATTATCGATCATAAATACTGCAAACATAAAACCCCACGGAGATACGCTAGTAGTCTGATCATATATACCAAAACCTTTCATGGTGGAGTTCACAGCATAAGCCAACCATGAAACACTTGGCTCAAAAGTCTCGATCGTTCCATTCTCGTACATTATAAACCTCATTTCATCGCTAGGCTCGCCCATAGCAGCTACCATTTCAAACATAGGACCGCTTGGTCTACCCCATGCATCGGATACGTCAATGGATAATGACGAAGAACCTTCATTGGCTAATGTTACATTAAAGTCTATTACAAATGAGGCATTATAGATCTTGTAGGTTTTCACTACTTTTAAACCAGGTAAGGGATCGCCAGTAGTATATGAGATCTCGATAATAGTATAGTTTTCAGTTTCTTCAACAACTCTATACTGGGCAGAGGTAGTTACTGCTGGCCCATACCAAGGATCGCCTGTGGTAAGTAGATCCCATAGTACAGTCTCTATAGCTGGCATGCCACCGCCTCCTCTAATTGCAGAGATCCCCTTCTTAGCTACTGGGTAGTTTTTAAAGTCTTTACATATGGCGTAGATATTCTTTATAGCTCCTCCGTGTTCTAGGTCCCATATGATTTTTATCCAACCATTATCTACTGCTATAGTATTATCTTGTTCTACTACGCCGGAGTAAACCGTTGTTGTGGCTGGTAGTATTGAGAATAGTATTATCCATAAGTAAGTGAGTGTAACGGCCCATCTCATACTCAAGGTTTACACCACCTAGGCTTATCCGGGCTATTTACTTACTAGTATCAACAACAATATATACGTGTTGCTCGTGTTAT
>CAZVAW010000031.1:0-17606 GCA_964625205.1 uncultured Desulfurococcaceae archaeon
ACAGGATTTCCTTTTTTATAGAAAGTTTTATATAGAAGCTATTCTAGCTTAGACGTATCTAAGGCTATAGTATAGTATTTGGTTAAAATATCTGTTATTGGTGTGGGATTTGAAGGTTAAGCCTCAATGTATAAAATGTATAGTTAATGTTAGGTTGAGGGAGGTAGTTGAAGCAGTAAGTGATCCGGATAAGAGCATTGAGATACAAGTGGAGCTTTTAAGAAAAGCCTATCAGGTTTTCCGCGAATATAATGAGTTGACTATAATAGCTACACATATATTCAACTGGTTGATCGAACAAGCGCCGGAGATCATAGACTATTACAAGAGTATTAAACGAGAATCTATACGTAGGGCATGGGATAGTATTAGGGTTTTCAGAGAATACATGGAGATGCTAAAGGGTTATGAGAGATTTCGTTTTGCAGTAAAAACCTCTATCGCTGGCAATATCTTAGATACTGGAGTATATGGTCTTGAAACACCCCGTGAAGTACCCATTGAACAAGTAGTATCTACCCCACTGGCAATCGATCATACGCGTAAAGTATATGAGTTCTTAGTAAGTGGGGGTAAAACCATACTATGGTTATTCGATAACGCTGGAGAATCAGTATATGACACGCTATTAATAAATGAGATACGGAAAACAGGTAACACGGTGATCGGGGTAGTTAAAGAGGATCCAGGGTTTCAAAACGACTTAACAATATCAGACGCTATAGATGCAGGGATAAGAGAGTACGTGGACAGACTAGTATCAACGGGTTATAATGGCTCCTCTATACATCTCGACAAAGTATCTAATGAGTTTAAACAACTACTTAAAGAAACTGATCTAGTAATAGCTAAGGGTATGGCTCACTACGAATATATATCGGAGATAAAACTAGATAAGCCAATAGCGTTTCTACTAATACCTAAATGCGAGCCTATAGCTGAGTCATTAAATACTCGTAAAAACTATTACGTAGCCCTATATAAGGGGTAGTATCTTTTATTTTACCATCGTTGCTTAGTATAACTTCTCCTAACAGTATCTTCTGGATCGGTTCTTAATTTCCATAAACCCTCGGCAAAGTCGATAACCATAATACCTAAAGCTCCAGCTAATTTATCACTAATTAAGACTTCGTCCTCAATACTAGATATTACTGCATCAGATATTACTGGATCTACGGAGTATTCGACAACTGGTTTAACTTTAAGCTCGTCCTCAACTATGTATAGTTTAACTGCACCAGCGGGTGTCATATACTCTCTAATCTTAAAATTATTAGGTAGCTTAGGCCAGAGATCTAGTTTCTCGGCAGCACCTATCGGCAGTAATAGTTGTGGTTTAATTGTTTCAAAACCACTATTAACTAAAGCTATTACCTCTAATTCTTTGCCACTACTTCTACTTTTTATCAATAGTTTTATCCTTACTGCCATTTCCAGTACACTTCCTTAATTCAATTGGATATAACCTACCAATTCTCTCACGCCATTCCTCTTTAAGCGAACCTATTCTCTCCAATGATAAATACACCCTATAAGTCATATATGACTTGTAGAGGATTATCTATCTTTGTATCGGATTAAACCATCTACATCGTCAAAATACCAGTTGTTTAACCTGTTATTAAGAGCCATGCATCTATTTTTAATTGCCTCTTTTTCCTCCCTCTAACTATGATATACCTGATCTTTTCATTACCTACTAAGCCTTGGATAATAACGTGGCTATTTTCTAGCTTAATTATTAAGTATTCGCTGGGTAAAGCTGTTACTTTAGGTAGTAATAGGTAGACCTTATTATTGTTTATAATTTGATTTAATTCAATATAAGTTCTTAGATCCGGTTCTTTTCTAGTAACTATTAACACGGTTTTACCAGTAATCATTAGTTCTTTTAATGCTCGGTAGGGATTATTTAATCTCAAAACTCTCGCTTTAGGAGTTATTTTATTGATAATAGCTAGGACTTGTATAGTTAGTTGTGGGTCTAAAACGCTAGTGTCTAAGAGAATAACTGGCTGTTGATCACCATATAGTTTCTCATAAGATAATATATCGTCGAATATAACTGGGTATAATTTCTTATCCACTATTATGACGTATAATGGGTTTTTACCCTGGAATTTATCAAGTATGTTACGTGTTAATATTTTATCTATTCCAGACATTATCCTCAACTTAATACTTCCTACTTACGTATCATAGCTGGGAACATATTAAAAGAGGGGGATGGCCGAAACTATTGTTTAATATGGCTTATCCATATTGATGTTTAATACCTTGATCAGACATATTTTCAAGCGTACTAGTGTTTAGAGGCGGTATGGGCTGAAAATAGGTTTTGTATCCACTTATCCACCTACACATTGTGGTGTCGGTGAATATACTAGGATGCTTGTGACTGGGCTTCATAGCCTTGACCTTAGCTTAGACATATATGTTTTCGCCGATAAACGAGTTACGAGTGAGTATCGTTACGATCCATTGGCTAAAGCCCCGATCATACCATCTTTTATGCATCAAGAGGAGAAGTATAGTGAGTTATTAGATAAGTTGAGTGAAGTAAATGGCGTTGATATACTACATGTTGAGCACGAATATGGGATTTTCGGTAGACATAATGGCTTGATCGAAGCCCTTAAAGAAGCTATTAAAGAGAGGTTAGTCGGTAAAACAGTGATCACGATGCATACTGTCAAACACCCATTAAGTGGTGAGGAGAAAGCACTTATGTTTCAACGAGAACTAAATTTTTTCGACAAGATCATAGTACATAGTTTTCTCCAAGAATTCGAGTTACTGCATCAAGGTATTTTACCAGATAAGATCGTTAGAATACCACATGGCACTTTCCTAAACCCTTATCTATGGAAACCACGCTATATGTTAATCGAAGAGTTAGATCTTGATCCAAGTAGTGTTCATGGTTTTATAATAACTGTGCCTGGTTTTCTAAGACGTGATAAAGGTCTTGACTTATTAATTAAAGCTGTTAAACCATTGATCAGGGATAGAGAAGAATATACAGTTATCGTCGCCGGCGAGATCAGAGATTATGGTTTAAAGAAAGAGGTTGAGGAAATGGTTAGTAATGGGCCTAACCTAGTATTTATTAATAGGTTTTTAAAACATGACGAGATGTTAAAGATAGTGGCTTTAGCAGACGCTGTTATACTGCCTTATCGTGATAAGATAGGAACATATTCTGTCTCTGGTATACTTCACTTGTCTATGGGTGGATTAAAACCAATTATAGGCACTCGTGCACCTAGATTAATCGAGTTATATATACATGCACCACGTTTAACTATACCGCCGCGTAACCCTGAGGAGCTTATGAAGAAGATCAAGTGGTTAAGGGAAAACTATGAAATAGCAATACCATATATGAGTAGTCTTTACAGCTACGCTATACGAACCGAGTGGCATAGAATGGCTCGTCGTCATCTTCGATTATACAATGAGCTACTGAGAAATAATACTTGATCATATAATTAGAACTAAGACTTAGTAGTAGATGATATGGTATGGAAAAGTTGAAGATAAAAACTAGTGCCAGTACATGGTCTTCATAGTTTAAATGGGTCGGGGAAAAGCTCGTCGAGACCACGTATTATTTTCTCTCCACTCTTAACACTGTACATAACGATCTTCGCCTTGGGATTGAATTCTGCTATAACTTGTCTACAAGCACCGCAGGGCGGTATTGGTTTATCTTGATCGGTTACAATCACCACTATCAATGGTTTGCGCTCACCATGCGTTATCATTGAGGAAATAGCTGATCTCTCGGCACATATTGTTAATCCGTAGCTAGCGTTTTCAACGTTAACGCCAAGATAAACATTACCCTTATCAGTATATACGGCTACGGCCACATGGACACCACTATATGGTGCGTAACTATTCTTTAAAACTTCCTTAGCCCGATCAATTAATTCATCAACTAGCTTATCCATAAACCCACCCATTAGATCGTTAGTAGAAGTAATAGAAAAAAATATTTTACTACAACGTTAAAGTTTAGTCTTTAAAATTTTCCTCGCATTGCCTGACAAGATTAATTCTTTCTCAGCATCACTTAGTTTTGGTAAATTCCTAATTATAGATATTTGTTTTTTAGCTGATAACCACTCTGGTGTAAACCCTATTATATGATCGCTGCCGAATACGAATTTATCAACGCCTAAATGCTTAATATAAGTAGCTAGTCTCTCTAAACCGATCTCTTCAGATATAGTGACTAGACTGTAAGATGTATCAAGATACACGTTAGGATGGTTAGCAGCTATATTCATAAACTCTCTAAAACCAAATAAACCACCCATATGAGCATATATTATCGTTGTCTCTGGAGCGAGAACTGGGAGTAAATCATAGTCTTCAACACTATTAACTATAAATACGTGTTCATTAACCGATCTAAAATACAATGTTGATAGATCACCAAGCATAGCATGAATAACTACTGGAACACCTAGTTCACCAGCTACTCTTAAAACCTTAACTACATGTGGATGTCTTATACAAAAACCCTGCATCCCCGGGTGAAGCTTTAAACCTTTTAAACCAAGATCCATAGTAGCTCTTCTCAACTCCTTAACAGCGATATCGGCGGGATTGGGTAAAACTGATGCAAACCCTATTAGTCTTTTAGGTTCATAAGATACAACTTTATACACGTACTCGTTTGAAATATATGGTGCTATAGGGAGAATAACCGCCATATCGATCCCGGCATCATCCATAAACGTGAGAATTTTCTCAGCAACACTACGTGGCGAGGTATTCTCTTGAACCCAATTCGTAGGTATGTGTATGTGGAAATCAATAATCATAGGTGATTTCCTCCTTAATGCTAGTATCAAGCATAAGCTAGTAGAACTATTATAGTGCTTTTTAACATTCAAGTGTAGCTAAGTTAGAATACCAAACCATAAGTATTAATTTGTATAATTGAAACAGTAAAATTTATAACAAGGTTGTCCTAATCTTCATAATTACTAAGGAGGAGAAGACGAGATATAGATCCTCTCAATCTTATCGAGGGGATTTCATCTCGTCTTCTTCTCTGTGTAACGGGTTCGGTGTAATGTTATGGTTAACATACTATATAAATACATATATGTCCTGATCCTATTACTACTAATTATTAATCAAGTCCCAGTAATACCAAGTACTATATCGGCATACGATCAGATGAGTTCTCAAACTAATAATAGTAATGTAAAGGAACATGTTCTAAGTAATGGCGAGGACTTATCTACTACTAGAATACTTAGCTCAAATGGTTCTATAACACAATATTATAATGTTACAACAGATGAGAGAATAATCACTAGTAATACTACTGAATTTGGTGTTTTAAACGTTGAGATAAACGCGTCATACCTATATAGGGCGTATGTATATGTAGAGGTTTTTAAACAATATACTAGAGATTATTGGTATTACGTTACAAGTAGCTATACGGATGATAATGGTGAAGTTTCATTCACACTACCACCTGGTATATACTACTTAGAGCTTTGGGGTCGATTGAACGGCCGTGTACATAATGTTACAATAGAGCCTAGTAAGACTACAAACATTACCATTACCCCTGGTTTCTTATCGCTTAAAGGAGTTGATGCGCAAGGTAATGATCTTGACGATATTGATATAGAAATTTATGAGGAGATAATCGTTAAGAATTCTACATATGTTGATGAAGAAGATATGATTGGTTTTAGTAGTATAGATGATGGTTTAGCCTTGATAGCGTTAGTACCTGGTACTTATGCTATAAGATTAAGCTATGGATATACAAGTATTAATGAATGGTTGTACGATATAGTCGTTGAACCTGGTAAAACTGTTAACTATACTGTTAAAATGAATATTGTACCAGTTAATTTTACATTTAAACTACCAGAAAATGTGGATATTAATTGGTGGGATTATGCTGATCTAAAACTCTACCCATCATATACGTATAATTGGATCTATTTATATGGAGTACCTCTTACTGGAGCTAGCTATTATCTAAGGCCTGGGCACTATGTATTAGTACTATATGGTTTATGGAGTAAAGGATCTCATATTGAGTGTAATTTAACACGTGAATTCGATGTTGTAGTAAATGGTGATAATAATGTAGAGATAACTGGTTTAGCTAAACTGGTATTTAACCTAACTGATTCCCCAGAAACTAATACCTATGACATCTATGTAAGGATTAAGACCGTGAAATGGTATATGGGTAATATACTATATAGCGACTATATCGGCCACACATACGTACCCTATAGTGGTTACATATGGTTACCTCCTGGACAATATTGTCTTGAGTTTTATGCGTTCCACTCATTACGTTACCTGATAGACATAGAATATGTAAATATAACATCAACTACGACATACGTATTAACTACTTCTCTCAACCTAAGTTATTTAAATATATCAATAGTATTCCAAGACGAACTAGTTACTGGGCATATCGATCTCTATAGATACGAAAATAATAGATACACTTATGTAACATACGCTTATACGGATAAGCTAATACCCGTTATCCCTGGTAAGTATAAAGTAGTTGTCAAATACATGGGCTACTACAACAATACTATAGAGGATATCGAGGTTAAGGCTAACGAGATAGTTAATGTTATGATACCTGTCGGTAAACTAGTTATACATGTATATAATGGCGAGGGACCTGCTGATCATGTTCCAATATATATTTTCCCAATAGTTAACGGCGAAATATACGTAGATCATACTATATATACCCATGGTTACACCGTAGATGGCGTGCTTACACGTTATCTATTACCGGGCGAATACGCTATCATTATCCCAGGTACTAATACCACTAAATATTATCGAACATATGCTAGAGTAGGATATGGTATTGCTGAATTAAACATACGGGTAAACGAGGATCAACAAATTGATAAAAACTATGTTCTCGGCACTCTTAAGATCAATATCAATAAACCAAGTGGTATGGATATTGCGTCTCCACATAGAATAGGTATAGCGACACAAACCATTATTAACGGTACTCCCGCTATTGGCGAGGAAATAGATACTTACGGGCTAAGAAGTTCTCTTGAGATAACTTTAACTCCCGGAGTGTATGTTGTATACTTAAAGCTAGGAGGCGTCATTATTAATGACACTATAAGATACAATGTTGTGATCCGTGAAAACGAGACTTTTACGATAAACTATACTTTGAATTACGTAACATTTAATGTTACAACATATTGTGGCTTACCTGCTGGTGATATTCCATTGTATTTGAGCGCTGAAATAGATGGTGATGAGGAAACTATGGAGTGGATGGGTAGAACTGATGAAAACGGACTATTAACGGTAGCGTTGTATAAAGGGATCTACGAATTATACTGGTCTTATGGCTGGGATCTCTATAAGAAAATACATGTAATTAATGTTACCGAGAACGATTATCAAGTATTTAATATTAGGTTAGAAGCTGGTATTGTGAAAATACATGCTTTAGGCCCATATAATAGACCATTAGCTAATACAATGTTTAAGATCTACTTATATGGTATCTCCTTAATAGACTATGTATCTACAAATGAGTATGGAGAAGCTACTATAATATTGCCATTATATGCTTCCTATAGTATTAAACCAGTTATTCTCTGGGTGGATAAATCTGGTTTAACTTTTAGTTTAGATGAAGAAGATTGTTATAAACAATTCTACTTTAACTATAGTATCATAGACGTATACATTAACGCTGATTTCGACGATGAAGTTAAGGTAACATTTTATGATAAATACTATTACTCCTACGACTACTTCTACGTATTCACTAATAAGCATCAACAAGTCTACTTATTACCGGGCGAATATATTATAGCATTATCGGGTATAAACACAACTATTCGCGTCTGGCCTTATTATGGCTATGGTGAGGAAGAAACCATTATTATTGACGAGACGCCACGGTATTATAACATTACATTTAATTTAACATACATTGCATTCCTCTTAAATACAACGAAATTCTCGATACCCTATATAGGTGTTAGACTCTATAGTATTGACGAACAAGGGGATCTCGATAGATATATAGCGTATGAATCAATACAGCGTAAAGTGCCTCATTACGCTACATTCTATGTAACGCCAGGTCGTTACGGGTTATATGCGGATCTTGATGTTGGATTAACATATACTAATATAACAGCTGAAATAGGCAAGGATAATATAATAGTACATAGTCCATGTGACTTCTACATATTTATAACGGCGGATACTGATACTCAATTAAAGGATCCGGTACAAGTTGATCTCTACTATTGGTGGGGAGGCTCATGGCATTATGCAAAAACAACTAACTTATTTATCAACGAGTCTGAAAACTACCTACTACCCTCTATCACAACTTATAAAGTCGTAGCTTATTTTGCAAACCATATGATATATAATAAGGTAGTAGATCTAACTGGGTGTTCAGAGAAAATACTGGCTATTAAACTATATGGTATTCTTGTTAAATTAACTGGGCCGGAGAACGATCCGGTACGGAATAGTTATGTAAAACTATATAATAGGAGTGATAATAGCTTCGTCTACGGTGAATATACTGATTCTAAAGGCCAGTTATTTATAGTGTTACCTCCTGGCGACTATAAGATCGTATTGCCTGGGTTAAACTATCCACCATATACCTCTAAATATGATAACGTTGGTTGCTACGGATACGGCGCTGAATACAATGTCTCATTTACTGGTGGGGAAATACTTGACTATAAGATAACACTTGCGAGAATAGACTTTAAAGTAGTATCACCAGATGGTCCAGCTGAGAATGTTCAAGCCTCATTATATGACCCTACACATACAACGCCATTAATAGGGGGTCTTACCGGGGAGGATGGTAGAGTAAGCTTTTATGTAACGCCGGGTAACTACTCGGTAGTTATACGCGGTGTTAACTACGGGTGGAACGACTACTATAGTCTAGGGCTAGACATGTATGGTGCACACGGATATGGCGACTATGTAAATGTTAGTGCACCAGATATCGGCGTATACTCCTATGAATACCGTATAAGTAAACTAGTCGTACACGTTGTTAGAATAAACGGTACTGGTATCGAGGATGTCGAGGTACAACTACGTATCTACGGCTACTATAGCCCAATCCACATAACACATACCGATGAAAACGGTTTAGCAACCATATACGTGACCCCAGGATCATATAATGTATCGGTAATGGGTAAATTATTCAACTTCACAATAGGAGATTATGAGAGATACGACTTATACGTTACACTCGCTACATTAACGATCAGGTTAGATACTCCATTAGATGAGGACTTTGAAGGCGATCTCCTTAAGAATGTAGAAATAGAGATCTATCAAGGATATGGTGGTAGTGGAACTGGAACATTAGTGTCAACCATATATACTAATGATAAAGGAATAGCATATGTAAACTTGTTTATTGGTGAAACATATCAGATAGTATTACCAGGTAGTAATACGACTGGAGCTTATAACGGCTTAGGCTATGGCGATTATATAAGTGTATATATAGACTCTGATAAAACAATAGTCTTCAACTTATCAGTGGTAAAAGTATATGTTGATAGTCCTAAAGGATCTCTGAATGGCATCTATATTAATGTTCGTTGCGCTAATTTAACAGGATCACTATACAAATATACGGATTACAACGGCTACGCGTATTTCCTCGTAACTAAGGGATGGTATGTAGTGAGAGCCGATATACTGGGTATGCCTAGTAGGACAATATACGTGGACGAATATGTTGTAGCCGAAGTTAACATTACTTCATCAATACTATATGTGAAGAACAATAACCCATTGCCATCATATAGCTCTTTACGTATTGAGATATATAGTTTAGATACTGGCGAATATGGTTACGAGTATGTATATGATGAGAAGAGCATATATGTTGGACCCGGCAAATACGAAGTTAATACCACTTCACGGAACGGCTATATATATTCGCGTAGAGTCGAGATAGGATTCAACACTACTGGTACTGTAGAGTTTGAGACGAGAAACTTATACATATACGTTAAATACGCTGATGGGGAATTAGCCTCTGATACGTATTTCTCAGTCACAGTATATACGCAGAAAGGCGTTGGCGAGAACGCCACTATAGACTACTATGTTAAATCAAGTGGTGGGTACGGCGAGATCAAATTCTACTCGTTAACGCCCGGCTTATATGCTGTTAAAATAGATAATTGGAACTTAGGTTACCGCTACATATATGATATTGAAGTATCATTAGACGATATTTACGCAGAGAAAGAAGTTGTTCTTGGTGAATTAGTTGTAAAATTAACATATGTTAATGGGACACCGATCGAGGGATACTTAATAACAGTATATACTAGTACAGAGCAAGGCGGAAGATACACTTATATTTCAAGCCAGTATACAGACGATGAAGGCAAGGTTAACTTCCCATTATTCGAGGGATGGTACGCAGTATATGTTACCGACCTAGGGTATTTCTACGGCATATATGTTGAAAGCGGAGAATACACTATATTAACATATACTGATCAGCCAAGCGACATAAGTATTGAAAACATTTCATGGACACCGACGGTACTAATTGAAAACCTAACAACAATATTCAAGGTAAACATTACAAACTATGGCCCAGCACCAGCTTATAATAACTTCACAGTTAGATTCTACGTAAACGATACATTAGTCTACACAACTAAAGTTAAAGGATTAGGAGCTGGCGATTCAACGATAGTTGAAGCACCAATTAAAATGCCTAAAGGTAATGTAACGTTAAAAGTAGTTGTTGATGAGTTAGGCATACTATACGACGATAATAGAGCTAATAATGTGAAAACCCAGGATCTAATGGTTGCGGAGAAAACAGATATTATAACTTTAGAAAAACCTGTAAACAACGAATATGTCAGCGGGTACTTTAAGATAAACGGTACAATTACAAGTACTAAACCAGTAAATATAACTGTGTGTCTTAACGGGGCACTCTATACTGAGATCGGTAACTTGACCGGAACATATAGCTTGGACGTTAATGCTTCAAACTATAATGATGGATCACTCCATATAGTGGTTATAGGAGTAACTATTGATGGTTTAGAAGCAGATTATGAGGAGATCACTGTATATCTTGACGTAACACCGCCATACGCTATGTTTATAGAACCATATAATAACAGCTACGTATCAGGTGTTGTAGACGTATATGTTAAAGCTGGCGATACATACTATAAACTACCTAGACCACCGGTTCTCTATGTTAACGGGACTGCTTATGAAATGGGTGTTACATGGATCAGTAACTATCACTATGCATTAAATACAACGATCTACCCAGATGGTACTATCTTGAATCTTACTGTTAAAGTAGTTGATAGAGTAGGACATGAAACAATTATAACTATATACGTGATCGTAGATAATACACCGCCAAGTACAACACATAATGCTACCAAGACATGGTATAACACAAACGTAACAATAGTCTTAACAGCCACTGATAACTTATCTGGTGTAAATACTACATATTACCGCATAGACAATGGTACATGGGTAGAAGACACTATAGTGTATATACCAGCACCACTTGATCATAGTAATGACGGGTTGCACACTATCGACTTCTACAGCGTTGACAACGCTGGTAATCTTGAGGAGATTAAGTCAATAGTCATCGGAATAGATACGGTAGAACCACTTATAACATGTACGTTAAAGAATAATACATACTTTGCCGGCGGAACAGTAGATATATATTACCACTTATACGATAAAGACAGTGGATTAAACTACTATAGGTTATACATGGATGGATCACTATATATGAAAGACTCGCTAGGGGGTAGACATAATTACACTATAAGCTTATTAGGACTACTACTAAGTTATCTCTCTGAGGGAAGACATACAATTGAAGTCGTTGTATGGGATGAAGCTGGTAATGTAAAACACTATCTAACAGTATATTACGTAGATAAAACACCGCCAAAGGCTAAGATATTATTGCCGAAGAACGGCGCACTAGTATCTGGTGTGATCAATGTAACGTTTAACTACACCGATAATTTATCGCCAGTAGAAGCTATACTTAAGATCGGTTCACAAACAATCAATGTCACGGGAACATATAGTTATTTATTAGACACTACACAATATCCGGATGGAAGCTTAACGATAACTCTCACAGTTACTGATAAGTCTTGTCGCTCTACAAGCACAAGTATAACGGTCTATGTAGACAATACACCGCCTACGATCAACGTGTACAGTCCAAGCAATAATACTTACGTATCGGGACAACTACTAGTGTCTTATGAGATAATAGATGATCACCTATATGGGGCTTGGCTATACTTTGACGGATTAATAGTAAATATAACTGGTACTTCATCCTATACAATAGACACTACAACATTAGATGATGGCACGTATAAGCTAACGATCTACGCTAACGATACATTAGGTCATTCTTCACAAGTAACTCTAATAGTAATCGTTGATAATACACCGCCAACAGTTATGATCACATATCCAGTCAATAACGCCTATGTATCTGGAAAGCTTAACATAGTCTTTGAATACAGCGATGATAATCTTGATAAAGCAATACTATATGTCGATGACGGGTACATAGATGTGACCGGGCTATACAACTACACGATAGATACAACGTATTTAACCGATGGAACACACCAATTAACACTACATGTAACTGATAAAGCAGGAAATACCGCGGAGTATACGATCTTCGTAATAGTGGATAATACAGCACCATACGCTAAGATCAACAGCCCATTAAACAATACATGCGTTACTGGAACAATCACTGTAAAGCTAGAATATAGTGATGACAACCTAGACCATGCTTACCTATACGTAGACAATACATTATATGGAGAGATAACCGGGGAGAACACAGTAGAACTAGATACAACCACCTACACCGACGGCTTACACGTCCTAAAACTACTTGTCGTCGATAAGGCTGGTAATGAGGCGACATACACAGTATATGTAATAATAGATAATATGCCGCCAACAGTGGATATCCTCGCACCACAAAATAACACGATCTACCACGTTGGAGACACTATAGTGATTAGTGTTAAATTCATAGATCCTAACTTGGCGGATGGTACATTATACATAAATGATACCCAAGTACCACTTAGCGAAGACAACACCTATACATGGAACACTAGTGGTTGGGAACCCGGATTATACGTGATCAAAGCAATAGCTATAGACATGGTAAACCATACTAGTAAGACCATAGTATACGTCACACTACTACCACTAGAGACGACCACACCACCAATAAACACTACAACACCACCAGCAACAACCACATCACCAACTACATCACCATCAACACAGACAACAACCCCAACTTCACCTAAACCAACACAAACATCGACAAAGACAACCCCAACAACGACACAACCCGGAATAGACATAGGAACAATATCAGTAGCAACAGTAGTGATTATAATAGTAATCGTGGCAGCGATCTACTTCTTACGCAAGAAATAACTCTAAACTTTTTCTTCCACTTTTCCTTTTACATCTTTTCCTCTTGTAACTAAGTTATTAATTAGAATAGCGTATCTAAAAACAGCATTACAAGAAAACCAATTATGAACCCTATAGAAGCGTATGTCTCATTACCGTACTTGTAAGTCTCTGGTATTATCTCACGGTTAACCACGTAGATCATGGCGCCACCAGCAAGTGCTAATAGGAAAGGCAGTAGATAATGAGATAAATAAGCTATTAACGCCGCTAAGACGGTCATTAGTGTTTCCGAAAAACCACTTAATATCGAGACTACTAATGCTCTTGAAAGCCTACGATCACTAAGTGTTATGGGAAAAGATACGGCGAAACCCTCTGGTATATCTTGTACTCCGATCGCAATAGCCATGATAAGGCCCTCATGAAAACCAATACTAGATACGATACCTACGGCTAAACCCTCTGGTAGGTTATGAATAAGTATAGCCGTTACCATTAACCAGATCTTGTCGATCCTATCCCTAAGCTCGACTGGCCCTCATAACCCTTAACAATATGCTCATGTGGCGCATACTTGTTTAACAAAGCTATTAATAACACACCAGTTAGAAAACCAATTAGTGTTACCATAAACCCTGCAATCTCGATAGCTGGTAGTAGAAGGCTTGTAAAAGAAGCTACAAGCATGACACCAGCACTAAAACTAAGTCCTAGATCAAGATATCGTGTAGAGACACGAGCACCAACTAAGCCGAGCAAACCACCGAATATTGTTAAGAAACCCGGGATCAAACCTAATACGAAAGCTCTAAGAATGGGATCAGTTAATTCATACACTTAAAATAACACCCGAAATAGAGAATAAAGAGTGAGTACTAAAATTACGTGGGTTTAACAACTATAACGTATTTCTCATCAGCTATCTCCCACTCCTTCCTATAACCATCAATTCTCTCGATCTCCTCTCTACTCTTCACGAATACTAGTTCTATCGAGCGTGTCTCATTCATTACATATTCACGGTGTTTCATAAGTAATTCAACGTGTTTCTCGGGAGCATATACGTAGGTTTTAATCTTAGCGTCTAACTCGAGGTCTAGTTCTTTCCTCATAACTTGTATCCTCCTAACGAGATCACGTGCAAGCCCCTCAGCTAGTTCTTCTGGCGATAATCGAGTATCAATAGCTACACTACCCCACTCACGATCCTCAACACTATACCCCTCTAGATAAACCGGGGTTATAGTAAGGTCTTCTTTCCCGAGAGATACCTTAACATCATCGATAACAGTCTTGTGTACACCAGTAGAGATGATGTCACGAGCTACTCTGTCTTGGTTTTCCTCAATATACTTGAACAACTTCTTAGCAATACCACGATACTTGGGGCCTAATACTCTATAGTTTGGTGTTACACGGTATTTAACAAGCTTACCCAGCTCCTTAACTGGTTCTATGTTGATATTCTTAGCATTGGCTAATGCTTTGATCAAATCACCATATTTACGTGCAACACTTATTACATCCTCTCGATCACTATATATCGTTACAGCCTTGATCGGTTGACGAAGCTTAATACCAGCCTTCATACGGGCAGCGGCGGTTGCTTCATAGATTTCTCTTATAAGTTTCATCTCCTCCTCAAGCCTATGATCAATATATTGTTTATCAATACTTGGCCATTCAATCATATGTATAGTCTCTGGTAGACTCGGGTCTGCTTTACGGAATACCTCTCGATAAATATACTCTGCTAAGAATGGCGTGAAAGGTGCAACTAATACTAACCATTTAAACAATGTGTAATATAGTGTAGTGTAAACAGCTAATTTATCACGAGTATTCTCCTCAACCCATACACGTGGCCTGATCAACCGGATATACCAATGGCTAACATCCTCGACTATAAAGCTTCTAAGCATACGAGCAGCTTCATGCACCCTATAATTGTCTAGGGCTTTAGTAACTTTCTCTGCAAGGCTGTTGATCCTAGATAATAACCATTTATCCTCAACGCGTAGATCGCTTAAATAGTCTTCAAGCCTATACTTGCTTGGGTCAAAACCGTCTAAATTCATATATGTTGTTGCAAATACGAATGTATTCCAAGCAATCGATAGATCTCTTTTAACCTCTTCAATACCCTTCCACGAAAACCTCATATCCTCCCATATAGTATTCTGTGAAACCCAGAAACGAAGCGGGTCACGGCCAACACGAGCAATAGCCTCATCGGTACCGACGTAATTCCCTAGACTCTTATGCATCTCCCTACCATGCTCGTCTAGCGTGAAACCATGTACGACCACCGTCTTATAAGGTGCTTTACCAAAACCAAGTACACCAGCCCTAAGTAATGAGAAGAACCAACCACGTATTTGGTCATGGCCCTCCACTATGAAATCAAGTACTATATCCTCAACACTAAGTTTCTCTGGGTGACCCTTTGGGGCGTAGAACGCTATAGCGCTATCAAACCATACATCAACAACATCTGGTACACGTCTCATCTCCCGGCCACATACTGGGCATTTAAGCACTACTTTATCGATCCAAGGTCTATGAAGCTCCTTTGGTATCTCGCCACCATACTTCTTTAATTCTTCACGACTACCAATTACTACTTGGTGACCGTTCGGGCAGATCCATATGGGTAATGGTGTACCCCAATACCTCTGCCTTGACAACACCCAGTCCTGCAAGTTCTCGATCATATGCTTTATACGTTCAAGAGCCCATGATGGTAGCCACTCTACTTTCTCAACCTCTTCCATAAGCTTATCCTTTAGCTTTGTAACACGTATGATCCATTGTGGAGTAGCACGCATTACAACTGGTGTTTTACAACGCCAACAAACCGGGTACTTGTGCTTAACAGTTGAGGCGTATAATAAGGCGTTTCTAGCCCTAAGATCCTCTACAATATACTTATTAGCGTCACGGACATACAAGCCCCTATATTTTCCCGCCTCTTCGGTGAATCGGCCTTCATCATCTACTGGTGAGGCGACATAGTCTATATTATTCTCCCTAGCGACTAGAAAGTCCTCAAAACCATGGCCAGGAGCACCATGTACAAGCCCAGTACCCTCATACATTGTTACAAACTCACGCGAACCAACTACGCGGTGATACTTCTTTAGCTTCTCCTGTATCTTGACAATATCCTCTAGTGGATGATCATATTCTAGCCCCACGAGGTCGGATCCGTTAAGCTCCTCGATCACCTCATAATCAGTGATCCCTGCTTCTCTCATAACGTGTTCAAGCCTAGCCTTAGCCAATACATAGATCTCGTCACCTACACGTACACGAACATATTTCTCATCAGGATGAACCATGATGAAAGTATTAGCTGGTAAAGTCCATGGAGTTGTAGTCCAGATCAATAAATACTCGCGATCACGGCCTCTAATCGGGAACTTAACATATATACTCGGATCCTCTAGCTCGTGATACTCAACCTCATACTCGGCTAATGTGGTTGAACATCGTGGACACCAATATACAACCCTATGTTCACGCTCAAGTAGGCCTTGCTCAGCTACTTTCTTGATCAGCCACCAGCCAGCCTCAATGTAATCGTCACGCAACGTTAAATATGGGTTTTCCCAATCCATGAAAACACCAAGTTCTCTAAACCATTTGGTCATAGACTCTATATTGTAATAGACTAGTTTCTTACATTCCTCGATAAACTGGTCAACACCTAGTTTCTCCTCGATCTCACGCTTATTCTTAATACCTAGTCTTTGTTCAACTTTAACCTCGATCGGGAGCCCATGACAATCGTAGCCAGGCCGGTCATATACACGGTAGCCATTCATACGCTTAAAACGTAGTATAACGTCTTTCAAAGTCTTATTCCAAGCAGTACCAACATGTGGTACATCGCCACTAGGATATGGTGGTCCATCTATAAAGTTAAACACTCTACTATGTTTACTGCTCCATTCCTTGACAAGCTGATAAATATTCTTCTCACTCCAAAACCTCTTAATAACCTCTTCAACCTTAAACGGGTCATACTGGCCACTAATCTTACCGATCAC
>CAZVAW010000032.1:0-2525 GCA_964625205.1 uncultured Desulfurococcaceae archaeon
CAGTGGAAACATACCCTTGTAACCCCCCGGTTCCACCTATGGGAAACCGATCATGCTGGTGGGCCTGGCCGTGGAAAACCATGTGAGAATGGATGGAACTCCCCAGTGCCAAACCATTATTTCCACTGGAGATCAATTTAGCCTCTTAGAGCGTTAGTGGTAAGAGTTATTTCCCGGGTCTAAATGGTTTATATCTTTGTTATAATAGTTGATTTCATGGTGTATAGTATATTGGATATAAAAGCCTATAGACTGGTTATTACGGGGCTTGTCCAAGGAGTTGGTTTCCGCCCATTTATACATAGGTTAGCATATAGTCTTGGTTTAAATGGTTATGTTAAAAATATTGGTGGCTCTGAGGTTGAGGTTTTGATCGAGGGCTCTATTGATAAGCTTTTAGAGTTTCTCGTTAGGCTTGATACTGATAAGCCTCCCCCAGCCCGTATTGAGGAGGTATATTTTGTCGAAGAAAAACCACGTGGTCTTGATCGTTTCGAGATCCTACCTAGTGGTAAGGAGTCTATTAGGAGGTCAAATATACCCCCAGACCTAGCTATGTGTCGTGAATGTCTCCGCGAAATCCTAGACCCAAGTAATCGTAGGTATAGGTATGCGTTTAACTCATGCGCATGGTGTGGGCCCCGCTACTCCTACATGTACCGAGTACCATATGATCGCGTTAACACTGCTATGGCTAAATACAAATTATGCCCAGATTGTCAGAGAGAATATAACAATATATATGATATTAGGAGATACCACGCCCAAGGCATTAGTTGTCCACGTGATGGGCCCCGCCTTAAACTATACAGTATTGACTGGGAGCCGGTGGAGGCCCGCGACCCAATCGTTGAAACGGCTAAGTTGATCGATGAAGGCTATATAGTTGCTGTTAAGGGGATTGGAGGCTATCATATAGCCGCGTTGGCTAGTGATGATGATGTAGTGTTAAAGCTTAGGGTGAGGAAACGTAGACCGAGTAAACCATTCGCTGTCATGGGGCTTGACACGAGTGTCTTAGAGAAACTAGTATATATGACCGATGAGGACCGCGAGCTACTAGAGTCTCCACAAGCACCTATATTGTTGCTTCCAAAGAAACCAGATACACCAGTATCTAAGTATGTATCGCCAGGGCTTAGTCATGAGGGTGTATTCATAGCATATACTCCACTGCATTACCTATTGCTTATGGAGACCCATGACAAATTCCTAATAATGACTAGTGGTAATGTTCATGGAGAGCCAATGTGTATTTCCGAGGAGTGTGTTCGTGTTAAGCTTAAGAATATAGTAGACTATGTATTAACGCATGACCGTGAAATCGTTAACCGTGTGGATGATTCAGTAGTACGTAAAACTCGTGGTGGATATGTTTTCCTAAGACGTAGCCGTGGATATGCTCCGCAATGGATTAGGATCAACATTGATCTAGGCGGGGAATATATTGGTTTTGGTGCAGACCTCGGTAATGTAGCAGCTATTGGTTTCGAGGATAAGATCGTGCTGACACAGTATATCGGTGACCTCGATAGTGTCGATGCACAAAGTGATCTAGTTAAATACGTTGAATTCCTAGTAAAAAACTACCATGTAAACCCCGAAAAAGCAGTTATAGTCGTTGATAAACACCCTGATTACCACTCTCGCCGTATAGGGCTTGAATACGCCGAGAAACACGGGTCACGGGTAGTTGAGGTTCAACACCATTACGCACACTTGATCGGAGCTGTATATGAAGCTGGCCTCAAAGGCTTGTATGTCGGCCTAGCGATCGATGGGCTTGGATGGGGCGATGACAATACTGTATGGGGTGGTGAAGTCATAGTACTCGATACGGATAAGCCATGGTATCGTAGAATAGCATCACTAAAACCACTGCCATTAACAAGTGATCGCGACACATATTATCCGCTCCGCATACTAGTAGGGCTACTAACCACTATGGGCTACGGCTGGGCCGAGGTAGAAGAGATACTGAGGAAAACCGATCCATTATTCAATGATAGAAGAGGAGAATACATGATCGTATATAGGCTTGTCGAATCCAAGAGATATACGCCAGCATCTAGCACTGGCCGATTACTAGACATAGTATCGGCAATACTGGGGATCTGTAGCTATAGAAGCTACGAGGGAGAACCAGCTATCAAGTTAGAAGCAAAGGCCGATCATCACGAGAAACTAATCGAGGTACCCGGTTTCAAAATAGTAGTCGAGAACGATATCCATAGACTAGATTATCGCGAGGCCATAGAATGGATACTAGAAAACCATGATAGATACCGTGTCGAGGATATAGCTTATAGTTTCCTATACATGCTTGGATGGTGGTATGGCGAACTAATAATCAATACTATGAAAGGCTATAAAGCCGAGCCAATAATACCAATATCCGGGGGATCAGCTGTCAACAACTATATTATTGAGGGGCTAGAGAAAAGGTTATCCATGGGGGATCTTAAACTCTACATACCATCCAAAATACCAGTTGGTGATGGAGGAATAGGTTTTGGCCAAGTAAT
>CAZVAW010000032.1:2625-17169 GCA_964625205.1 uncultured Desulfurococcaceae archaeon
ATACTTGTCTCCCACATACCAGCGTGTTTATCTGTAGAAGTATCAACTAAGCCTAGATCGTTGAGAATTCTTGATACGTGGAAAACAGTTATAGATACGCCTTGCTCTTTACAGAAGTAATCACATGCTTCCACAATAGAGTTTTTCATATCAGGGCCTCCATGCCCCAAGACTATAACGAAGCTTTTCTGACCAAAGGACACAAAGTGTTCGAGAACCGCTTTTAAATACTCTCTAAAAACACCGGGCGGTACATGTACATTCCCTGGTCTCACGGGGACTGCTATAGTATATGTTATGGGTGGTAGTGAAACCCAATTATTCCTCTCGGCGAGCTTATCAGCTATAAATGAGGCGATCAGGGTATCCGTATCTATGGGGAGATGAACACCATGTCCCTCGACAGAACCTATAGGGAGAACTAGGGGTCCATGTCCATTCTCTATATATTCTCTAAGCTCAACCCATGAGAGGTTACGAGGATACATTTCCTCCTCTCCTCTACATTCACGTGTAATTATAGTAGTTTACTATATTGTAATCCATTTTCCTACAGGGTTCTCTATTTTGGGTACTAGGTTCTTTATTGTTGGGTGGAGGAAATGTTTATCATTAGTGTATGCTATGTCTATGGAGTCTTTTAACGGTAATATACAGAGATAATCCCATATATGTATTCCCGAGATACTGCTTAACCTTAGTGCTTCTCTATAGTGTTTCTTCTTAACTTCCACAATTACTGTTTTTGAGCTTTTCATTATCTTATCAATAATATTGAATGCCTCTCTACTATCCATTTTAACTCCTCTAAATGCTAAAGCATGATACATCTCAGCTAATTGATGCGTGGTAATATATACTACATGGTTTAACAACGCATCTTGTAGAAACCTAGTAGCTTTATCATGGATTCTAAGTGCCTCCCTATATTCCTCATCATCTATGAATCCTTCTTTTTGAGGCTTTTTAAACGCGTAAACCCACAATTGTGTATCGATAAAAATATTCATAGAGGTTTAACCACCTACATCCTCGTAGTTATATTCTTTAAAATAGTCTTCACGATCACCGCTTGCTTTTACTTCTCTTAGCAACTTTACCAGATCTAGTGTATCTTTATCAATTGTTTTCACAGGCCTTATCACGGCTTCACCATCTCTAACTTCAAGCTCTACTTCATCACCATCTTTAATCCCGAGTGCTTCTAAAACTTCTTTACCGAGGTAAACATGGCCAGCATGAACTTTTCTCCTAATTACCATTTACTAAACACCAAATACTAATTAGTAATATTTCCATATAATAATCCTTACTTTCTTTGCATCTAGGGCAGAAAGAGTAGTAGGGGGGCAATTTATGTTTCTTCAAAGATATTGTTTATAGTTTTATGCATTATCCATTCTATCACGGAGCAATACATGGTAGAACTATTATCTTTAGCCACAATAGACTATGGATTAGTTCTTCCCTAAGCTTTTCCTCAGTTTAATGGTAAAGCATTTATTCTTAACCACGATATATTTAGTTGAAACCATATTCATATGGTTCTGGTGCACAGGATCATGTCAGATACTAGGGAGGTTAAGCTTGAAAGACCACCACTTAGTGGCACGGCTAAGATCATACGATATACTCCATGGCTTGTACACTTCAATACTGGTGCATGTAATGGTTGTGATATAGAGGTTTTAGCCGCTCTCACCCCACTTTATGACCCGGAGCGTTTCGGCGTTAAACTAGCTCCTAGTATTAGGCATGGAGATATACTAGTGGTTACTGGTGCTGTTACTAGGAAGGCTGCTGAGCGTCTTAAGAGGTTGTATGAGCAAATGCCTAACCCGAAATTCGTAATAGCTGTTGGAGCATGTGCATGTAATGGTGGTGTATTCCATAATGGTTACAACGTATTAGCTGGTGTTGACAAGGTTATACCCGTAGACCTCTATATACCCGGTTGTCCGCCACGCCCCGAGGCTATACTTGATGGTATTGTAAAGCTTTTAAATAAGTTGAAAGAACTTCAATAAATTCTTCTGGGGTGTTTCCCGGGTTTGAGTGTTTTAGATCGGCTTCAGCCTCTTAGGAAATATTTTGTTGAGGAAGGAGTGATCAAGCCTAATCGTAAATATTTTGTTTTCAACTCGGACGATATACGTAGGTTGTTTCAGGATTTAATAAAAATACTTGGTTATGAAAACTTCTACGTAGCAACTATTGTTGGTACTGATTTAATCGATGAGGGTAAGATCAGGATCGATTACTATGTCGTCATATTGCCGGAGGAGGAAACAGTTGTTTTTAGAACATATGTGCCGAGAGACAACCCTGTTATAGACTCGTTATTCGACCTTATACCCGGTGTTCTTAGTGGTGAGTGTGAAACACATGATCTACTTGGTGTAGTGTTTAAGGGTAATCCACATCTACGCCGTGGATTCTTTGTAGCTAAAGAACTTGTCGAGAAAAAGATCTACCCATTACGTAAAGATGCTAGGTTGTGAGAGCCATGGTGGCTAAGAAGGTTATAGAGATACCATATGTTGTCGAGCTACCAGTTGGTCCACAGCACCCGGCTGTTCATGAGCCTATATTGTTGAAGGCTTATGCTGAGGGTGAAGAGGTTGTTAAGGTTGAGATCAATACTGGTTATAACCATCGTGGTATAGAGAAGTTGGCTGAGCGTAATAGTTTCTATCGTAACATATTCATATGTGGACGTGTATGTGGAATATGTAATACTGTACATGCTAACTGTTATACAAGGGCTATCGAGTACATACTAGGCGTCGAGCCAAATGATCGTGCCAAGTACTTACGAGTAGTTGCTATGGAGTTTGAACGTATACATAGCCATATGTTGATCGAGGCCATCCTAGCAGAGCTTATGGGCTTCGATGCTTTATTCATGAACCTTATGCTTGACCGTGAACGTATTATGAAAGCTAAGGAAATACTAACTGGTAACCGTGTAATAAGCGACTATATGATGGTTGGCGGTGTACGTAGAGACGTAGATGCTGTTAAACGGGATAAGTTGATCGATTTATTAAAGAAGACGCGGGAGAGAGTACTTTATTATCGGAGACTATGGATGGAAGACGATACTATTTTAAAGAGAATGGTTGACGTAGGCTATTTATCAAGGACAAATGCTACCAAGTATAGTTTCGTAGGACCAGTAGCTAGGGGCTCTGGTGTAAAAATAGATGCACGTGCATCCGATAAATTCGACGCGTACGGAGATATACCGTGGAACGTGGTAGTGTATAAAGAGGGTGATTCATGGGCTCGTATGATGGTTCGCTGGGACGAGGTATTAGAGTCTATAGATATGAGTATATATGCTCTCGAACACCTGCCAAGCGATGGCCCAGCAGTACCGGATGAACGTAAATTGCCGCGTAGGTTTCCAGAGGGGGAATCATATGCTCGTAACGAGGCCCAACGCGGAGAATTAACATATTATGTCATGAGCCGTGGAGGCACAATGCCGTATCGTGTAAAGATTAGGACGCCAAGCTTCTTAAATGTCATACACTCATACATACTATACCCGGGATATACGGTAGCTGATCTCCCAATAATATTCGGTTCATTAGACCCATGTATATCTTGTATGGAGAGAGTAGCTGTGGTTGATCTCGAGAAAGGGGTACGTACATATGTACGATTCAAGGATCTAGCGCAGGGGAGGATATAATGCCTCGCAAGAGAGGGGGTAGGCCGAAACTATTATCGCTCATATTGAAGAATTTCGCGACGGGCCCGGCCACTATCCAGTACCCATTCGAGCCAACACCGATCGAGCCAGATGCACGTGGGAGACACTATGCCGATCTAAGTAAATGTACTGGTTGCTCATTATGTAAGATCGAGTGTCCAGCGGACGCTATCGAGATGAAACCTATACCGGAGGAGTATGAGGTTCCAAAGAAAAACCCACGTAGACTCTACCCCGAAATTAACTATTTCCGATGCGTATTCTGCTATAGATGTGTAACCGTATGCCCGGTACAAGCATATGTTACTACGAGCGAGTACCGTTTAGCCTCTGAGGAACTAATTACTTCACGTGAGCTTAGTTTTTCGACTTTAAAGAAGAAAGAGGGTTGAAAGCCATGGATCTAGTCGTTACATATATCACGTATATCATACCCATATTTATACTCGCGTTTATCCTCTATATTTACCGTGCGTTAAAAGGTCCGACAATATCTGATCAAGTGCTAGCTATAGATGCTATGACATACGATATAGCTGCTTTCCTCGTAATACTGGCTATCTACCTTAGAATACCTATATTGATAGCTACTGCAATGGTCCTCGCATTATGGGTTTATGCTTTTGACATATACATTGCGAAATACCTTGAGAAGAAGGAGATGGGTGAGTAGCTGGGATGGAGGTACTCATATATATTGGTTTGATCATGATGGGTATAGGAGCGGTATCTGATCTTATAGCTGCTATTGGTATAAATAGGTTTAAGAACTTCTACCTAAGACTACACGCTGCAACAATCGGTACTATATGGGGTGCCTTCGTACCAATAGTTGGTGCATCGATACTAGCTCTTGGATACGAGGCTCTAGGTTATTATAGGTGGTTTATGGCTGGCGCTGGCTTTATAACGGCTCTCCTAATACTAATATTAGCCCCAGCTGGTTCACATGCATTAGCACGTGCTACTCACCGTGCACATATAGTTAAGGTTGAGCCTTGTATAGCTGATCACCTTGATGAGTCAATGTGTGTTAAAAAGGGTGGGAGGAAATGATTGATCCACAAGTATTACTGCTTGGAATGGCCGCCCTAGGTGCTTTTGCGTCAGTAATAGCTGTTTACCTAGCTATTTTCGAGAAAAACCTTGTAAAAGCAGTTGTTTTCTCCGCTATACAGAGTACAATATATGCTTTCCTCTACTACGTGTTCATGGCCCCCGATATAGTACTGGTTTATGTACCTGTGGCGGTTGGTTTGTATCCTGCGATAATTTTAACCCTTATTAGAAAAACTGAGAGGGAGGAGAAAATATGAGGAGAGCATTCGCGATCATATCACTGGGTTTATTCGTATTAGCTCTCAGTCTATTATTAACGCCTTTAGCAGCATCTTACTTTATACCACAACATGGAATTCGGCCATTAGCTCAAATATATCTGAATACTACGTATAACCCTAACAAGAGGAATTTCACAGCGTTAGCGCCTGAGGGTGTAACTGCTATTGTATGGGATTACCGTGGACTAGATACTGTTTTCGAGACAACAGTATTCTACCTAGCGATCATAGGCTCGATCGCATTAGCTAGAGGTATTGGGAAATACGTTAAACCATCTGGTGAACTAGGTTTATCACTTATCGTTAGAACAGTTACACGTATAACCTCTGTAATGATCATAGCGGTAGCGGTATCTATTGCTTTACACGGCCACTTAACACCGGGTGGTGGATTCCAAGGCGGTGCAACAGCCGCTGTAGCGCCTCTCGTCATACTTATCGCTTTCTCACACTACTTCCTATTAGAACGTGGTGTTACGAAAGACTTAATGCTTGTAATACGTAGTCTCGGACTACTGGGTATCGGGTTGACAGCTATAGCTACATATTTCATAGGTGTATGGTCCGGCGTGTTCGCATATGTGTTGCAGAATCAGCCTAAGGTGACAAGCCCGGTAGGGATGCCAGCTTATATTGACGGCCAATTAATCAGTGGTACTCTATGGTTTTTCAACCTCTCGGAATTCCTAGCGGTAATGGCTGGTTTTACGATCGTACTACTTCTTCTTGTCATACCTGAGAGAGTATATAAGAGAGGAGGTGGTGGGAAATGATCGACCCGGTTACGTATTTCTTATCACTAATAATTACTGCTATGATAGTAAATCTCGGCTTAGCACTCTATGGTATATTCTTTAGACCTAGTTTGATCAAGAAGATTATAGCGTTAACAATACTTAGTGATACAGCTAATACTTTCGCCATAATACTAGGTTACCGTAGATGGGTTTCACCGGAAAAACCATCGATCCCGCCAGTCCTAGTAAACTATACATCATTCAATACTCATGAGTTAAGAGAATTTGTAACTAGAGCAGTTGATCCCCTACCACAAGCACTTGTTTTGACGGCCGTAGTTATTGGTTTAGCGGTTACATTGTTCCTAGTATTCCTAACACTCCAGATCTATAGATTATATGGTACAACCGATGTACGTGAGATTAAGAGGCTTAAAGGGTGAGAGACATGAGGATCGGGAGCGCTTTTGTGGTGGCGTTGCTTGTATTTGTAACGTATATTATATTCAGTGGTAGTGTGTCAGCGTATGATATAGTGGCGGGTATTATAACGGCTGTTGTACTTGGAGTCTTATTCTCTGAATTCATGGTTAAAAAGCCTAGTAAAGTGTTTAACCCGGTTAGATGGGCTTGGTTAATAGCATATGCTCTCTACTACTTCTTCGTAGCAGAGGTTAGAGCACATTTAGACGTTATGTATAGGATACTGCATCCACGTATGCCGGTTAAACCAGGTATAATTAAAATACCATATACTGTAGAGACAGACTACGCTATAACTAGTGTGGCTAACTCGATCACTAATACACCTGGTACTGTAGTAGTAGATATCGATCCTAAGGAGAAAGTATACTATGTACACTGGATCAATGTTAAATCGGTTAAACCAGATGAAGCACGTAAACATGTATCTGAAACTTTTGAGAAGTTTTCACGTAAGATATTCGATTAACCATGAGGTGATATATGGTGGAGGGACTATTACATGGGCTTGCATATGATTTCGCGGGCCTTATAGTTCCGTTAACAGCTATATTTGCTTTCATTTTACCATTAGCTTCAAAGATTGTGAAGAATAAGTTGTTTCCACTAGCATATTCACTAGTAGTAACGTTGCTCATAGTACTCGGTACCACGATCATATATATAGATGTGTCAAGTACTGGTAAACCAATAGTATATGCTTTCGGAGGCTGGCCACCACCAGTTGGTATATCTTATGAGATAGATTCTTTCAATGCATTACTAGGGCTATATGCTGGCTGGGTATTACTGGGCCTTATGTTGTTCAATGCATGGTATAATAGAAATCTTGATGAACCGGAATGGTATTATACATTATTCCTAGGATTCGCGGCTGGAGTACTAGGTTGTTTCTACACGGGTGATATCTTCAACTTATTCGTAATGCTAGAAGTACTATCGATCTCCGTCTATGGATTAATAGCTTATTTTAAGAATAACCCTGGCTCAGTAGAAGCGGCTATAAAGTATGGAATACTAGGTGCTACCGCTACCACGATATACTTTATCGGCGTCATGGTTATCTATGGATTCTATGGAACGCTCAACATGGCTGACTTATTAGATATTAATATAAAACTATATGGTATGCTTAAGGCAGAGGAATTAGCTAGAGCCGCTATACTAGTATCGGCTTTAGCGGTATCACTAGCGTTATGGGTTTTCACATTCAAAGCAGGATTATTCCCTAACCACTTCTGGTTACCAGACGCATATTGTGAAGCACCAACCCCGGTCTCAGCGGCATTGTCTAGTTTATCAGAGATCGTTGGAGTATATGCGGTTATACGTTTCCTCTACACAATATTCCCCGATCAATCACCGTTAGGATATGTTTATCGTAGCGTAATACTCGTTATCCTACTAATACTAGGTTTTATCGGTGGAGTAGTTGGTTCTCTAATGATGCTTATTCAAAGCGATCTTAAGAGACTACTTGGTTATAGTTCGGTAAGCCATATAGGCTTGTTATTCATGGCTTTATCAATAGGTTTCGCCGCACCTGGCGACGAGATCCTAAGAATAGCTTTCGTAGCGGTGGCGACACATATTATTGCCCATGGTCTTAGTAAACTACTAATATTCTCCTCCTCAGAAGTATTTATACAAGCTAGTGGGACTAAGATCATGGATGACATGCGTGGTGTTGGTCGTAAATACCCGTTGGTAAGCGCTGCTTTCATAGCTGGTTTCCTCAACCTCATGGGGGCTATACCATTCATTGGTTTCTTCTCAAAACTATTGATGTATCAAGCATACATGGCTATTGGCCAAGTATTGCCGGCCATAGGTATAGTTATTGTCTCAGCGTTGAGTGTACCGGGTTATGCTAAAGCAATATACTCCATAGTATTTAGTGTACCAGCGAAAGAGTATAAGGTGGTTAAAGTGGGGTGGTTTAAATACTATTTAGCCTTGATCGCCGTGATCTTATTAGTGCTTGGTATATCCTTTACATATCTCTACGGAGTATTTGACTCCCTCATAAATAACTCGCTCACAACATATGGTTACATGCTTTACCGTGATGCATACGAGTCTATTCGTGAGATCCTATGGGGTGTATAACCATGTTTACCGAGATAATAGCCTATGATAACCCGATCGATGTAACTATAGCCGCGTCTATAAACATGGTTGTAGCATTAGCTATTCTAGCGCTACTCTACTACGTGTTAAGACCTAGGGCTAGGAGAGTAACAAGTGTATATCTTGCTGGGGAGGGTGAGGAGATAGTTAAGTCTATGACGCCAAGCCCATTAAACCTATACTGGAATTTTATCAAGAGATTCGCTAAGACAATATATAGTTATTTAACCGAGACAATGCATACTGGTAGTCTCATGGATTGGGCCGAGTTTATGGTTTCATGGTATGGTTTACTCATAATACTCACATTATTAGTCGTGATCACGTACTTGATAGTAGGTGTTAAGGGGTGAATGCGATGATCGAGGAAATACCGCTATGGCTTTTCTCAATAATAGTATTCCCCGGAGTATTATTTACCATAGCATTAGCTTTATTCACACAGTATCTCGTGAGGAAATGGAGTGGTAGACTACAAAAACGTATGGGGCCAACCTATGTAGGCCCACTTGGAATGCTACAACCACTAGCCGATCTAATCAAACTAGTACATGTTAAAGAAGAAGTAATACACCGTTACAGTATGCCAGGTCTTGCCAAGTTCTTCGGATTACTAGGTATAGCGGCGGCGATCTCGGTATTATTGTTCTTCCCATTAAGCCCACTCCGGATAGCCGGGCCCTATGATTTCCTAGTATATATCTACATGATCAGTATATGGGTACCAGTCTCACTAGTGCTTATGTCACTCGCTATGCCAGGCCCCTATACTAGTATTGGTGTATCACGTCTACTAGTATTCATAACCATTATGGAGCCAGCTTATTTCGCGGCCCTACTAGTGCCGGTTATGCTTGTAAGCTCTAATTATACACCAGTCTATAGCATATACGTTACCTCAACTAATATCTGGAGATACTGGGTAAACCCATTAACGGTTATACCATTAATACTAGCCTTTATAGCATCGATCGTGACACTACAAGCTAAGGCTATGTTCAACCCATTCAATATACCAGAGGCTGAGCAGGAGATCATAGCTGGTTTCGAGACAGAGTTTTCCGGCCCAGTACTAGGAATAGCTAGCCTATTACACGATGTAGATGTAGCGGTTACAGCACTAACGATCGTGTATCTCATACTAGGAGGCCCCTACCCGTTTCCACACTTATCAATACCTGGCATAATAGTATTGATCATTAAATACTTAGCAGTAGTATTCATAGCAACAGTGATCAGGAACGCTTTCGGCCGTTACCGCCTAGAACAAGCACTATACGTGTTATTTAAATACGCATTAATACCAGCAATAATAGCGGTAATACTGGCAATAATATATCTCTACTTATTTTAACTCCAGCTTCCTATCCTCATAAAATCATAAGCTCAAGTGGCTTCAACTTTCCCGTCACTGGATCTACTTGGTAACCAAGTAATTCTAACGTCGTAACCCCTAGTAGAGGCGATACATTATCCGGCCCTATAACTACTAAACTCGTGACACCTCTATCTTCTACAACAATATATGCTTCTGAGACAGGATATTCAACGATATTACCGTTGGCTATTTTAAACCTTCGCTTACCCATAATGCTAAGCCCTAGTTTCCTCGAGATACTCTCTGGGATCACCGTATAGATGGCACCAGTATCGGCTATAAACTCTATTTCAAGCCTTTGATCCTTTTTCTCAGGATTAGCGATAAATCCCTTTACACGTACATAACCCATATAACCACCATAGGACTCTATTGATTAAAATTAATACTCACTCTAAATAGGATAATTATACTCACATAGTTATTACTATTACCTCTATCTTTTTGAGAGAATCAAGTTACATCTATAAATACTGTGTTTATTTTAATGATGTTTAGAATTTATGGAGAGTACTACATGTGATGATGGATCATGTTTGTAACTTCATAGAGTCTTAAACACATTTTCTCTAAATCCTCTAGAGCTCTTTTATCAGTAAGTACTTCTCCATAATCATATGCGTGTGCTCTAACTCCCCTATGGCATATGATCATCTCGTGTTTAAGCCCCCAACTATATATCGCTAATATGGCTGTGTCAAGCCCATATCCTCTCCCAACAACTATTGCTCCAAGAACCTTATTACGTAGAAAACCCCGGATACACCATGTTCTATCAATAAATCTCTTGACAAGACCGGATACATTGTCGAAGTAGACGGGGCTAGAGACTATTATGATATGGCTTTTAAGTAGCTCTGGTATTATCTTCTTAGTCATATCATCTTGTATACAACATTTCTTAAACTCGACACATTTCCTACAACCAATGCAGTCGAGAATCCTATATCTTCTCAACTCAATAATCTCTACATTAACACCTCTACTCCTAAGTATTGACGCGGCTTTTTCAGCTAATAGTAAGCTATTACTCTCGGTTCTCGGCGACCCACTTACTATTAACGCTCTAATTTCTCTCGACATATTACTCGCCATCCATTATTCCACATATACGGTTTAAGAGCTAAATGCATAGGCTCTAAACCTCGTAGATAATTATTTATCCTAATATTTTAAATGTAGATGAAAGTTCTATAATTACAGAGAAAACCAACCCTATCCACTGATCCTATGAAGGATTTAGGAAGACTATAAATATGGTTTTATGGCAATACTTATTAGAAGTATTGGCAGATAATTTATTTGATGAATCATGAAGTTTAAGGCTATACTTGTATCAATTATAGTATTACTATTAACTATACCCGTTACCGTTGAAAGTGATTCTGGTTCATTTATTGTATGGCATGGAGACGTATATTTTACAGGTATACCTGTTCAGACGGCTGTGATCGTTTATCGTAATGGGCTTGAATACCTCTTAGTACTAACTACATTTGCTTTCGAGAATATTAATGATACAGTCGACCTGATATATTATTTCCCACTACCTAGTAAACCATTAGCTTCCTCGATAGCCCCTGTTGAGAAATCTGTAGCTTTAATGTCTGTTGTGCAATACGATACTATTAACTTAGGACTTGTTATGAAGGGGATGCGTCTATATTTCGGGAGAGGAGGAGAGTATAGTGAGCTTGGTAGTTTTCTCTCAAAATACTATAACATATCCCTAATAGAGACTAGGGAGGCTAGTATCGATATTTTTAGAGAAATACTATTAGAGAAGGGGTATGAGGGGGAGATTCCTAAAGAGCTTAATGAAACCATAAAATACTATCTAGATAAGGGTTGGAGATATTTTGCAATAGGTATTGTTAGGGCTAAGAACGCGTTAACTCTTGTTCAACAATATGTTTTTAAGACTGACGAGATAATTTACCCGCTTGTGATCGATAAAATTAACAAAGGAGAAGTCGAGTTAACTATATTCATAATAACTGATAAATCACTGGAAAGTATCATAGACCCCTTTGCAGAAACAGAGAAAAATCCAGCTAAGTTCCTAGAGGGTGTGAATACGCGTATTGAGATATACTTTACAAACTCAAGCGATTACAAGAGAGTATGGAGGATGATCGATGATCTCGGAGACGATCTTATGGATGAGCTAGATATTAGAGTGTCTAACGGCGGGAAGTCTATGAGAATATTACTTGATATACCCGGTATACTATATGTTTATGAAAAAAGAATGGCTGAGCTTAGTAATATTAAGAACGACTTAATAGGCGTTCCAAGCTCTTCAAGTGACTTAACGCTACAAGTTTACAGATCAATGATCAAAGCACTTCCTCTTCTAAGCTACATATACCTCGTTATAGTAGTTCCTGCTCTCCTCATATACTATGTAATAATATATTTATTAAATAAAAGCGGTAAAGGGAATTATGTAACTAGAAACCTAATACCTTATGCTAGCTTTGTATTATTCGTAGTAGCCTTTAACTTGGGTGTAGTGGACTATAATATCGCACCATATATGGGTCTTTACATGCAACTACTTTTATCAACTTTAATGGGTCTCGTATTAACTATTCCATTCTATCGCATAGTATTAGTGAATGGAGCTAGAAACCCTGGCTATACTTTAAGCCACAACTATGGATACTTGATATCACTTCTTACTGGGCTCACGATATGGAATCACTTAATACTAGTCACATATGTATTAATCCCCATGCTTACCTACAAGTACTTATCTAAAACCAAGAGGGTTACAAAGAATAAACTATTATCAGCGACACTACTCTTCTACCTATTAACTATGTTCTTTCTATATTGTCTAGCATTGATCATCATCTATCTTTAAGTTTAACTAATAGGGATTGAGAAGCCTGGGAAAAGGATCGTGTTCTAGTAGAAATTTAGAAAACATAGTAAAGTAATCCATTCTTTGAAGTATGTAATATGTAATGTTTATCTCCTGAGTTGTCTTAGCCACCTTATTTATTTTCTTTGAAACATAGTCTCTAATATTTTGTCTTTAATGCTGGTAATATCTATTACGCCTTTATCTCCGGTTTCTATAGTGTCTTCTGGATCATATATTGTGAATACACCATACCAGTCATGCACAGCATCATCCGGCCCAGTATCGTTTTCTGGTAAGTAGATCGTGTCCCAACCAAGTGTACCAGCGGCCCTCCAACTTAGATCATCAAGATAAACCATTAGGTCTGGTGGATCACCACGTGTAATCGGATATATCTCCTGTGGTGTATAAGCAGCGTTTTTCCACTCCTCGCCACTCTGCCCTCTGATCTTCCTAATCTCATCCTTAATCTCAGCTATAACCTCCGGTACTTTCTCCGGTGGTACTATACCTTTTGGTTCACGTCCCTTAACGTTTATGAAGATCCTAGAGTAGTATCCTCCCCAACCCCATGCTACCGTATGTTCCCAATCAACGAGATCTGGTGTTAACCTAGTACCTGGTTTTTCTGGTTTACGTTTTAGTTTTAAATAGCCTTTCTCCTCAAGCCATTGGTTGATCACGAATGCTCCTTTCATAGCCTTAGCCCCATGATCACTTACTATAAAGATCACTGTATCTTTCGGTATCTTCTCTAGAAATTCACCGATCTCCTTATCAAGCATTTTATAGTAATTCGGTATTACTTCGGAATACTGGTTCTCAACATGGCGTGGGTGTTGTTTATCCCAGTATTTCCAGAAAGCATGATGTACACGATCAACACCGATCTCCACAAACCATATGAAATCCCACTTCTTACTAGTCACGAGGTATTTCAATACCTTGAAATGTTGATGTGTCATCTCCCAAAGCTCTTTCACGATCCGATCTTTCTCCTCACTACGGTATACGACATCAAATATATAGGGGCCGGCCAAGGCCTCGATCTCTTTCTTAAGGCCAGGGGGCCAAGTATATGGTTTACTCGGGTCTGGTGTTATAAAATCACTGATCAAGTAGCCACGTATTGGTTGTGGTGGATAAGAAGGTGGTACGCCCACGACGATACTATTATAGCCCATCCTGCCTAGCTCAACCCATAATGGTTTCTCGCGAAGCATCTTCGAGTTAGCTATGTAGATCTCGTCATAGCTACCGGGTTTGCGGTGGCGGAAACCATACATGCCTAGTTCCCCGGCTGTTTTACCAGTAGCCATGACAGCCCATGCTGGGATAGTTATAGGTGGGTGGCCAGACCTCATAACATAGCGAGCACCATCACCTACGAGTCTACCAAGCACTGGCAATTCATCGCGTAGCTCATCATATAGTATCCTAGGAGGGGCGCAGTCAAGCCCGATAACAACTGCTTTCCTCAACCCACGATCCACCGGTTAAATACTAATTTATAATCATGGTAAGCTATATGATTCTTCAAACATAATAAATAATTCCATAAACAACTTTAATATTTGGAGAATCTTGAGAGTAGGGGCGGGGGAGTTAATGGGGCTAGTATATATTGATGGTATAGTGAAACATAATGGTAAAAGTGTGCGTGTAAGGTTTTTAGTAGATTCTGGAGCAACTTATACTGTTTTGAAAAAAGATGTTTGGAAGAAACTAGGTCTTAAACCATTAGATGAATTTGAATTCATATTAGCAGATGGTACTGTGATCAAGAGATGGGTTTCGGAAGCAGTTATAGAGCTACCAGGTTATGGTGAAAGACATTCACCAGTTGTCTTAGGCGAGAGTGAGGATGAGAATATACTTGGGAT
>CAZVAW010000033.1:0-2564 GCA_964625205.1 uncultured Desulfurococcaceae archaeon
TAGGTACTTTCCGTAAATGGCGTGGCGAAGTAAGTGATCACGAGAAATACTGGGTTAAAGTATATGAGTCTTATCGAAAACTAAAAGCTTATGAGAGGATAATAATGGGTCGTGACGAATACTGTGAGAAAATACGATGGGCTCTTTGGCATGCACTTGATAGTGATTATTGGTGGGCAGAATTCTGGAGCCCCCGGATCATAGATGCTTGGCTTAAACAAGCTAATGACGTACTTGATGATAGGTTATCACGTATAAGGATCAAGGATGTTAAAACAACTAGTGAGTCATACGAGAATACTGAATCAACAATTGTTGTCGAGGTTGTGAATGATCTTAATAAAGAAGCATATTTAACGATACAACTAATAGGTTCTGGGACTATGGTTGATGAACAAGGTAAACCTTTGAGAATAAAACCAAATACTAGATATTCTAGAGAGATCAAATATATACCTAAAACCTGCGGTGAAAACTATATCATAGTAAATCTAGTCTCAGCGGGTTATATCGTTGATAAGAAGCAAATTATTATAAATGTTAAACCATTTATACGTGAAAACCCGATTTAGATTTTCCAACCTTTGACTCTGTATAAAAGCAGCTCCCATAGTATGGTGTAAACTTATTTTAATATGCCACATATATTCTATAAAATATAGGTGTTGTACCATGCATAGACTATTAGCTTTTACATTACTTGCTCTAATAATAATATCGCCGTTTATAACACCAGTTACAGCGGTAACCTATCATGCGAGAATAAATGGTAGTAATGATAACTATGTAATCGATCCTTATTGGCGTCAAAAACTACCGAGTAGGAAGACATTAGAATTGGTAAAGAATCATGAATTCAGCAGATCAGTACTGGTAACAATGGGGTCTAAGATCATCGGGGAGTATCAACTCTATAGTGGTGCTAGGAAGTACATAGTATCAGCTGATGCTGATGAAAAAACCACTGAATTTATTGCTAGGAACTCGGTAAAACTAGTTAGTAAGCTTGATTATCCAAATGATAAAGCATTATACCATGTATACTTAACAAACGATCAACTAGAAACCCTTGCTAAAAACCCGCACATATATAAGATCATGGTAGATATACCATTTAGTAAATTGATCAAAGTAGAAGACCATGCTAAGACCTTGCTTAATAAACTAGGTCTTAAACCCAAATACGGTCAAGTCTATGGAGGCGGTGGTTATCTCCCATCATTTGAGGTATTACAAGTACCAGAGGTTTGGGAGAAATATGGTATCACTGGTAAAGGCGTAGTAGTTGGTATTGTTGATACTGGTGTTGATTTCTCAAACCCCGATCTAGGGCTTGACGCTATCGCTAGAGATCAAGATGGAAACCCACTCATATTATCTATTGATAACGGAATAGTACTATTCACAGCCAACGTAACTAGTGTAAACGGTACATTAAATATAGCTAATCTCGCCTTCCCAGTATTCGACCCTTACGAGACAGCTTCATCTGGTAATATAACGATCTACCTAGTACAGCCAGGATTCAATTTGACAGTAGGGAATATTACAAGTGCTAGTGGATACTACCATGTAGGTTTTGCTCTCTACAACTATCTAGACTATAGATTAGGAGTTATGCTAAAACTTCTAGTTCCAGCGGTAATGGTCGACTCAGAAGAACCGGGCAAATATGACCATGTATACTTCGATCTATCCACGGCATTCTACTACTTATTAACAATAATGCGTCAAGTAGAGAATCAGACACTGAATTATACTACATGGAGAGAACCTGATCCCTCATGGTTAGACTATAGTATTGTTGATGAACCATGGTTCGGGCCTGGAAACGAGATTGTTGCTAGAGACTTTGATGGAGACGGGATCTATGATTTCGCCTTAGGAACAATAGCTGGTTATTACCTGGACACGATCGGTTTAGTTACAGCTAAGCTTGAAAACAATACATTAACACTAGGTACGCCAGGCTATTATAGAGGATGGGATTACACGGGCCGTTTCCTCGCATTAATGAATGATCATGAGGGACACGGTACAAGTGTAGCGACATTAATAGCTGGCCGTGGTAGGGTGGTTTACCCAATATATGGTGGTGTCCCTATTAAAGGCGTAGCGCCAGATGCTAAGATCGCTACTGGGGAAATGTTTTGGGCTACTGACGACCAATATCTAGAACTATGGTTAGCAGGCTATGAGCCAGTATTCACTACATACAATAACCTAACCTACTTAGAATTCAGCCCATACGGGCCTAGGAGAGCGGACGTGATCAGTAATAGTTGGGGATACATATACACAATGTTCTGGGCACAAAACGCTCCAGGCTCAGATATAGCGACAGCGTTTTACGAGAACATAGTAATCACTAGAAACTACATGGTCGGAGAACCAGTAATCCTAGTATTCGCGGCTGGTAATGAAGGCCCGGGATACGGCTCTGTTAGTTCACCTAGTGCTGGACTATTATTAATAACAGTTGGTGCCTCAACATGGTATGGTTTTACAATGAACTGGGGACGTAACGGCTTATATGATGACATAGCAGTATTTAGTAGTCGTGG
>CAZVAW010000033.1:2664-16941 GCA_964625205.1 uncultured Desulfurococcaceae archaeon
GACGGTATCCGTGAAGCTTTTCTTGAAAACTATCTAAATATGTATGGCTTAGTTGCCCTAAACTTGACAGAAGCATTATACGATACAGCCTACTATACAGTAGCACCGCCGGGTACTATTAAGAACTTCACATTAACACTAGTTGGTTTTGGCGAGGCTAAGCTAGAGGCTCGCGAGCTTGTAGAGTATAAGGAGTATGTTGCATATGACGGCGTCTATAACTTTAAAGATCTATTAAGACTTACAATACCAAGATATGCATATAGTTATTCAGACTATATGGAGATCATAGTATTACTTGAAAACCTCACATATAAACCATACGAGTTTACAGTAACACCAGTTGATGAAAACCACGCGTTATCCGTAGTAGTATATGATTGGAGAGACTTCAACCATAATGGAATAACCGAAGGAAACGAGGTATTCTATATTATAGATGATTATAGGATTGGTGTTGAAACAACATTAACCATAGCTAGGCCATGTGAGCGAATACAAGGGTATCTCAGAGTACTTCTAGTGCCTTCGGAAGCTGAGAACGTTACACCAGTACATGTCAAAGTAGTTATTAAATCCTATAAATATGTAGAGTCTGACATTATCACAGTACCCAGCACCGTGGAGGTTACGGGTGTAGCTAATGTAACAGTAACGGTACACATACCCAGTGACGCATTACCCGGTGTCCGCGAGATAGGCCTTGTAATAGATACCCCGACAACTAGAATAGTAGTTCCAGCTTCAATACTAGTGCCACTGATCATAGATAATGTCTCAACAACTTTAATCGGGTTATACCCATCACAATATAGATACGATCCATTTAAACTAAGAGGAGTCTATGACAGAGTATATGGTGTCTGGGAAGGCTGTGACTGGAGAATGCTTCCAATAATGATCACTGATCCCGAGATAACAGGCGTGTTATTCATAGCTAGGTGGGGTTCCGGATACGCTACAGACTTGGCATTCACAGTAATACCACCTGGTGGACCATATAATGAGCTTGGCTACCCCAACTTATTCGCATCATATAAGTTGGCATATGATCTAGGAATGGTCTATAACCCAAGTCTAAGAGATCAAATGCACGGTAAACTTAGAATGTATCTACCCGTTAAATGGGCATTACCGGTTAGAAGCATTGAGATAAACATACTTAGTCTCTCAATATATCCGCCAATATACACTATGTTTACAGCCTATGAGAATGTTAGACCAATAACAATATATGGAGTCTACAAACTAATATATGGTTTCACAAGCTATAGTGGTAGGTTCATCGAAGATAGAGTAGTGTTCAGGATCATAACGGTTAAGGCAAACGCGAAATATGTTGAAACAAGCCGTGTAGGAGAAACTTCAACCGGATATATAGAGTTCGAGTTCAAAGCAGGCGCTTACACGCCATTCTTATTTACCGAGCTATACGTAGATACGAATTCCACGTCAACATATCCACTAATAGGGACGTATACGTATATGCCGACCAGCCTATACGGTGAAGGCTTGATAACTAATACGACATACTATCTATTAACTTATACGACGAACTACTACATCGGATTAATAATAGCTGGCAAATACTTCCACTACACAATACCGGTCACGGTAAATGTTAGTGATAAGCCAGAAATAGACGTTATACTGCTAAACTATAGGTACCCATGGCATGCTGAAGGCCTGTACATGTACTATGAGTCAGAAGGACTATATGTATTCGAGATACTGTACCCAGCCGTAATAACCACATATACAAACGTTTTTTAACCAAAACCCTCATTTCTTCTTAAAATCTAATTAGTGTTGAGAGATAGTTGACGATATGAACGTTGAAATACTTTTTATAATACTATTATCGCTGGCACCCGGTATTGAAGCTCGTGGAGCATTTCCCCTAGCCTATGTACTCGGTTATCAAGGCTTCTCTATATTTCTCTTAATATTCTTATCAAGCACTCTTCCATCAATACCCATAATATATGGTCTTGGCTGGTTAGAGGAGAAGATCGTGAACCGTGTATCGTGGATAAACAAGATATACGTAGCTATAATTGCTAGAATACGTAGGAGAGCAAAGCAGGTAACAAGATATAGAATAGTATATTTAGGCCTTATACTGTACGTGGCTATACCATCACCGGGTACTGGTGTATGGACTGGTTCTCTTATATCGTATTTACTAGGTTTAGATAAGACTAGATCAGTAATAGCGGTGGCTATAGGGAATTTCATAGCATGTACTATAATATACTTAACGATATATTCGGTCACAATACTGTTATAATAAAGTATTAACTCCTAAGTAATTTAAGGAAATCTCTTCTTGAATTAACACTATAGGTGATACCCGGCCATGGATGTTTTTAGTATTCATAAAGAACAAGCAAACATGGCTATTGGAGAACATGAGGAGAAACCACATAACTTATCCTTAGTTGAAGCATTAAGCGACTTACTATCATCTATACTGATCTATCATAAAATAGTATCGAGTAATGAAGAAAAAGAGTATGCAAAGAAGACAATATGGTATCTCGTTAATAAATGGCTTAACACATTGGCTCCGATAAAATATATTCCGGGGCTTGTTGAAGAGGTTTCAAGAAATATTAATAAGAAACTATGGGATCAAGATGTAGTGGATATTGAGCTTCTCAAAGAACTACTTATAACAACATATATTTTGCAGAAATCGAGTGAAGACGCCTACAGCTCATACGAGTTAAGTAGATATAGTAGCTTGATCAGAGGGTTGCTTGATAAATTAGGTTATATGGGTGGTAGTCTTCTCATCGAGGACATATTAGATTCTAATAACCCAAGAGATTTAGCCGCTCTCGCGTCAACGATCATAGTGCTATCTACTAATTATTAACGGCTAACTCGGCGATGATATATTGTTTAATAAAGGCGTTATATGTTATTGGATAATTTTTATAGCTTTACTCGTTTCCCTAATCATAGCTAATATAATAGTTTCTAACCATGTTCATATAGGCGACTACATGTATGGAGATACGATAATCTACCCTCCACCATACAAGTTTGCAACTAGAATATCAATCTATAATGTTACAAGTAATAAGACGATAATCTATACAGCCTATGGTTTAATAACTGGCTTCTCTACAAACATAGATAAGTATTGTGTAATTAGTGTCTCATCGTATAGTCTTGAATGGTTTACCTTCTTCTCCTCTATTCTGGCGATAATATATTATCTCCTCTTAGGCCGTAGACTATACAAGTTAAACCATATAAGAAGATACATAGTTTTAACAATATTACTCACTATTGTTGTCTTATCGATATACTTATATATTTTTGTATTAGAAAAACCCGTCTCAAACGCTTATGTTATTGAATTGCATAAGCCTTTATCATGTACTATAGCTTATAATCAAAAGATCTGCTTATTAGATATAATTAAAAATAAGTCAATAATACATATTAGCGTTAAAGGATCGGCTGAACTATATTTAATGCAAGGAGATGAGATTATAGAACATAGTGTGATCGATAATAGTATTGTCTATGATAAAGTATTATCCAGCGGGGAATATAGGTTAGTGTTAGTTAGTGGTGTTAAGCAAAACATCACATTAGTTTATAGAAAAGTCTATATCGTATATAATCGTGACCCTCTTATACCAATATATCCCATGCTAGGTACACTAACAATTCTCATCCTAATACCTATATCTCACCTAGTCTTCAACCAAAAATATTTACACTAAGTAATAGTGGGTCGATAACTAAGTATAATAGCTAGCATTGTGTTTCTAGAAGACGTGGTAGCCAATATAAATTGGTAAGTATGGGGATATATGGTGACGCTACCATGGCTAAAGCATTAGCTAGTGGCTTTAGAGAGCTTAGAGAGATACTCAGTGGAAACGTTGGCATAATGGCTTTTTCATGGTTTCTCTTCGGGTTAAGCAGTGCACTTGTATTTCCATTCTTCAAGATCTACGCCAAAGAACTAGATGCCGATGATTTCTCGATAGCATTAGTTCAATCTATTGGTATGTATGTATTAGCTTTCCTCACAGTATTCGGCGGTTTTATGACAGATTATCTTGGTCGTGTAAAAACAATAGTACTTGGTACATCATTGATAGTGTTTACACAATTCGGCTACGCATTTGTACAGAATTGGCCACAACTGGCAATATTATGGATTATCGATGAAGCCGCGCATTTCTATCAACCAGCACTTACAGCTATAATTATGGATTCACTACCGCGTGATAAGACGTTGAGAGGGTTTCTAATACTTCAAGCATTCCCTAATATACCTTGGCTCTTCATGCCGATCATAGGCGGTGTATTATATGATATGTATGGTTTAACTGGTATGCGTATAGGATTCTTAATTGCTGGCACGATCAGTGCTATAGTTCTCATCCTTAGAATTAAGGGTTTAAGAGAAACAATGACAGTATCTAGAGGTAGAGAATTTAATGTTATAGACTCAATAAGCGAATTATTCAAGTATAGGAAAGCCGTGATCAATGCTTTAAAAATATATGTTTTCACCGGGTTTCTATCACCATTAACATTTGCTGTTGCACAAACATATGGTGGTATATATGTGGTTGAAGTACTTGGTGCTACAAAAACTGATTGGGGACTATTAACAACATTGTCCACGGCAGTATCAATAGTATTAGCCGCTGTATTAGCTGTATCACGTAATGTTAAGGAAGAGCTAGTTTTAGTAGTGGGTGGTACATCGCTTGCTTTATCACAAATATTAATGGCCATACCCGGGTACATGGGGAGGTATGACCCAGTATTGCTCGCACTAGCAGTTATGGCCGGCGCGATCAGTAATGCATTGTTATGGCCACTAATATCTACAATGCTAACACATATATTACCATTAGAGATCAGGGGGAGAGCAACCGGTTTTCAAAGAATGTTCGAAAACCTTGGACTTGCAACATCATCTCTAATAGCTGGTTTTCTATACACAAAGTTAGGCCCAGCCAATAGCCTATTATTCTCTGGATTCATCGGATTCGCTGCAATGGCTTATTTAACATACGTATACCATGGTATTTTTGGTAAAAAAGAATCATTTACCCGCGAATACCTTCAAACTCTCATATAACTTATCTAGAAACTCGTTAAACCACTCACGATGAGTATTTATAGCCTCATATACTTCTCTATCCCGCTCACTGATTTTCTCAATAAATTTGTCGCGGTTCTTGAAAAACTCTTCAATAGTATCCCAGTACATACGTAGATAAAACTTAGCCGCCATACCATATTGTTTAACCCCCTTCATAACATTATCGGCGACTTTACCCGGTTTCTTAGAAAATATTTCGTTACCACTCTCACGTATGAAACCGATAATTAGATCTACGATACGTTCTTCCTCGCTCAATAACTACACCAAGTTAATAGTAATATTTAAACACAGTATATTAACCCTTTGTAAATAGGTAGAGGAGACATTAAAACCTCTCCCCCGTAGGAGCGATAATCCCCTACAAAAGGGAGAGGCAGCGGCTGGACACTTTTAGAAACCATAGATCCTCTAGAGACCTATGCTCTCTAAAAGCTTCATAAGTTGTCCTTCGACAACTTATTTCCAGCCGCTAATACTATTTCATGCTCCATGTATTAAGTATTTTGCGTATTAAGGATACGCTTCACATATAAAGGTGTGTAGAAAAGTTAGCTTGCCTCTATTATTTGTAATATGTTCTTTTGAGTAAGTTTTGCTACTGCGAAGTATTTTGCCGATACCTCTCTTAAACTCCTATTATTACCTAAGACCATTACGGTGATCAACCTAGCATTTGCTTTCTTCAAATTATGCCTGATCAACTGCTCAGCTATACGGTCCACGCCGTCCGTTATAAGCACTATATCGTTAACCTCGTTCACTAAGCCACTACGTATATCGTTACAAGCAGTTATGATAGCGCGGGTAATGTCGGTGCCTCCACTACCTTTTACGCGTGCGATATAGTCTATGAGCTTAATTACTTGGCCAGCCTTAGGTCTTCGGTCAACTTTACTCAACGGATATGGTATACTGTCGAAGAACCGGAAGTAGAAATCCCTACGTTCACGGACAGCCCTCATATATAGGCTTAAAGCTACTGCCTTAGCCCATGTCATTTTCAAGCCATCCATAGAACCACTCTTATCTAGTAAAACATATAGTGAGCCTCTACCCTGCGTAAGTACTTTCTGGTAAAGCAGTAGTTTACCCTCTAGAAACTTTAGATAAAACAGTTCATCTGGTAAAGCAAGTATAGATGGTACTAGTCTCTCAATGTCCCTCCCAATATCATAGCCCATGATCTCTCCATGCTTAAACTTTTGTTTTTTCCTCTCAATAGAGATACTCCAAGGCTTAATACCAGTTAACAATTCTAGAATCCTCTTAACCTCAAGATTCCTAGCAAGTTTTATCAACTCGGGCCCATATTCCTCGTAAGCCATCATACTAATACTACCTGGTTGCTCACCCTCGATCAGGGTTCTAAGCTTCTTAACATTCTCTAGATCACGTGCTAGGTTAGAAACTATTTTCTCGACATCTTTACGTATATTCTTCTCCTCGGCCTCGCCCGGTGTTTGTTGTTTACCACTAAGTCTTCTACTCTCCTCGATCTTCTCGTACTCGGCTAAGAATATGCTAGCGGCTACACTACTCATTAACGCGTCTACAACCGTTTTACTACGTATATCGTGTATAAAACTAGAGCGTAGAAGAGATTCGATTAAATGATAAAAATGTTTCTTCTCTGGAGGTATTTCATCCGGGTTTTTAAGCATGGGCATTGGTAGATAGAATGAATAGAATACATCAATAGCTAGTGAGAGAGGCAAGTCAACTTCTTTCTCTGCTACAATCCTTGTTATCCTCATAACTTTAGAGCCACGATATCTAACGAGCGGATCATCATAATTAATGCCTTTAATGATGCCGGCAATTTTCTCTTTTAAAGCAATCTTAATAGGGGGCTTGGGCATGGTTTAGTCCTCAGATCATGAACTTTCTCTTAATCATCTCAATAACCTCACTAATCTCACTTAAAACATCAAGCGCCCTCTGCCTAACAACGTCATCGCTAGTCTCTTCAGCTATTCTCCGGACACGTTCACGTACAGTCTCAAAACTACGGAGATAATCAACAAGGCGTGGATCGAAATCACTTACTTTAGCGATATGGGCTTTAGCCTCCCGGATATTAGACTCGATCTCCGCCAACTCCCTCAAATGTTTCTCAGTAGCCTTGATCTCATCAAGCAATATAGCATATGCTTGCTCCATCTCATCAGAATCACGTGGGGCAATATGCTTAAGTACGAACAAGTCTTCTTCTTTAGCGACCATTCTTTGATTAATTAATGCTGAAGCAGCTATAGCTTTTAAAGCCTTACCTTTACGCCTATCGGTTAAATGAATACCTTGATCCTCGAATACAGCGTAGAGTTTCAATAGTTTCTCCTTAATAGACTCTAGGTTAACCTCATATATGAGTTTATTTAAGCTTCTAATATCATCCATAGTAAGTACTGGCTCAGCTTTTTCATAGAAACCGGCCTCGATCTTCCAACAAGCCTCCAGCAGATCAGCCCACTTGTCTTCACCAACTGGTTTAACGAAATGCTTGTATAAGAACCTATCATAAAGCGCTTGTAGCTCTGGTTCATCTGGTACATTGTTACTGGCTGCTATCATAGTCCATAGTGGAACCTTGATCTCATTATATCCATCATAGAGTATCCTCTCATTCATTATAGTTAGAAACATGTTAAGTATTGCTGAGTTAGCGTTAAAGATCTCATCAATAAAAGCTATCTCGGCTTCCGGCAATTTATTCTTAGTAATCCTCACATACTTGCCTTGCTTTAAAGCATTAATATCCAATGGGCCGAAAAGCTCATCTGGCTCGGTGAACTTTGTTAACAAGTATTTAAAGAAACGAGCATTTATGAGCTCAGCAGCTCTACGTGCTAGAGCTGATTTAGCAGTACCTGGCTCGCCTATTAAAACGATGTGTTCACCAGTAATTATAGCTAGGGCTATAACACGTGCTTCCTCTTCACGCCCCACGAAAGGCTTAGCTAGCTCCTCGACAAATTTGTGAGCGCGTGCTAATAAGTTACTGATTGCTTGACTCACATATATCAGCCTCTAGTGTTTAACTCTAGATACACCACCCCTTATAAACTACATGGATACATATATTCGCGCAATACTTACCCATGGGATCCGATGAGCAACTCCTCATCACGCATCAGCTGAAAACCGGGCTCTTCACATCCAATCTACATAATTATAGTTCAGCACTAATTAATATTATAATAGATAGACGATGCTAGGTCATGATACAATGCCTATAAATAATAAAAATCTACCCAAAAAACCGGGGGTTTACCTTCTAGTATTAGAGGTTAAACAAGACATAGAAGTGTATACGCGTAGAAAGAAATTCTATGTTCCAAGAGGAGTATACGTATACGTGGGGTCAGCTAAAGGGTCTGGAGGATTATATGCGAGAGTAAAAAGACATTTAAGTAATGTCAAGAGGCTTTTCTGGCATATAGATTACTTACTTGAAAACAATAATGTCGCGGTTAAGAGGGTGTTCTATAAGGTAATAGAAGATAATGGGAAAGACTATGAATCATTGTTAGCACGTTGTTTAGTCGAGAAATTAAAACCTATACCAAATTTCGGGTGTAGTGATAAACCTGGTGATTATAGCCACTTGTTTAAATGCGGCAGAGACTTAGAAGAGTGTATTAGTAGATTACAGGATATATTGGACATTGATCTAAAAACACTTCGAATTAGATGAGCATGCCTAATAACCAGCCTATATCGGGTCATTGGTATCCTAGTTCTCAATGAATAATACCAATAAATACTACATATTATTCAACCAATTACTTTATAAACCCGTGTTACATATATAAGGTATCCATGCATATCGTAAGGAGTCGAAACCCGTAATGAATGAATCCAAACCTCGAATCCATATAATTGATCTAAAACCAAATCTCGAAAACATAAGTGTTAAGGGGAGGGTTCTAGAAACCTCTCCTCCAAAGATAATAAATACGAAGAGAGGAATGAGGACAATAAGTAATGCTGTCCTCGGGGACGAGACTGGTAGAGTACAAGTAACGTTATGGGGTAGTAAAGCAGGCACATTACACGAAGGCGATGTAGTGGAGATCGATGGTGCATGGACATCTAGTTTCCGTGGTAGAGTACAGTTAAACATAGGTAAATCTACAAGTGTGAAGAAACTTGAAGACGGCGAAGCACCATTGGCCGAGGACATACCCGAGGACGAACCAAAAGCACCTATGAACAACTACTCACCTCGTAGAAGATATGGTAGAGGAGGATTTAGAGGTAGGAGGTAACATATAATGAGTGGAGAACAAGAGAATATTAAAGAGCTATGGGATAATCTAAGGGAAAAGAAACCAATGAGACAAGGATTGTTCCTAGGTGAGGAAAACGAGAAATTCTATGTAGCTAAGAACGAAAATGAGGTATACGAGTTATCAGCACTAGTGTATTATGTCTGGCTAATAAGTGACGGCGAACATACCGTTGAGGAGCTAGTTGAACGTATGAGTAAAGATATACAAGTAGATAAGAGTGAGGTTGTAGAACCATTAGTACTCGCATTAAATAGTTTATCGAAAGTAGCTTTAATTAAATACATGTAATGAGAAAAGTTTCCCAGAGTCTTTTCCTATTTTAACCTTGTTTACTACCCCCTTCCCTCCTACCTCATTATTTATACGTGGGCAAACTGTATAAGCTCCTCTAATATACATTATTTATGATGATAAGCTATGAAGGCGCTACTACTATTTATACTCTTATCAATAACCATGGTATATCCCATTATCACTATAAACACTTGGTACATGGAGCATGGAAGTCGTTACGTGTTTATTACGCCTAGTTTCGATAATGTAACGATCTCATTAGCAATATATGGTAATGTGACTAATCTCGGAGATAAACCAATACCTATAAATGACACAGATATACTTGTTTTCGAATACCCCCTTAAAATGTCTGATCAACATATATATAGGGTTAAAGCATGGGTTAACGGCGTAAACTACAACTATAGTTTATGTAAAACTAATTTCTCAACATACCTTATTATAGAATCACCATATTATAATGAGACACTTGAACCCGGAGACACGATCTCCGTGGGTGTGGAATACCTTGTCGGCATAAATATGACGCGTAGACAAGAACCAGTTCTAGATTTTATGAAGACAAATGACCCATACACATTATTATCTAAAGCTGAGGATTGGGATCAGCTTAAACCATATATTAATGAAACAACGACTGGGGCCACGAGTCTTTGGAACTATAGCCATCCACTTGTTAAACTACTTAACAAGTACCTAGAGAGAATGATTACAAGCAATAAACCTCTCGGATATCTACTCGGTGTTTTAGGATGGTTTGACGACAGCATAGTATATTCTACAAGGATACCGCCGCGGTTCCCCTGGGAAGTCATAATTGAAGGTGCTGGCGATTGTGATGATCAATCAAACCTATTAATTACACTCCTCCGACTTAAGAAAATACCATCATATCTAGAAACTGGTATGGTATATATTAGTGAATCATATAGATATGAGGACACAGGCGCTGGCGGTTACTACTACTATAGGTTCATTGGTGGCGGAGGACATGGATGGGTTGTAGCATATATTCCGCCATGGGGCTGGATAAGAATAGACCCGATTGTTAGATCGGATCTCTTCACTGGTAGGAAAGCACCATTATACAAAGTAGCTATCAAATATGCGTTGTTTTACTGGTTTCCAACAATAGTTACCGAGAGAATATTTAAGAAAGACTATGTTACACAATCAGCTAAAGCTACTGAGGAGATACAGGTTTTGAAGATCAAGTTTGATATAGTTGTTGAAATGCATATGAGGACTAAAACATAATGATTATTCTAGTCTACTATACTCCTTGATCTTCTCATCGACAAGCCCTAGTATATCGTTGAAATGTATCCTCATCATATGTAGATACAATCCCCTCTTAGTAAACGGGCCTTTACCACATAATCCGCATCTAAGATGATTATTTTTCTCCGTGATCAATTTAGACGAGATACTATCAACTACTCTCTTCATAACCGGGTAATCCGTTGACCCGACAATATCTATCAGATCTATATCATCAACCGGTAATCCTAGTGCTCGGCGAATAATGTATCTGACTAGTTCGTGTTTCAAATAAATTTTACTCAAAACAACTAACCCCCACATACAGGTTCTCTACTATCCTATACTAGGAATTAAGGCTATGTAACGTTAATAAGAAGAGGGGCTTTTTGACAAAAACAGTTTTTATCCCACACTCTGCTACATATAATACAATAGCTCTTAATCTAACGCTTATGATTTGATCAAATGGTGGTGTGGTTGGAGCGCGTATTTGTTGTTGGTGTTGGTGTGACTAAGATCGGGCGCTTCTATGATAAAAGTGCGCGTGATTTATTCGTAGAAGCTTTTCTAAAAGCGGTAGAAGACTCTGGCGGTGTTAAACCACAAGCACTTATTGTCGGTAACATGACTTCTAGTGTATTAATGGAGCAAGATAGCCTAGCCGCTCTACTCGCTGATTATAGTGGTTTACGTGGTATACCAGCTTTCAAAGTAGAAGCAGCATGTGGTAGTGGTGGGGCAGCGATCTATGCTGGCTACTCACTAGTTAAATCCGGGCTTGTAGACGTTGTAGCAGTTGCTGGTGTTGAGAAGTTAACTGAGGGTATAACCGCTGAGACTACTAAGGCTTTAGCACAAGCGGCTGATGCTGAATACGAGGTCTTTTATGGAACAAGCTTTACGGGTTTAAATGCTATGGTTGCCCGACTATACATGGATAAATATGGTTATACACGCGAGGACATGGCTTATTGGGCTCTACGTATGCATGAATATGCTTCCTACAACCCTTATGCTCAATTACCAAAGAAAACCACTATTGAGAAAATACTTCAAAGCCCCCTTATAGCTGATCCCCTTCATCTCTTCGACTGCGCACCCATAGGTGATGGAGCTGCAGTAGCACTACTTGTTAGAGGTGAGGAGAGAGCACGTGAGATAAGTAAAGCAGTAGGTAGAGACGTGTTAGTGGAGGTGACAGGGGTGGGTTTATCAACTGATTCCGTAGACCTTGGTTCTCGTAGGGAGTTATTAAAACTAGAATCAACTATAAAGGCTAGCCGTGATGCATATAAAATGGCTGGTGTAACCGAGAAAGACATTGACTATGTAGAGCTACACGATGCATTCCATATAACTGGTTACTTAGCATTAGAGAATATGGGTTTCGCTGGCGAGGGCGAATCGGTGAAGCTATGGAAAGAGGGGAGATTCGGTAAAGGCGATAAACCAGAAGTCAACTTTAGTGGAGGCTTAAAAGCACGTGGACACCCAGTAGGAGCCACTGGTATATACCAGTTCGTAGAAGCAGTTATGCAACTACGTGGAGACTTCCCTGGATATAAGGCTAGTGACCCAGAAATAGCTGCTACCCAGAACATCGGCGGTGTTGGTACATACTCTATAGTCACGATCGTTAAACGTGTTAAGTAAAAATCTTTGTTTATATCAACTACTAATCTTATTACCTAGTACTGTTTTAAACAATGAATATTTAGAGAATATTTAGATTAGGAAAAGTACTTGTGCTGTGATACACATGTCTGAGGAGAAAGATTTTGAGAACCTTCTAGAAGAGATTAGGAAATATCGTGAACAATCAATCCTCGGCGGTGGTAGGGAGAAGATCGAGGTTCAGAGAAGCAAGGGTAAATTATGGGTTCGTGATAGGATCGAGAAACTACTTGATCCTGGTTCTTTCGAGGAGCTACAATGGATGAGAACACATAGATCAACATACTTCGGGCTCGACAAGATCAAATACTATGGAGACGGTGTTGTAGTCGGTTATGGTAAAATTGATGGTAGACCAGTCTACATCTATGCCCAAGACTTCACGGTAATGGGCGGTAGTATCGGCGAGTCTCACGCTGACAAGATCGTTCGCGTTATAGAACTAGCTATATTGAATGGAGTACCAGTTATAGGGCTTTACGACTCCGGGGGGGCTAGAATACAAGAGGGTGTAGCCGCACTACATGGTTGTGGCCGTATATTCGCTGCTAACGTTAGAGCTAGTGGAGTTATACCACAGATAAGTCTGATACTAGGCCCATGTGCTGGTGCAGCTGCTTATAGTCCGGCGTTGACCGACTTTGTAATAGCTGTTAAAAACGCCTATATGTTTATAACTGGGCCCGAGGTTGTAAAAGCAGCTACTGGTGTAGAGGTTACTTTCGAGGAGCTCGGTGGCGCTGAGATACATGGTTCTAAAAGTGGAGTAGCTCATTTCGTTGCCGAGGATGAGGATCAAGCATTCACTATTACACGAGCACTACTCTCCTACCTACCGAGTAACTCCGAGGAAGAACCGCCATATGTTCCCTCGAAAGACCCTGTTGACCGTAAACTAGATGATCTCTACTCTATAATACCGGCCGATCCCATGAAACCATTTGATGTACGCGAGGTAATAGTACGTGTAGTTGATGATGGTGTGTTTCTTGAAGTACATAGAAACTATGCACCAACAGCAGTTGTCGGATTCGCTAGAATAGGTGGTTATACCGTGGGAATAGTTGCCAACCAGCCAGCTGTAAACGCTGGAGTAATAGATATCGATGCCTCTAACAAAATAGCACGTTTCGTAAGATTCTGTGACGCCTTCAATATACCAATCATAACATTCGTGGATACACCCGGTTTCATGCCAGGGATAGATCAGGAGCACGGTGGTATAATTAAGCATGGTGCAAAAATACTACATGCTTACGCCGAAGCCTCAGTACCAATGATAACAGTTATCATGAGGAAAGCATATGGTGGAGCATACATAGCTATGGGTAGTAAATCACTGGGAGCCGACATAGCCTATGCATGGCCAACAGCAGAGATCGCCGTAATGGGGCCCGAGGGAGCAGTCCGAATACTCTACCGTAAACAAGCAGCAAAACAAGAAAACCCCGAGGAGTTCCTAAAAGAAAAACTAATAGAATATCGTAAAATGTTCGCAAACCCATATATAGCAGCAAACCTAGGATACGTCGACGACGTCATAGACCCAGCCGATACACGGCACAAGATCTATAAAGCACTAGAAATACTATCAAGAAAACG
>CAZVAW010000034.1:0-16470 GCA_964625205.1 uncultured Desulfurococcaceae archaeon
TCGTAGGGTGTGGGGGTTGGCGGGGGTTATAGGTCGCCGGGCGGTTTATCTGGCCCCGGTTAAACACCAGGGGCCCTACCTACGGCTCGTGGGCTATTATTTTATTGTAGTTCAACGCCTTAATAATGATTTATTATTTTAACGGCGCTACACCTAGCACAAGTATTAGTAAACTAAATAAGTTGATCGCATGTGACACGTTCTTGTTTTTAAACACTTCATACACTATCCTGCCACCATCGCTTACAAATAATGGTGCTGCGTTTATAACTGCTAATCCAAGGTTTACGAGGTATAACCACGTGATTATGAATGATATAGCTAATGCAGTATCTAATCCAAACATGTTAATTAACTGATCTACTGGTTTATTGGTGAATGCAATACCTAGTCTAGTCACGTTACCTGGCTTGTATATTGTGATTGTTTTAACACGGTTATTGGATAGAATTTTTAACGTTATATTAACCCCGGTTCTATTATTCAAATACTTTGCTAATAAGGATCTTGTTAATGGTTCACCATTTATCTCTAGTATAATATCCCCTTGTTTTAAACCATACTTGTCGGCTAAACTACCTGGTAGGGTGTCAAGTACTACAATGCCATAGGGGGAAACTATGAATGATAATAGGAAAAGAGCAAGTAATGCTAGTAATATGTTTGCGGATGGGCCAGCAGCTAATACTGTAACTTTAGCACGCGTAGAGGCTTTAGATAATTTCTCCTCGTCAAGCTCAGTAAATGCTATTGGTAGTATAAATATAAGTGCAAAACCAATAGATTTAACGTTTAAACCATGTGCTATAGCGGTATACGCGTGCATTAACTCATGTATAGCGGCAGCTACCGCAATAGCTATTACGAAATACACTAGCTGTATACCAGTAATGTTCACACCAGGGATCAATAACTGTGCTGGAACCCCTTTGCTTAAACCCAATCTTATAAATATACTTGTTATCATACTCTGGTAAAACGTTAGAATAGCTAATACGAAAAACGGTATATGTATATAAGATAACTTTCTATACAATGACAGCGGTTTGATCTTTTTAGTTCTCTTATATACTAGTATAAAACCATAGTATAGTTTAAATCCGCGAGCTTCAAAGAAGCCTCTGTGAAAATGATAAATAACATTAAATAAGCCCCAAATCCCGATGATTATCCACACATATAATAGGATCTCGTACACTATATGCACCACATTTGCTGTCGATACTAACCTATATCTCATAAGATACTTTAATAAATCATTTACCCACTAGATAACACAAGGTATGACGAAATTGGTTAGAGAAAAAATACAACGTAGACCAGAATATAGAGAAGTAATATACGATGAGAACCGCTGGAAGATCCTAGATAAATTACGTAGAGAAGCTATAAGAATCCTTGAAATACTCGGCAAATATGGTATTAAAGGATACGTGCATGGTAGCGTAGCTCGTGGTGATGTATGGGAGGGTAGTGATATAGATGTCATAATACCCTATGTTATACCATCGTACATTGTTGAGTATGCATTGGAAACTAGTGGTTATAACATTTACACTAGATACATTGTTGTAGCTACACCATCGAGCACTCCAAAGGCATACATAGTTTTAGATGAAAAAGAGAAAAAAATAGTTAGTTTTCCACTACATAAGTTAAAACCCAGAGAATATGAGTTCTACAAATTCGGCGGTATGTTAGATTATGATGGTTTAAAGAAGGGTTATAGAGTATCTGGTGTTGATAAAAGGTTAGTTTTAATCGAGCCTACGCCTAAAGGTCATGTTGAATCCCCGGTAATAGGTTATGAGAGCATAGTAGCCTCAAAGCTAGGAATTAGTATTGAGACTGTTCTTGAAAGAGTTAGGGTGTTAAGTAGGAGAGACGAGATCGGGAGAACCGGAGTATTTGTTAAATATGAGTTAATGCCTGGCGAGAGTTTTGAGGAAGCCTTTGATAAACTTGTAAAGAAAAACCCGCTAATTAGAGAATATTTATCTAGAGAGCATTAGGTCTGGGTAAAGGGTATCTTAAAATAGCTATTATTCCCCCGAAACCCTCTACCTCTCTACCTACATCACTATTTGAGGGGACAATGATAATTCTTGCTTTTCTACGATAAGCTTCTTCTAACAACTCGTTTATCTTTCTTCTCATATCCTCATCGTAGCTTCTTATAAGTCCTGATGAAACAACCATTTTCTCTACTGCGTTATTTTTTATAGCGTACTCGATATCGTTAACCCCATAAGCGGTGAGTAACGGTTCCTTAACGAGTAATTGTTTGAATTCCTCAACTATCTCCTGGGCTTTAATGATACTTATTTCCTCGACGGCTTTTTTAACAGAATCTCTACGAAGTATTTCATTAAGCCCATTACAACCACCTATTGAGACCGAGTCTTGATATATCTTATTGAACCCCAATTTCTTTTCTCGTATAAGCTTTACAACATGCTTAGCTAGATCACCGGGACTAGCGACAACAATAACCTTCGCATCATAACGTTCAGCTTCCTCACTAATACGTTTTACAGTTTCCTCTAAATACCTATTTAAATAAGTCGTAAAACCCTTTGGATCATCTTTACCCGGTAAATTAGATGAAAGCTCGTCTAAAACCTTAACCCCCTGTTCCCCCAGCAAAGCTATACATGCCTCATCATAATCTAACACTACAATCAAAACTGGTGATCTAACAGAGCTAGTCTTTGTTAATCTATCTAGTTGATGTTTAAACCACTTATTCTTCCAAATAACAAGCCTAGATCCCGGCGTAATGTTTAACGTATGATACTTGCCTTTTATCCCATATTCTTCGGGGCCCTCGACAACAACACCTCGAATCCTAAGCCGGTCCGTGAATGGCTGGAATTCTAGTTTCTTAACCTTAATTGATAACACCATTGGTATTCTCCTACTACTACCTCCCTCTCCAAATTTCACTTCTCTCGTAGTTTTAGCTGTAACAATATCGCCGGGTTCAATAACATTGTATAAAACCCAGAGATCATCATCGTTTTCCAACATAACCTCTATATAGCCTTTCTTTAAATCCTGATCTAAAATCCTCAACAACGCACACCATTACATTGGAGTATTTAGATATATAGACTAGTTTCCACATAAATACTATTATGGGGTAAAGATTGAAACTAGAGTTTTACTTTTTAGACAACACATATGAAGTAATAGGAAGAGAACCACATATAATTATCTGGGGTATTACACGAGACGGTAAACGTGTATTATTACGTGATAAGAGATTCCGACCATATTTCTATGCAATATTAGATGAAGATTCGAACCCTGATGACGTGATAAAAAGGGTAAAATTAGTATCTGATCCTTCATCCCCAATAATCAATATAGAGGTTGTTGAGAAAAACTATTATGGAGAAAAAGTTAAAGCATTAAAAATAACTACTGTGATCCCAGAATATGTTAGAAAGTATAGAGAAAGGATCGCGAAAATACCTGGCGTTAAAGATGTAGTTGAAGCTGATATAAGGTTTAGTATGAGATACATAATAGATTATGATTTAAAACCTTGTGGTTGGCACATAGCCGAGGTAAAGGAAATACCGAAGAAACCACATTATAGAGTTGACGCGGAATACGAGATTATAGGGGATATAATACCCTTAGAAGATACTACGCCACCGAAAAATCTACGAATTCTGGCTTTCGATATAGAGGTATACAACAAGTCTGGATCACCAAAACCATCTACCGATCCGGTTATAATAATTGGTATTCTTAACGACAAGGGAGAGTTTAAACAATTTATTGCACGTGATAAAGACGATAAACAAGCAATTACCGAGTTTATAGAGTATGTTAAGAAATACGACCCTGATATAATAGTGGGATATAATACAAACGGATTTGACTGGCCATTCCTAATTGAAAGATGCAAATACTTGGGTATAACACTAGATATTACACGTAGGGCTGGTTCACAACCACAGACTAGCACATATGGACATATATCCATACCGGGTAGGATAAATGTAGATCTATATGATTTTGCAGAGGAGATCCCCGAGGTAAAGATCAAGTCGTTAGAAAATGTTGCCGATTATTTAGGTGTTATGAAGAAATCAGAGAGAATACTAATAGATTTTCTAGAAATACCCAAATACTGGGACAATCCCAAGTTACGCGAAAAACTACTTAAATACAACTATGATGATGTAAAGTCAACCTATGGATTAGCCGAAAAATTCCTACCCTTTGCTATGCAGTTATCAAACATAACCGGTTTACCACTAGATCAAGTTGGAGCAGCTAGTGTCGGTTTTAGATTAGAATGGTATTTAATGAAACAAGCATACAAGTATGGCGAGTTAGCACCTAATAGATTTGAAAGACCCGCACAAAGTTATCGTGGCGCTGTCGTGTTAAAACCATTAAAGGGTATACACGAGAACATAGCCGTGCTTGATTTCTCAGCAATGTATCCTAGTATCATGATCAAATACAACGTAGGTCCAGATACTCTTATTAGAACCGAGTCTTGTAATGAAGAAAAACACTATATAGCGCCAGAGGTACGCCATTGTTTTAGAAAAGAACCTCCGGGATTCTTTAAACGTGTACTGGAAACACTTGTCTCGTTAAGAAAGAAAGTTAGAGAGGAGATGAAAAAATATCCACCAACGAGTTACGAGTATCGTGTCTTAAATGAGAGACAAAAAGCATTAAAAGTACTAGCTAACGCTACTTATGGTTATATGGGCTGGGTTCATGCTAGATGGTATTGCCGCGAATGCGCCGAAGCCGTTACAGCATGGGGTAGACAAACAATAACTAAAGCCATAGAGTATGCCCGTAGCCTCGGTTTAAAAGTAATATACGGAGATACTGATTCCTTATTCGTCGAATACGATGAAAATAAGATCAACGAGTTAATCAAGAGAATAAGAGAGGAACTCGGTTTCGATATAAAAATTGATAAAATCTATACGAAAGTGTTCTTTACAGAAGCTAAAAAGAGATATGCTGGTTTACTACAAGATGGAAGAATAGATATTGTTGGTTTTGAGGCAGTAAGAGGGGATTGGGCTGAAATAGCTAAGGAGGTGCAAGAAAAGATTACCGAGATCTTGTTGAAAAAAGCCTCTGTTGATGAAGCAATAAAATATGTACGTGACGTAATAAGCGAGTTAAGAGCTGGAAAGGTTCCAATCGAGAAACTAGTGATATGGAAGACTTTAAGTAAAAGACTAGAAGAATATGCTGCTGAAGCTCCCCATGTAACTGCTGCAAAGAAACTATTACAAGCTGGTATTAAAGTTAGTGTTAATGACAAGATCGGATATGTAATAGTTAAAGGTATAGGTAAGATCTCGAAGAGAGCAGAACCATATATATTCGTGAAAGATCCTAATAAGATCGATACAAGTTATTATATTGATCACCAGATAATACCTGCTGCGTTAAGAATACTTGAGTACTTCGGTGTATCAGAAGCACAGTTGAAGAAGACAGTATCGGGTCCTCAGAAGAGCTTGTTTGACTATTTTGGTAAGAAGTAGTTTTTAGGTTAAATCATTAAACGTTAATATTAAGAGATCTTGAGGTTTATATGTAATTTTGCTCATTTTAGCGCCTACTATGATTTTTACTCTCTTATCAGAAGCTACATCTATTAATCTCTGCGTTATTATGCCGTCAAATAATATAGCATAAACCTCTTCTTTATCAACTGTATTTAGGAATGTAACAAGATCACGAACTGGTATTCTTTTCACTTTTTCCCAGTTTTTATCATATATTATTGCTTCTAAAGTACCATATAAACTCTTAATATCTTCTTTTACTTTTCCTGGTATTGTGATAGTCTCGAGAACTTCAACTGTTTTCTCCACTACTTTTGGTTTCTCCTTTACTAATTCTTTATGGAATTTCTTTTGTATCTCTAGAAGATACTGTGCTTCTTTATCACCACTTTTAGCAAGTTTTTCTAGATACTCCAGAGTGGGTACTGCTTTCTTTAATGATTCCTCGATCTCCTTATGTGTTAAATCCTCGACTTCTTTACCCGGCGGCGCTCTAGCTATGTAGTCGACCTTAATCTCTCTTAATAATTCTTTTAATATTAGATCACCTGCGTGATCACCGTCTAGGAATGCTATGATCTTCTTTTTCTTAGCTAATTCTTTTATTGTATTGGATACTTTCTTTGCACCACCCAATGCAATTACGTTATTATACCCATACTGTAACATATTGATAACATCTGCTCTCCCTTCAACGACTATTACAGTATCACTTTTATCCACGCCAATACCTGCTGGTAAATTGTCAGGACCATATGGAATAGGTTCAGGTACCTTTGTTTTTTCCTGAAGCTGTTTCAATACCTCTTTAATATCTGGTACTTTTTCGCGACTCCATACCATAAGTATTTCTGCGGCACGTTCAATTATGCGTTTTATCTTTTCGAGTCTGACGTCAACTATGTCAACTAGTTTTATCTTAGCGTCATATGGACCTACTCTTTCAACACTTTCTATCATCGCTATCAATAACGCCGTCTCAATTCTATCAAGATTACTGGGTATTATTATCTCTCCTATAGTTTTACCATTCTGTATACGTGTATTAACTATTATTCTACCCACTCTTCCTTTTTCTTGTAACGTCCTAAGATCAAAGTGCTCTCCAAATAGTCCTTCTGTTTGTCCAAATATAGCGCCTATAATATCGTGTTTTTCTACTACGCCATTAACCTCTATTTTAGCTTTTATCAAGTATTTTGCCATAGTTTATCATCTCCTACCTACTAATTATGTGTTGATCATATCTATATCAGTTACGATGTATTAATTTTGTCTTTATCCATATTTATTGATCATCTAGTAATACGTGCTTTTGAAAGCACTTCTAATAACTCATATGCTTCCTTATCCCCAAATATCTTACTCCTAATAGGCTCTAATAGTTTAATTAAAGCCTCGGCTGTAGCGTTTTTTAGGTCGAGCGGATGTAGTTTACCCTCTCTATATATTTTTTCGAGCTCATCATAACTAGTAACTTCTAGTGGGCCCCCATATTTTTCCGGTCTATCTACGTATAGGGTAAAACCAGGTTGTGTAAATAGTAGGTACTTATTTATTTCTAGTATGGGGTTGAACTTTGTTTCACGCGGCGGACAATAGGCTTTTCTTATTTTTACTTTTATCTCTTCGGGCGTATCATGAACGAATATTGCTGTTTCCGGCTTACTTTTACTCATTTTATAATCCGAATACATTTCATCGATTTCGCCAGTAGTTTCCATTCGTTTGCCTGGCCCTTGCAAACCTGTTATTATCGGTGTATGTATTGCTACTGGTTTTTTCCTTTTAAGACTTTCAGCAATATCGCGAGCCAGCATATGTGCCTTTCTCTGATCGGTTCCGCCAAGCACTATATCGAGATCTAAATAGAATATATCGGTAACTTGCATCAACGGATATATTAACTTTGAGAAATCAGTCTCTGCTTCACTACTTTTCCTACCCATGATTGTTAATGCTCTTTTAACACGTGCAAGCGATACTTTCTTAGCCGAGCGGATAAGTATGCTCCAATATTCCTTATCTGAAACTAGATCTTCAGCATCAACAAACTTTATCTTAGAAATGTCGACGCCAAAACCCTCCATAACTTTACGGGTAAATCTAGCCGCTTTCCTGATAAGGTCAAGGTTTCCACCAAGTTTATCGTTGATATAGGCATGCCACGTAGCCTCTAATACGTAGAATTCAATACCGACATCTAATAGATCCTTAATTTTATTCATCCACACAAGCCAGCCGATATGGACTAAACCACTAGGTTCAAAACCAATATATCCTTTAGGCTTATTAGTGGTTTCAAATACGTGTTTTAAATCCTCTACCGTCACGACTTCCTCAGTGTTTCTCACGATCCTAGATACTTTCTCCTCAACATCCACTATATACCACCCTACTTATAACCCCCTTTGGGTGTCCCCCACCCCTAACACTCGTGGTCATCGAAGCCGTTTCCGGCACTTCTACCACGAGCTCTTACAGTGGGGGCGGGGCCTTCCCCGGGGGGCATTATATCCTACTTATACGTGCATATATTAAATTGACTATGATACGGTGTATTTAGGATAACGTTTCTCCTCATCAATGGTATTAAGGAACAACTATAATAAACTAGGATTAAGGGGGGTTTAAGGAAAAACTAGTTTTCTTAAGGGTAAGTAAATGTTTCGCCCGGCTTTAGAATTACTACTTTCGACGCTGTTATTGCCTCAACTAATTCTTTGAATTTACTGGGATCGGCTTTTATCACTGGGAATGTATTATAATGCATCGGTATAACTATTTTTGGTTTAATCATTTGTACTGCCTTTACAGCTTCTTTTATACCCATTGTATAATGTCCCCCTATCGGTAGTAACGCTATATCTGGTGAGTATAGCTCTCCTATTAACTCCATTTCCTTAAATAACCCTGTATCACCGGCATGATAGATTGTTGCATCTTTGCCACCAACAACTACACCTACAGGTACACCTCGATTACTACTGTGGGTAGCTGGTGTAAAAACTATGTCGAGATCACCAATGTTAAGCCTACCACCAATATTTCCGTCAACAGCTTCTACGCCTTGCTCTTTAGCATAAACAGCTATCTCGTATACACTAACAACCTTCGCCTTGGTACTCTTAGCTAATTCTATAGCTTCACCCATATGATCTCCGTGATCATGGGTTACTATAATATAGTCTAACTTAACATTATTATAATCACTTGGCTTAACGGGGCTTAATGGGTTTGTAAGCCAAGGATCTATTAGGATATGCTTCTCTGAACCATCGAGACCAGTTAATACTATATCAAAAGCACTATGTCCTAAATATTTAATTATGGCCATAAAGCCTCACCGGATTTTAAATAAGTGTTATCTCCGATATATACCTATAGCCTTAAATAAAAGGCGATAAAAGTGGAGGATGAAGAGATAAAAAAGTTAAAAGAAGCTGGTCGTATCGCGAAAATCGTGAGAGAAGAAGCAGCTAAAATAGCAAAACCGGGTATGAAGCTATTAGAGCTTGCTGAGCTTATCGAGAAAAGAATAAGGGAATTAGGAGGAGAACCTGCCTTCCCGGTAAATCTCAGTCTTAATGAAGTTGCCGCTCACTATACCCCAGTAGTAGATGATAAGATCACTATACCCGATAACTCTATATTAAAAATCGATATAGGAGTTCATGTTGATGGCTACATAGCAGACACCGCCACAACAGTTACGTTTAATCCGGCTTTAGAGGGTCTCGTTGAAGCTACAAGTAGAGCATTAGAAAAAGCCTTGGAAGTAGTAAGACCGGGTATTAGAGCTAATGAGATCGGTAAAGTTATAGAGGAGACTATAAAGAATATGGGTTATAAAGTTATTAAGAACTTAAGCGGCCACAGTATAGATCGTTACTTGATCCATAGCGGTAGATCGATCCCAAACTATAACGAGATATTTAATAGGTTCAAGTTGAATGATGGAGTATACGCTATAGAGCCTTTTGCAACTAATGGAGCAGGTTTTGTTAAAAATGGACATATAGTGACTATTTATTCGTTAAAAGGGAGAATACCGAGAAACTTACCACTTTCGGCAAAGAAGCTAGTTGAGAAAATATGGAAAGAGAGAAGGACATTACCATTTTGCGAACGTTGGTATAAAGGGTTATTTGGTAGCTTAGAATCTCTACGTAATACTATAAAGATCTTATGCAAGAAAGGGGTATTCATAGAATACCCTATATTAGTTGAACGCGGTTATGGCATGGTTTCACAACATGAGCACACAATAGTTATTTATAAAGGAGAGGTAATTATAACAACGCTTTAGCTTAAGTTGATCGTTTTATGAGATACTCTAATTAAACTGCATTTCTAAAGTATTTAAAAGGGTTAATAACTTTTGATAGATTAGGAAACATCTATGATTTATCAATTGGGGAGATGAGATAAGTGGCTGAGACAGACTGGACCACATTATTTATGCAGATTTTCTGGATTATATTCTTTGTAATGATATTAACTGGAGCTAACCAGAAAATACAAATGAAGTTATGGAGTATTGATATTAGGAATAAATTAAGAGTTATTAAGAGATATATTGACGAGGATCGACATAAGATAGAAAACTATTTAAGGAATTTAGGTGTTGAAACTCCCCAGTTTTTAATCCATAGAATAACTAATTATTTCATAATAGATCCTGTTGATAAAGAGCCTACGGATATTATAAAGAGAATGGATCATCTGATAAGAATAGAGGAAAGAGGAATCCGTAATATTGTAAAAGAATATGTACCTAATATTGGTAATTATGAGAGAAGCTTACTAGAGTCGAGTTTATCAATACTTGGTACATTAAATCAATTATACAAGACTGTTCAGCATTATCTTTTAGTTAGTGAGAAAGAGAATAACTGGATACTTCTCATGCAATTGGAGCTGATCATGCCACAAGTTATGAGAATTGCTGAAATGTATCATGAAGCACTAGATCCTTTCTTAACGGGTAAACCCATAGGAGATAGTATTGGACCATATATTGCATATAGATTGATCGAATCTGGAGAGATCATTTCACGAAAAGTTATAGAAGAAACTAGTATAACTGAGGTTAGATTAGATAATAGAAGAGTTTATGTTATTAAGGCTGAGGGGCCCGGCAGTAATGTTGGGAAACCGGGAAAAGTCTTAGCACAACTTATAGAGGAGTTAAAGGGAAACGTTGACTTAGTAATCACAGTCGATGCTGCATTAAAACTTGAGGGTGAAAAACTAGGCGAGATCGCGGAAGGTGTAGGTGCGGCTATAGGTGATCCCGGTCCAGAGAAAATAGCTATTGAGAGGGCAACAGCAAAGTATAACATACCATTACATGCTGTAGTGGTTAAAATAGGATTAGAAGACGCTATTAATACTATGAAAAAAGAAATATATGAAGCTTGTGAACGCGCATATGAATATATTAGAAAGCTTTTAGTAGAATTAACAAAACCAAATGCGACAATAATAGTAGCTGGTATAGGAAACACTATAGGTGTTTCGGGATGACACTAGATCTAGAGACTATAGTGTTATTGATAACTATATCTGCACTAACCCTCTTGGTAATGACGTTAATGGAACTTAGAAAACAACCTAAAAAACCAGAATATGAAACCATAGAATTACTCGAATGTATACAATGCCGATATAGGTTAGAACGCCCATTTGAACCAGGAGACTTCATATCAATGTATAAGGGTAAATGTCCCAAATGCGGTTCACCATTAAGGATAAAAGCCATATATAATGTTGAGAAAAGTTTTAAACACCCATAAACGATAATGAAAAGAATGGCCCGACCCGGCCATAGTGGCCGGGTAACACCCGGTCCCATATCGAACCCGGAAGTTAAGCCGGCCACGTTGGGGTTGGCCGTGAGGTCCGAGAGGCCTCGCAGCCGCCCCAAGCCGGGATCGGGCCGTAATCTTATTCTTAAACTAAAACCGTATATTTGATGTCTTAATTGTTCATCTAAATAGTAACATTTTATAAACAGACAATGATATTATCCAAATAAGTATATTTGTAGTAAGGACTTGGTGAATAAATTATGGAGATCTATACATTTAATAGTATAGGAAAGCGGATTAGGTTATCACGCATACTAAGTGATGGTCGTGCCGTTATATTTGCATTTGATCACGGCGTAGAGCATGGGCCTGGCGATTTTCCACCAGAACACATTGATCCCAAAGTAATCTTGTCTAAGGTCGTAGAAGCTGGTGTCGATGCTATTATGATGCTACCCGGCATGGCTAGGTTAACATGGGATGTTTGGGGAAATAAGACTAGTCTTGTAGTAAAAGTTACTAGTAAGACTAACTTAAGACCTGAGGAAGAAAAGCTTCTACAGTCAATATTCGGGTATGTTGAGGACGCTGTAGCTTTAGACGCTGACGCTATAGCTGCAACAGTCTACTGGGGTAGCCCATACGAGGATGATATGTTAGAGCTGTGGTTTACCGTTAGATACGCGGCTGAAAACTATGGATTACCTTGTCTACAACTAGCTTATCCACGTGGCCCCACGATACATAATAGATTTGACGTGGAAATAGTACGTTATGGTGCACGAGCAGCTGCCGAGTCTGGAGCTGATCTGATTAAAACATATTATACCGGCGATCTTGAGACTTTTCGAGAAGTAGTTAAAGCCGCTTCCGGAGTACCAGTTTTAATGAGTGGAGGGCCCCGGCGTGAAAAGGAAATTGATTTTCTACGTGATGTATGGAACGTTATACAAGCAGGTGGTAAAGGTGTTGTTGTTGGTAGAAATGTTTTTCAGCACCCTAGGCCTCAAGCTATGCTTAAAGCGATAAACGCTATAGTACATGAAGATAAGACTCCCGAGGAAGCGATCAAGTATTTAAAGTAATGTGGAGGTAAATGTATGGAGAAAAAATACGATGTTGCGACAATAGGGCATGCATTAATAGATATTAGGTTCATAGTTAGTAGGTTCGTAGGGCCTGATGAAGAATCTGAAATTATACAACAAACTAGGAGTACTGGTGGCTCAGCAACTAATGTTGCAATCGATGTTGCTAAACTAGGTGGTAGAAGCGCTATTATAGCTAAGGTAGGGCTAGATGGTTTCGGGCGCATGATCATAGATGAGTTAATGCGTGAAAAAGTAGATGTATCTGGTGTCAAAGTATCTATATCCGATACAGGGTTTACAGTTGTAATAATAGATAGTACTGGCAAAACTATAATGTATGGGTATAAAGGAGCCTCTGAAGAACTATTAGATAAGGATATAGACCTCGAACTTATTAGCAGATCAAAGTTTTTACATATAGCAAGCTTAAGACTAGACACATCAATATATGCTGCAAAACATGCTAAGAAAGAAAATGTGATCGTCTCATGGGATCCTGGAAGAAGATTATCTTTGAAAGGTATTGATTATTTCAAAGAATTACTAAAATATACTGATATAGTCATGGTAAATAAGTTGGAAGCACAGAATCTAACTAATATAGAGAATTACCATGAAGCAGCTAAGACGATAGCTAGTTATGGCCCCTCTATAGTGATCGTGAAACGTGGTAATAAAGGAGTATATGCTTACACTAGCGAAGGTGAGTATGAATTACCAGCTTTTAAAGTTAAGAAAGTGGTTGATACAACAGGAGCTGGAGATGCTTTTGCAGCCGGTTTCCTACTGGGGTTAAGCAGAGGATATGGGTTGAAAAAAGCACTTGTATACGGTAATGCTGTGGCCGCGTTAAAGGTTGAGAGATTGGGGAGCCATAACGTCCCAGAACATGATGTTGTGGTTAAGTTTATCTGGGAACAATACTCTCATAACGAGGAATTCTTTTTAGAATATAGAGAAAAGAACCGATAATATTAATACCCCCAAAACCTCCTACCTATATGTATTGTATAACTTTTTTAGACGAAAATGGTGAAGATCAATGGTTAGATTCTGTCCAAGATGTGGCGGTCCTCTAGTACCTAAAGGTGTTGAAGACGACCACTTAATACTTAAATGTACTAGATGCGGCTACGAGGTTAAAGCTGATAAGAAAGCTGCTGATAGTTATCGTTTAAGATTCCAAGTAGAAGCGGATAAGAGAACACCAACATCCAAAGCCGTTGAAGCTAAGAGGATAGGCTTAACACCCGAAGAAAGGGAAATGCTTCAAGAGTATTATGAGATCTTCCTCGAATCTTTCCAGGAAGAGGGGGGAGAGGAGTAAAGTCAGTACCTTACCTTTTCTTCATCGAATTATTTTCCTCTGAGCCGTCACCACTCATCATAGTTCTCATCTAGTATATTATACGATACAAAACCATAATATACGATTATGGTAGACACACTACATCGTCGAAGTAGATAGATAACGTGGGGTGTGGGAACAGTATGGTTAGAATAGCTGTTGTCGACAGAGATTATTGTAAACCTAGTAAGTGTAACCATGAATGTATAAGGTTTTGCCCGATAAATAGAACAAGTAAAGTCAAAAAAGCAATCATGTTAGCAGAAGACGGTAAACACGTAGTTATAGATGAAGAAGTATGTGTTGGATGCGGTATTTGTGTTAAAAAATGTCCTTTCAACGCATTATTCATTGTTAACTTACCAGATGAACTTGAGAAAATGGTTGTACATCGATATGGCGAGAACATGTTTAAACTTTATAACCTCCCAATACCAAAGCTAGGCAACATACTGGGTGTGATAGGGAGGAATGGCTCCGGTAAAACAACTAGTATAAAAATCCTCTCTGGCCTCCTAAAACCTAACCTAGGTAGATATGATAACCCGCCTGAATGGGATGAAGTTATTAGGTTATTTCGTGGCACAGAGCTACAGAATTATTTAAAGAAGATAGCATATGGTGAACTTAAAAGCGTAGTAAAAATACAGTATATTGGTTATGTTAGGAAAGCATTAAAGGGCAGGGTAAAGGATCTTCTACAGAAAGCTGATGAGAGAGGACTATATAGGGATGTTGTCGATAAGCTTAACCTACAAAAAATACTAGGTAGAAAAATATCGGAGCTTAGCGGTGGAGAGCTACAAAAGTTTTTAACAGCCGCTGTAATAGTAAAAGAAGCAGACGCTTACTTCTTTGATGAACCATGTAGTTACTTAGATGTTAGAGAAAGAATACGTGTGGCAGAAGCCATACGTGAATTAATTGATTATAGAAAGAAATACGTTATCATAGTAGAACATGATCTAATGATCCTTGACTACATCAGTGATTATGTCTCGATAATATACGGCGAACCTGGAGTATACGGTATTGTGTCCAAACCATATGGTGTTAGAGCAGGTATCAACCATTACTTAGACGGTTATTTACCTAGTGAAAACGTGAGGATAAGACCAGAGCCTATAAAATTCTATGTAAGAATAACTGATAAGATTACGCCAACAGAAGAGTATCCTATTTTAAAATGGACTAAGATAATTAAAACCTACAAATCATCTGGTTTTAAACTAGTTGTTGAAGAAGGAGAAGCTTATCCGGGAATGGTAGTAGGTATAGTAGGGCCTAATGGAATAGGAAAAACTACTTTCCTAAACATACTGAATAATAAGATCAAAGCCGATGAAGGAGAAGTTCTAATATCGGTGGAAAAAATAAGTGTAAAACCCCAAGAAGTAACTCCTGAGATGTTTAGTGAAGAAACTGTGGCTGCAAATCTACGTCAAGCATCTCCAGATACTATTAACCCCACTACATGGATCTACGCTGAACTAATTAGGAAACTGGGCTTGAATAAAATGTTTGAACGCTATGTAAACGAGCTAAGTGGTGGAGAATTACAAAAACTAGCTGTTGCAATAGCGCTTGCCCGAGAAGCTGATCTGTACTTGTTAGATGAGCCATCAGCTTATCTAGACGTAGAGGAGAGAATAACTATAGCTAGGATCATACGGAGAATTATTGAAGAGAAGAGAAAAACAGCATTCGTTGTAGAGCATGATCTAATGCTTCAAAACTATATTAGTGACAAAATAATGGTATTCACCGGTAAACCAGGAGTAGAGGGTTATGCCTCAAAACTATTAGATAACAGGGAAGGTTTCAACAAATTATTGGCCGAGCTAAACATAACCGTTAGAAAAGACCCACATAGTGGTAGACCACGAGTAAATAAACCAGGCTCTTATTTAGACCGTATACAGAAGTCTAGCGGTAAATACTATGTTCTAGAATGAAAGAGTTGTTAACTACTTGTTTTAAAAGTTTAAGATGTCTGTATCGTGGGGAATATAAAATTTTTAAAACATTTATTTAAAAATAGCGATAAAGCTACTCATCGGGTTTATAAATCTTTTTCAAACAAACATTTAATACCCTCAGACCCCAGTAGTGAATATATAGTTACATATAAGAGGCGTACTCTCCATGTCTGAAGAGGAAAAGATAACTCTATCCGTTATAAAAGCAGACGTAGGCTCAATGTCTGGCCACGTAATGCCACACCCAGACCAATTAGCAGCAGCAACCAAAATACTAGCAGAAGCAAAACAAAAAGGCACAATCATAGACTTCTACGTAACACACGTAGGAGACGACATACAGCTTATTATGACTCATAGGAAGGGTGTTGATCATCCGGATATTCATGGGTTGGCTTGGGATGCTTTTCAGGCTGCTGCTAAGGTTGCTCGTGAGTTGAAGTTGTATGCTGCTGGTCAGGATTTGTTGAGTGAGGCTTTCTCTGGTAATGTTAGGGGTTTGGGTCCTGGTGTTGCTGAGATTGAGATGGTTGAGCGTAAGGCTGAGGTTGTTATAACGTTTCATGCTGATAAGACGGAACCCGGTGCATTTAACCTACCGTTATTCAGGGTATTTGCTGATCCATTCAATACTGCCGGACTAGTAATTGATCCTAAGATGCATGATGGGTTTAT
>CAZVAW010000035.1:0-15689 GCA_964625205.1 uncultured Desulfurococcaceae archaeon
GTCAGGGAATGCTATTAGCTGCCGACGTAGATGGCGAACCAGTACTATTAACTACCGTTAAACCAGTTAAACCTGGTACTCGTATAAGGTGAGAAAACTAGTTATTAAACTGCGATCCAATACTATTGTCGAATAGGGGTGTAATTGGGTTGAAAATATACGTGTCTATTGATATTGAGGGATTGCCCGGTGTTGTTTCTACTACAATGGTTGCGCCTGGGCGTAGCCAGTTTAGCCGTGGATCAATTATTATGACTAGGATTGCGAAGAGTCTTGCAGAGTATTTGTTTGAGAATGGTTTTGAACGCGTAGTTATAGCTGATAGTCATGGTTTAATGACTAATATTGATTACCTTGAAATGCCTCGTGGCGTAACATTGATCCAGGGTTATCCAAGGCCTTATTCAATGGTATTAGGTGTTGATGATTCTTTTGACGCGGTAATGTTCATTGGTTACCACGCAGGAGCTGGTACTATGCATGGTTTCCTAGACCACACATATAGTGGTAGGGTGTTTCACGAGATCATAGTTAACGGTATACGTGCTAGTGAGTATTTGATAAACGCATTAGTTGTTGGTGAGAAAAACGTACCAGTAATACTAGTTGCTGGCGATGAGCATCTCCGTGAACAAGTAGTTAATCATACACCATGGGCGGTATTTATTGATTTAAAGAAGGGGATCTCTAGGTACGCGGCTGAATATGATAGTTTTGAGGAAGTACTTGATAAGCTTAGAAAAGGTGTACAAATAGCTGTTAATAGACTTAAACGCGGCGAGGCCCGGCCACTACAATTAGATAAACCATATAATGTGGTAGTACGTGTACATGATCCATTAATAGCTGATGTACTTGAAATGGTTGAAGGACTTAAGAGAATAGATGCTTATAGTTACGAGTTTAAAGCAGATACAGCGTTGAAACTACTAGGTAAAATAGAAGAAATAGCATTAATAGGATATGGTGTTGAAGCTTTGAAAAACGCTATAAGATAAACTACCTACGATCGAGTTTTAACGGTGAAATATAGTCTCCATATCTATCCCTATATTTCTTCAACCTCTCCTTCTGCTCTCTCAAAACCTCAAACAATATTTTAGGAGTATCGGGTATCTCTGAATAGATCTTCCAAATTCTCTCAACTTTATCGAGATGCTGTGGTATTCTTACCATGAATTGCTTTTCATAATCCTCGATACGATACTCTCTACCTAGTTCTCTACGAAAGATCTCAACGAGATCATCATACACTGGTATATAGCCAGTAGGAGTCTCAATAGCATCTACCTCATCATGCACTCTCAGCTCCATCCACTTAAGCCACACACGTTTATCCGTTTTCTCGTTGAGATAACGGCCATTCTCATCCTTTAAGAAATAATTAACGCCATAGATTCTCGGCGGATTCTCTAATTGCTCCTTAAACCTAATATGTAGTTCGACAAACTTACCAACAGAAATAGGTAAGAAGTCGAGTATCGCGAATGGGCTAAACTCGCGAACACCAGCCTTCCCCAATACAGCAGCTGTTCTCTCAGACTCTAATGCAGCACCCTTAGTTATAATACCGTGTATCCAGTCAAAAGCCTCCTCAACCGGGACATGTGTGTCAGAGTCTCTACCGCCAAATATCATACCACTAATAGGTACGCCGTTAGGATTATCGATATTAGGGTCTAGTTTATCGAAATATCTAAGGTAAGTAGTGAACCTAGCGTTAGGATGCGAAGGAGGCTCGTCTTTACCAGGCCACCATTCAATATTCCAGTTAAGACCTTTACATGGTGGTTCCGGTCGACCCCTCCACCAGGGTTCACCATCTTCGCATAACAATATATTTGAAAATATAACCTCAGTCTCTGGATCAAGTAGTACCTTATAGACTTCCGGATCATCTTCTGGGTTCACACCATCTATTATCCCAAAACTACCTATCTCAGGGTTAACACCTCTGGCAACCCCATCTACTGCTTTAATTATTGCTAGATCATCACTTATTATAGTATCAGAGATCATTGTTGTAGAAGTCTTACCACATCCCGCTGGGAACGCGCCGGTGAAATAAGTAACTCTACCACCCGGGCCACGAATACCCGCTATAAACATGTGTTCACAAAGCCAACCCTCCTTGTAGCCATGGTAGACACATAATCTTAGCGCTAGTTTTTTAGGCCCCACGGTGTTGCCTGCATATTCCGTGTTAACACTATACACTGTGTCATCTTCTAAGTCGATATAGATCCTCCTCTTATCTATATTCTTACTCCAAACCCTCTCATCAAGTTCTCCAACTGAATGTAGAAATCTCAAGTACCCCTTCTTAATAGCGGTGCCATCTCTAAACTCGTCATAACATACACGGTAAAGGATCATCACACTATGAGTAACATATGCTGAATCAGTTACCTGCACACCATATAATGTAAAATCGGAATAATGGGGTCCCATACAAACTGGGAGAATAAACATTGTCTTACCAACCATAGCGTCTACGAATAACTTCTTAATCTCATCTAAGCCAAGGTCTCTCCTTAAAGTATTAATATATGGTATCTTCTCGTCAGTAGGTACTAGGATCTTAGTATTAGCACGATCACGTGCAAGATCCCTTGGGCCGTCGAAATGCACAGTCTTATACTTATACTTAGTCTTAATCTCCTCACCGTTCTCGATCGCTTTACGTCTTACATACTCGAAATCCTCCGGAACACCCTTAACAACATATACGTAGGAGGGTTTAGCAACCCTAATAATATCGGCGATCCACCTATGAAGCTCTGGATCAGGTATAGCTTTAAGCCTTTCATAATGTTCTTTATCCAAATGTTTCCTCAATACAGCGTCATAGTCGTATTCTTCTAGTAAAAACCTTTCTCTAACCATAACACATCAACTCCTAACCAACACTCTATAGACAATAAAATAGTTGGGTTCTCAATAAATAACCTCCGCTTAATCTAAATCACTATATTATGGATGAGGATAATCTTCTCTTATCTAAAATCGACTTCAGGATATTTACAAGTTCTTCAACATTATCAACACAATATATCGGCGCCTTAGCTCTTTTGTCAAAGTAGTTTTTATAAGCACTACATAGTTTATCTGAATCATAACCGCTTTTCAGTATAATAACTGGTTTACCGAAATCATATGCTAGTAAAGCCTCGATCATAGACCCTATTTTACCACCAAATACTATTAATACATCACTCGTTTTACACAATATCGTGCTACGTGTCGGATACCCGAGATCGGTTTGTATTATGACAGTGTTCTCATTATTAGGTGGCAGTGTATGTGGATTATCTGGAAGTATAAATACTACTTCATACTCTTTCTCAACAGCTTTATCAGCGAAATACTTCATAAAACCCCAATAACCACCCAGTATGAATACAATTTTATAATTAGTAATAGTTAGTTTCTCGAAGAACCCGTCTATAGCATTGATCAACTTAGTACTTGGTTGTTCACTAGTACCAGCTACACCAATATAGATCTTCTTCAAATCTCCTCCCCATTAAACCATTATGTATCTTTTAATACTAATAAAGACTAAGCGATGACTTAGCTAAGCGAAAACTAATAATAATTCTTTGGAGAAAATAAAATATTGGTGTAAAAAGTTTGAGTATAAGTAAGACTCCTTATACATCGTATACGATTACCAAGGGTCATTATATCTATGAGTATAATTTATATGGTAACAACATGTTAGAAATCGTGTATCATAATAAGAGGACGCATTACAAGAAAATTTTCCACGTCTATTTTAAAGACAATATAGATTTAAAGATAATAGAGGAATCAATAAAACTAGCCGATAAAATGTATGATAAAATAGACATTGGAGTCGTAAAACCCAACATACCGATATATGCCTTAATATATGTATTAAACAATACAATACCAGGTTTTAGCTATAAATGCAAAATTAAAAGACAATATTGCCCAATAAAAGTCTATAAATACGAAGAAGGACGCGAACTAATGGTAAACACTAGTAGTTTAATGGAGCAAATGTATAGAATACTTAAAAGATTTAAACCATAATTTATCCTTGATAAACAATATAAAACAGCGTTAAGAAAAATGATTATTTGTTTTCCAGTGGAAACCTAGGTTTGGCACCGGGGGGTTTCCCTCTTTCTATAAAGCTTTTTCTACAGAGAGGTTGATTGTTCTGATCGGTTTTTCATGGTTGGAACCGGGGAGTGTCACACCTTTGTTTCCACTGGAGACCATATTGAGAAGCGAATGTTATCCTATTTTCTTTTTAAGAAACCATATGATCCCTATTGTGAAAACTATTGTTATTGACGCAAGTATTGCTAGTCTATAGGTTGTGTAGGAAGGATTTTCTCTCGTATAGTAATAAGTTGTTATTCTACTGATCTCTAGAGTTATCATAACATATGGAGTTCCCTGTAACATTATAGTGGCTATATAGCGTAGCTCTTTTAGAAAACCATCGCTTCGATCATATGTTATTCTAAGGTCGTTGTAAAAAACCGTTTGTAGTCTTTCAATATTTTTTGAGGGCATAATTGTTGCCGTAGTGTTGATCAAATATGTTGGCCAGTTTCTACTGAGATAAATATAGACTTTGTTAAGCCATGGTAATGGGTAATTCTTAAATATTTTCTCGGTGAAAATCGGGCCAGTATAGTTGTATTTCCAGTCAAACATTAGTACGAGGGTATCGGTTTTTCCGCGAAACCACGTCTTTTTCTCGCCAACATCTATTATTCCAAGATACATACATGTAACTGGCGTTGTTGATCTATTCTCTAGATCAACCTTGTATTTTTCAAGTATAAAACCCTGATCACCAACGCGTGTTACCACATACTTTGCTTTCTCGATACAATAACCGTTGAGTATACTTGGTAAGTTTGTTCTAAGCTTAATCTCTGGATAATACTCTATCTTTACTTGCTTTAAATATATGAAGTACGAGTTTCTATTTATTTTCTCACCATAGATAATTATTGGTGCTGGAATAGACAGTAGTAGTAAAGTTAATGTTATAAGGATCAACAAATACTTACTCTCTAAGGACATTATCTAGCTACTCCATTTTAACTCTATTAACACCGATAATTGGTGCACTCGTACCTTTTAACGACTTAACAGTTAGTTTCACAGTATCTTTAGAGCTTTTAACAGTTAATGGCGTGAATAATGCTGATACGTAGAGGAGAAGACTTAAAGCTATACTAGCGTAGAACCGGCCATATATAGTACTAGTATCTAATGGCTCATCACTATGTCCTATATAGATACATGTTACTTTACCACGGCAAACATTTAGTGTTTGCCAAGCATTGAATGCCTTATGATCAGCTGTTACAAGCAACACCTTAGGCTCGGGGAGCGTGGGGGCTTCAACAGCAACAGCTACTTCACATGGTTGTGCTACAGCGTTTAATGTCTCACCACCATAATAGTATTTAGTTTCTAGGACAGCACGATTAGCTAGTAAAGCCATTATATATGAGAGCCTTTGTAAACCATTAACATCAGCGTTGAGCTCGGCAACCTTACCATTGATCTCGGTCTCAGCACATTTCGGTACATAGATCGATAAACCCCTAATCTTACTCCATGGAGCACCAGACCTAATACTCGCCTTTAATAAGGTCATATGAATACCTTGGTAAAACAAGTTAGTATCCGGGACTAAAGCCACTGGTTGTTTCTCACCAGTATATCTCAGCAATATTCTATGAAGCTTATCTCCAATCCACTCCATATAGTGGTTATTATGTGAAGCAACTTGTTTTACAATAAGATCAGCTGCTCCCACGTATCTTTGTATCTGCATAATAATCCTATCAATATTTTGTTTATCACGCTCACCATAATCATATGCTAGGATCTCCGACAAGACTTTCCAAGCATTATATAGCATCCTACTAGTATCAGCGTTTGGCCCATATAGCTCATTAACAATCACTAGTTTTTGTTTCTTCTCAAAAGAAGTATTTGAGTGACAATATACCTCCATTAAACTATCACTTTTAGAAAACTCTCTACGGTTCTCGTAGTAATACTCGTAATAGCCTGGTGGTGTTAATGCGTTAAACATTTTCGAGAAAGCTATATATATTCCACGTGAACCTCTCCACTCTATAGTCCTCGGATAATTAATCCCAGGATCACTCAACCCATTCTCCTTTACGCCATAGATATATAGTTTATGAAGCCATCTCGGACTACCGGGATAAGCTGGTATACCATATAATGGTATATTCTCTATAAGTGTAAATACAGCTTTATCCCCAAGTATACGTAATGCTGAATACATAGCGGTAGATGCTATCAGCCCATCACTACCCGTGAGATCAACTATGACTTTACTATTTTCCTTCTTATCGGCTAGTATTTTGAATAACTTATTAAACCGGAAAATTGTCTCGAAGACATTATCCTGAATTAATGAGAAACCATATTCATAATCTGTTAATACCGTTACATCGAAATCCTTGATATGTTGAAGACTATCTCTAACATACTCTATATTATAAGGATCAGTTATTACCACGAATAGGTTTATACCGAACTCTTCATGAACACGTCCAATAATCGTTGGTATAACCCATGGATACTTGTTAACGATTACAACACAAGAGTTTTTATACTCGCCTAATTTTTCTTCTAATACCTTAAACAAATCATTAGTCAAAACTGATCAACTCTCCATATTCTAGGTTTTCAAATTAACTTATTTAAACGCGGTCTCAACTATAGTTATTGGATATACTAGGTTTTTTCCAATCATGATATATTTAGAATGAATTGTAGGATATAACGTTTATGATATAATGGTTTTCGAGTGATGATCATGGGTAGAAGTAGGAGGAGACGTGAAGAAGAGATCAGGAGGGCACGGAGGATTTTTGCGGTATCAATGTCTATAGCGATAGCGTTACTAGCTATAATTGTGATCTATATATTCTTAAACCCGCCAACACCATATTATAATGGCAAGTATAGTGGGGTTCTTAAAGAAATATTTAGTAAATTCCAAGACGATCCTAGATGGAGTAATGAGAAAATCTACATGCCCATATTACACGAGATCTTCTACGAATATTACGTTGAATTATATAATACGAGTCTTATAATGAATAAGACATTCGAGATCGCAAAGAACGAGTCAATGTTGTTTAGGGTATTTCTTGGTGCTAATGAAACACTATATGTAGAGACGTATGGTAATGGACCATATTATTATATATTATCTATTGATAAAGAAGGACATATTAGACTTTTAAACGAAGCATTACCTGGTAATTCTTCAAGAGAAATTAGGGTTAGTAACGTTTTATACTTAACAATAAGTAATGAGACACGGAGAATTATTGTATATAATGAGACTTATTTAATATTCTTAACAAATTCTACGCGAGTAGTTAGAGGCTATGTATTTATTAATAAGACACCACCCGTTAACTTGTCTAGTATTTTAGATATTTACCCAGTAGAATATACTGTTTGGTTGTTTGAGAACTGGGTTAAAGACCGTTATGTGATCAAGCCAGCTGATCTAGAAGCTTTGGATGAGACGAGGCCGCCGTGGGAGATCATAGGTAGTGATGTAAAGGAGATCACGAGTCTTGAGGCTTGTATATTGTTGAATAGACTCTATAACTTCACGGGTATTGAAACCCATATTATAGCTATTGATATGGATGGTGATGGTGAGCTTGATAATTTCGCGTTAGCGCTGAAATATGATAAGAATCCACAAGCATTTGGTAGGGCGATAGTAGATTATATTCTTGAAGACGCGAATATACGTGTAGGTGGTAGAGAGATCAGTATCAAACACGCTGTAACATACACTACTACATGGATAATACTAGACCCGTTATACGAGGATAAGTATATACCAGGCTCTATAACTGGCGTTGCATATTATGAATATATAGGGATGATCATCTAAGCATTAACAACTACTTCCTCAACAACACTATATGTTTCCTCAGCCTCAGCTTCTCTCCTAGTCTTTCTTCTCAACCCTAGCTCCTCAGCTATGATTTCTTTCATAACCCATAGTCCAAGTAAACGTAGTTTATCTACATCACTTAATTCTTTCTTTGAAACGATCTCAGCTTCTTCTAACACTATCTCCTCTAATACTTCGACATACTTCTTATCCATATACTCTATGATCTCTAGGGCCCGATCATATATTTTCCAAAGATTATCCAATATAGTATCTCCCTCCTCTAACGGAATATGTGTAGAGAATTGTTTTTAATAGGGAATTAACTGGTATTCCCCCAGTCTATCACCTAGTATTAAGCAGGTGTATTAGTGGTTATTACTTGTTAGAAAACTCCAAGCTCCATACCGGATACAATATATAGTCCTATACTAAACAATAGTGTTATAATCCATAGAATTGGTTTCCAAGTAATTATCTTACTACCATCAAGCGGTGGTACTGGTATTAGGTTAAATATAGCGATCCATGCATTGATATAGGTACTATAGAGTAAGAAGAAATATAGTATTGGCGAGTAAACACCTAGTTTAACTAGTAAGGCATAGATCGTTAAAGACCCGGTAGCTATTAATATATTTGTTAAAGGACCCATATACGATACAATACCATTCAATTTTTTAAGAAAAATAGGGTCATACCTAGTAGGCACTACTAGTGTAAAACCAACCATTATTACCTTGAAGGGGATAAATGGTATTGCAGTAATTAATGTCATGATTAAGCCAAGAGGGCTTAACACATAGCGACTATAACATCCCATTCTCCGTGCACTCCATCGATGGGCTAGCTCATGTGGTATAACAGCTATAGAGACTATAACAGTAATTACCAGGAACATTAAAATATCCCCGCGTATGAGAAGCCCCGATCCAAAAACTAGGCCAAGCACAAATACTGTTATCAATAATGCTAATCTTTCATCCATTTCTATGATCATAGACAAAATACTACACCCATTTCAACTATTCATGTATTTTCAGATTTAAACTAGGTATCTCTTAACTAAATATTTAATTATAATAACTCTATACGTTTATATGGTGTAACTATTGTTCGACGATAGGTGTTTAATGATAGCACGTTTCCAACCACTACATTATGGGCATTTTAATGTCTTAAAATATTGTTTAAGCGAATGTCCAGAAACAGTAGTTGTTATTGGTATGGCTAGCCAAAGCCATACACCCGAAAACCCGTTTACGGCCGGTGAGAGAATATTAATGCTTCGCGAGACCCTTAAATGGGCTAATCTACCATTAGAGAAATACATTACTGTTACATTACCTACTCTCGAGGTTAGTAGAGTGGCTGTCCACTACGTTAAACTATATAGTCCACCGTTTAAGTACGTTGTAGCGTTAAACCCTATTGTTCAAAGAATATTTAGTGAAGAGGGATATATTGTGATAGAGCCTCCAGAGTTTAATCGCGAACTATACCGGGGATCAGCTATACGTAAAATGATCGCATCCGGCGATGAGAAGTGGAGAGAATTAGTACCACCACCTGTGGCGGAGATTATTGAGAAAGTAGATGGTATTAACAGGATCAAAATGCTCTATAGAGAACATATACCCGGCTATTATGCCACCGTATGAGGTGGTTTATTGAATAAAACGTTTAAATGTACTTTATGTGGATTATGTTGTTCTAAATCCCCGATCTCTTTATTACCGCATGAGGATAAAATATTAAGTATTCTAGCAAGTAAACTAGGGTTACCTTATAAGTCTAAACCAGGCTATAAATTATTTGATCGTATAAGGAGATCATATATTGCCCTTAGCTATGCCATGGAGCTTGTTGATGGTAAATGTGTTTTCTTAACAAAGGATAACCTATGTTTAATCCAAGATATCTATAAACCATTTATATGTAGAAGCTTCCCTTACGTACCTAAGCAGGTAAGATATAATATTGTCTGGGGTTTGAAAACAATATTTGCTACAACAGATTATGGGTTAAGTGTTGAATGCCCAGTTATTAGAGAAGATAAAGAATACGTTAACAAAATACTAGGGGCTAACCCACAACTTCTAAGAAGATATTTATTAAATGAGATCAAGGCGGCGGAGGAGATGGAGAGAACTAGGATGACACTGTTATCAATGCTCTCCGATCTATGGAGACAAGGCTATATTGACATAATAGATGATCCACGTGTTAATGCTCCAGTGTTAAACCTATATGATCTTCTTAGAAAATATTATCCAAACCTACCATATTTACTAGGTATAGATAAGGTTTTACAGAAAATAGGAGGTGCTATATAGTGGTTGTTGATGAAAATACTGTTTTAAAGCTTATGATCATGGATAAGTTAAAAACAACAAATAATGTCTTGTTAAAAGAGTTATCATGGGCTCTTGGTGTATCAGTGGATAGAATTGAATCTGCTGTGAAAGATCTTGGTAGGAATTACTTGATTGAATTAAGGGGTAATAGGGTTTTATGGAATATAGCTGATAACCCGTCAATGCTTAAACCATGGGGTTGGAAACTCATACACGAGGTAATACTTGGTTCTACAATGGAGTATGCTAAGGGATGTGGTTTATGGAGTGTAGTTGTGGCTGAATACCAGTTACTTGGCAGGGGGAGGCATGGTAAGAAATGGATCGGGGGCTTTGGAGGATTATGGGCTACTTTTCGTTTACCAATAATGCATGAAAACGCTAACTATTTACCATTAGTTATACCATTGATTATCGTCGATATACTTGATCGTAATTATGGGGTTAAGACTATGATTAAATGGCCAAACGATATAATATATGGTGATAAAAAAATAATTGGGATCCTGATCGAGGCCGAAGCTATGCGTGATAGGCTTATCGCGAATATTGGGTTAGGTATAAATGTTAACAACGACCCCCCATTACCTGGTTCTATTAGTTTAAAGAAAATACTTGGTAGGAAAATACCGAGGAATGGATTATTATCACTGTTAATTGGTTGGATTAGTCGTGTCGAGAAACTATTAGATGATCCGAGAGAACTTAAGGAAAGATATATGGAGAGACTTGCTACATTGAATAAGAAGGTTAGGATAATGACTAGGAAAGGCGTATTAGAAGGTGTGGCGGTTGATGTTAATGAGTTAGGGGAACTAGTTGTTGAAGTAAATGGTAGGAAAAAAGCTATTGGACCAGATCTAGCCTTAGAGGTTAGACATGCTGACTAGCCCGCGATCTTGCCTTTTTCGAACAATATTGCGGGAGCATATATGTTTCCTACTTTTCTAAGCTCTTTACCAACTCCACGGAGGCTTCCATCAAGCCATTCATAGATATTACCGCCTAACACAACGCCTTTAACGGCTCGTTTAACTTCTCCATTCTCAACGAGAAGACCATGCGAGATAGTTGCCTGTGTTGAGCCGTTAACATAGTTTGACATCCAATAACCGATCATACCGTGTACGATTATACCCTTCTTAATCTCATTCAACATTTCATCCTTGCTCATAAGATCAGATCTGCCCATTAACACGAAATTAGTGGGTCCAGGCCTCGTCTGCGCCGACGGTTCTCTACGGAAACCATTACCAGTGGATTCTCTATTCTCTCTCACAGCTGTGTAATAATTGTATAGATAAGTTTTCAACACACCTTTCTCAATAAGCGTTTTCTTAGAAGTAGCTATTCCTTCGTCATCAAAAGGCCTTGTACCAATTCCCCACTCGATCGTTGGATCATCGAGAACCTCTATATTTTCAGATAACACTTGTTGGCCTAAACGGCCCTTCAATGGGCTTCTATTCTCTTGAACTTCTAAGGCGGAGAACGCTGGTACAAGAGCTGTTGATATAAATAAGGCTGTCATATACGGGTCTAAGAGTATTGTATACTCACCACTCTCTACTGGCTTAGCGCCTATGAATTTAACCGAGTACTCGCCGCCTCTTCTACTCTCTCTCATGATCTCGTCAACCTCTAATTTCCTACTCTGGTAGAACACGTAGTAGCTTGATTCTTCACCAGCTTTTCTAGATTTAACTTCAAAACCAACGCCGTTAGCAGTGTACTCTCCATATTGTTCCTCGCCGTCAATATTGGCTACATATACTCCCCCTATATAGACGCTATAGCTTCCCTCACTAACAATTACTTCTTCAGCACCATATTTCTTAGCGGTTTCAGTAGCTGTTTTCATAGAGTCAACTAGGATCTCGACAGCCTGCTCATGTGTTATGTTTTCAAGCTCTTTATCATAACCTGGTGCCTCCGGCCCCCTACCATATTTTCTAGCAAAACCTTTCCAATTCTCGTCTTCACGAGAAGCTTTAACGATGGATGTTAGTTGATCAAGTAGTTTGTCAACATCAATACTTAGATCCTCTGAGCCTATACTACCTATTTTCTTACCAATAGCTCCTAATACGCCATACTCTATTATTACACGGTCTCTAACAGCCTTGATCTTGTTACGCGAGATCTCGATATCTATTTCCTTTCTCCAAGTACCATAGAACTCTAGATCACTGAATCCCTTACCGCGTGCACGGCTTATAATCTTATGAGCTAAGTCTATAAGAGCTTCTTTCATCAAGGCCCACCTCCACCAATTGTAAGATTACGTACACGTACATGTGGACCTCCGTCACCAACACGTACTCGTTGTCCATCTTTACCACAACCACCAAAAACAGAAGTATATACGGTCAAGTCCTTACCAACAGCATCAACGTTTGTTAGAGTCTCTAATATATAGCCGGATAACATTACACCACGTACAAGCTCAGCGATCTCGCCATTTCTAATCATATAGCTTGGCCCGGCCGTGAACGTGAACGTACCCATTGAAGTATCTACCTGGCCGCCCATAGCGCCCTTACCACGAACATATATACCCTCACGAGTATCTCTGATCATCTCTTCTGGATCCCAGTCTCCCTTCTCCATATAAGTATTTGTTTGCCTAACAAGTATTACGTGACTATAATCCATTACACGGGCATTACCAGTTGGTTCACCGCCTAGTTTCTTAGCTGTAGCCAAGCTATGTAGGTATGAGTTCAAAACACCTTTGTCTACAGTTATTGTCTTCTGCTTAGGAGTACCCTCGTCATCATATGGTAGGTAATATCCTCCCTCAATCCTACCATCATCAACAACAGTTACGTACTCGCTAGCGATCCTTTTACCGATCTTACCCTCAAGAACACTACCACCAGCCTCAACTATATCAGCTTCGGTGGCGTGGCCGAAGGCCTCGTGTAGCATTAAACCAACCATTTGGTTATCCAGTACAGCAGTATATCTACCCGGTTTAACAACTGGTGCTTTAGCTGCTTTAACAACTAACTCCGAATTCTCGCGTGTAAATTCCTCCCAATTAGTAGCTTTTATGAATTCCCAACCAGCCACTTTAGATTTCGAATCCCATAGCCTCTCCATTGACCCCTCAACACTAGATACTAGGTATAAACCTATACCTATAAGCCTGATCGTCTGCTCTATATAGTCTCCATTACTAGAAACATATATTCTATGATCTTTCTCAAACCCGTATCTAACAATACTACTCGCCACTCCTTTTATGGACTTTGAAGTCTTGTAAATATCCATTAATAAATTGATCTTCTCACTAGGATCTACTTCTAAAGCATCAGTGGCGTAGTGGCTTATGATCTTGTCTTTATAAGTTTTCCTAGAATACAACTCTGTAGGTGAAGCAGCTAATTTCATTGAACGAGCGGCTTTAATCGCTCGATCGACTGTATTCTTTAGTGATTCAATGTCTAATAAGTTTGTAGATGCGTAACCCATAAACCCTTCAACGATCACACGTACACCAACGCCCTTCGTTATACTAGTGTTAAAGGTTCTTATAATGCCATTATCGACCTCAATAGCCTCGTATAATAGGTCTTGATACCGGATATCGATAAAATCTACGTCTTTCTCCTCACCATATTTTAAGAGCTGGGTTAAATCGGGGACTTCCATATAAGTCACCATCAAGATATAAAGAATATAGTATTGTGTAGATAAATTGTTTATTCACAAAAGGTGATAATTATTGGAAAGAAAATGTAGCGTTGAAGGATGTGATAAAGAAGCTGTACATGAGGTAAGTTATTCTGAGGCTAAAGTCTTGGAGGAGGAAGCCGGCCTTAAATTAACTGTATATCACGCTAAGCCTCCACGTAGACCGGGTGTAGTCTATTTATGTGTCGACCATTATAAATTATGGAAGAAATTAACTAGAGAGGATCGTAGGACACGTGGTTTTGCTTTGAAGGGTAAATAGGGGCTTAGCTAATGATAATCAGAGACCCGATAGTGTTAGCGATAAATGATGATCTACGTGATCTGCTACGTAGTAGAAGAGTAGGCATAGTACATGTTTATTTAGAGAGATACGGTGATCCGGAGCCAGGACCATATGTTGATGAAACCGATCTACCGGATAAGTTAAAGGAAATACTTCGTAACAATGGTATTAGGAGGCTTTACAAGTTTCAATGGGAGGCCTATAAGAAGATCATCGAAGGACGCAACATAGTTATAACCGCTGGTACAGGAACTGGTAAAACAGAAGCTTTCCTTCTACCCATACTTAAAAGTATTAATGAGCAACGCGGCGATAAACCAGGAGCTATACTGGTTTACCCAACTAAGGCTTTGTCAAGGGATCAGTTGAAACGTATAAACAATTATATCGGATACGGTGTTTTCTCAGCCGCGGTATACGATGGTGATACTCCACGTCGTATGCGTGAGAAACTATCTAGTAGCCCACCCGACATAATTATTACGAACCCGGATATGATACACTTAGGCCTTGTATTAAGTCCGGCGATCAAGAGGTTTATACGTAACGCCCACTATATCGTGTTTGACGAACTACACGTCTATGAGGGCGTGCTTGGTTCTCATGTAAAATATATTATTGAGAGGATCCGGAGGTTTAAGCGGGGAGATAAACTAGTATTTATTGGTTCCTCAGCTACTATTGGGAACGCTAAGGAGTTTGCGGAGACATTATTCGGCGTAGAAGTAGATGTTGTATCAGGCCCACTTAGGAGGAGAGGTGAAGCAATACATGCTATGGTCTCATGCGGCGGTTTAAGCCGATGGACCGTAACAGCAGCTTTAGCCTCAGTACTAGCTAAACATGGGCTACGTTTCCTCGTATTCACGGATAGTCAACAAATGGCTGAGCTAGTTGCACGTATTGCTAGGAAAACATATGGTATACAAATACATGTCCATAGAGCCGGGTTACCAGCTGAGACTAGGCGTGTTGTAGAGACAAGGCTTCGCGAGGGATTAATAGATGGTGTTGTAGCTACTCCAACGCTAGAACTAGGTATTGATATTGGTTATTTAGATGCTGTTATAATGGCTTCGCCGCCGCCAAGCTACGCTAAATATCTACAACGAGCAGGCCGTGCTGGCCGTAGAGGTAGGAAAGGCTATGTCTTCATGGTGTTATCAGATGACCCGATCGATGCTTATTATGAGAGAAACCCGGAGAGATACTATAAACAAGAAATACCACCCTCTTACCTAGAGCCTATGAATGAGGAGGTATTGAAGATTCACTTGGTTGCTTTACTGTTACAAGAGGGTAGATTACATGTTAAGACTATACCACGCGAGTGGAGACGTGTAGTTGAAACTCTTGTTTATGAAAGACTAGCTTTTTGGACCGGGTA
>CAZVAW010000036.1:0-11524 GCA_964625205.1 uncultured Desulfurococcaceae archaeon
GGTTTAAAAACTTTGCTGTGGATCACTTTAATAGGGACTATTAAGGAAAACCTTTATACTTCGAGAAACAGAAGAATATATGAAGCAATTAACAAAACACATCAAAGATCACGTTTGAAGCAATGATTAAAAATTGAAAGGCATATTTAGGACTAGTAGGGTTCTCATAGTTTTGAGGAGATAGAAGCAATGATTAAAAATTGAAAGTACTTTATACAGGTGGTACCCGGTTAGAGCAACTGCTAAACTGAAGCAATGATTAAAAATTGAAAGAGCTGTTCTTAAGAGATAGTTAACAGTTTATTAAACAGTCTCTCAGAAGCAATGATTAAAAATTGAAAGAAACAACGTAATAGTAGAATACGGACCAGTTGAACTAATACGGGAAGCAATGATTAAAAATTGAAAGACCTAGTAGCATTATATGAAAATATATTATCAAAAACAACCAAAGCAATGATTAAAAATTGAAAGTTTCTTTTCTTCTTTACCAAAACCAGAAATAGAGAATCCCATAAGAAGCAATGATTAAAAATTGAAAGATCAACTAGAAACTAAAGCGGTAACAAGGCTAGAATTCTACCGTGGAAGCAGTGATTAAAAATTGAAAGTCACTTTACAGCTATTTTCTCTAAGTCCTCAGCAGATGCATATTTCTCTGCATTCTCCCATTCTAAAGGCAACTTTATCTCAGTAGTGTATCTGTATCCCTCCTCTATCTTTAACGGTAAATACACGGTCTGTGTCGTACCATTACTCATTGTCTCAACAACTACCGCTAACATAACAGTCTTACCATACATAGCAGTAATATTCCCCTCAACAATATATACAATACCAGTCTGGCTAGTTCGACCATGATATAGTCTCCATTGTCTCATCTTAACTTCAAAATAACCTTGAATTACTGGGTTCTGTGCTGGCTGTGTTAGCTTCAACATACCAGTACCATTCAACAACGTAGCATTCTTAATAACAATATACGGTCTCTCACCAAATGGAATATACTTATCAACCCTAACAGGTATGTCAGCAATCATATTTACACTTAATATCCAGCCAATCCTATACTTGGTAGAATTCTCTAACTGCACTACTGTATATACTCTCATCCAGTATACATGGCTGGTCTTGTTTTCTAGCTCTACTTTGAACGGTACTGTAGTTGTCGTGCCTCCCTGCTCTATTACTAGTACCCCGTAACTGTTCAGGAAAGCAAGTATAGCTAAGACAAGCGCTACTATTGAAATTCCACCGGCTACTTTGTCCATATATATCACCATTATATACTAGACACAACTATATTTTAATACCTTTCTTCAGTCATCACTACACACCTAATTACTCCTCTCTCTTTCGGCATGTCTAACAAATCGCATTCGTCATAGCAACACACCAATAATCAGTACGAAGCAATGATTAAAAATTGAAAGAAGTTAAGAATTGAAAGAATGAGTATTTATATTATAATTATGAAACAATTATTAAGAATGAATGAATGTTATGAGGGTATGTACTGTATGAGGGCTGTTAATAACATAGTTATTATGTTATCGATCGTGATTATTATCTTGGCTGTTGCGTTATTAGTGGCTATTGTGACTATAACTAGTAATCCGGCTAAGACATTTACTGTGACTCATACAAAAACTCTAACTAAAACACTAGTTAAAACCAGGACTTTAACTAGGAATAGGACGTTAATAGTGACAAAAACCATTACTTTAACAAATACAACGCCTCCTATACAAGGAGATTTAGAAATACAAGAAGCGGTATTTTACAAGAAAATCAGCTCAGATGGTACTAAAATGACTATTACATTATTCATGTCTTTCAAAAATGCATGTAATAAACAAGTTATTATAAAAAAGATTAAAGTACCCGATGCTAACTGGTCTACCACATTAAACATTGTATTAAACCCGGGTGAAACATATAGTGGTTCATGGACGATCTTGGAAAACATATCATATACTACTGCTTGGGAGTCTGGCCAAGGACATGACGTTATTATAGAATACCAGATATCAGGTACTTCTGAGATACGAGATGCTGTGATAAGAGTAGTTGTTTTCTAAAAATCATTTCTTTTCAATACTCTTTTCAAGTATCTCCTCTAGTGTTTCTAAGAATTCGTCTAAATGTTTTTTTCGAGTATGTGGCATTATAACTATTCTTAAAGCTTTAAGACTTGGTGATTTATACAAGTAATATTTTCGTTTAAGTAGTTCTTTTAACAATATCTCGTAACTTATGTTTACATGTGTAAAGGGGATTATAGGTAATATCGGCTTATACGCGATGATCCCCTTAATTTTATTAAGTCTTTCATATAGGTATATTGCTAGTTTCATCATATTCAGTGATAACTCCCTAAACCCTTCCCAACCCATATATTTCCATATAGCCCATGTAGCGGCTAATGCTCCACCAGGTCTAGTACCTAGTAAACCACATGTTTCCCCGGACAACATGTATGATACCTTGTAGCATACATTGCGTTTATACTCTTTATTTGAAAATAATAGTATGCTTGAGGGTATTGGCGTCATACCATTTTTATGGAAATCGATAGATATGCTAGAGACCCCCTCGTAGAACTTTAGATCATGTTCGAGATAACCGTTTCTATATAGATGTGGTATTAAGAGACCGCCATAAGCAGCGTCTACGTGTAGGTAGGTGTTAGTATCTAACGCTATATCAGCTACTGGTTTAACCGGGTCTACAAGGCCCCTCTCGGTAGTGCCAGCTGTTATTACTACTGCGAATGGTTTATATCTACGTATATATTCTTCAAGCTTTCCCGGATCAACTGGTTTATTTCCAGTCTCCACTCTTATCACGCGACAACCCATTATATCACATGCTTTATCAATAGATACATGTGCCGTGTCCGGCGCAACTACTATATTGTTTCGATCACGTGCTGTTTTCCTCCCAGCAAGTAATGCTAAGAAATTAGACTCTGTACCACCACTAGTGAGTAGTCCTGTTAAACCACCATAGTATTTATTGAGATCACTTATTAGTTCTTCCTCGAAATACTTAAGCGTTGGAAATACGATTTTATCGGAGTAATTAGTGTGTATAAAGAGTAGATAAGCATAAACAGCTATTGGATGTGGCGTCGTAGTCATTGAACCAAGAATTCCGCCCTCCCAGTGTTTAGGGGTTTCCTTATATAGTTTAATAAGCTTAGCCATTATCTCGGCGATTCTCCGATCTCTACTACTCGTTCCCATACACCACCAATTGTTATCTTAAGGAAATATGTAGAGGCTAATATTTACTTTAAAAACTTCTCTTCATACTCTTTTAGATACGAAACACTTGATTTAACATCAATAAATAACTCACGTGCTCTCTTAATATCTTCAACGCTTATCTCATCACGACCATTACTCATTGCTATGATCCTGGCAGGCTCCATTAACTGTACAGCGTATCTAAGGCTTGTCTCTTGGCCAATCTTTACTAGCTCCTCAAGTGCTTCCTTTGAAAGCTTAATATCCTCTTCTTCAGCTCTAATGCTTATGATTTCCCTGATCTCGTCTGGTTCATATGGTTTAGTGGGTATTATGAGTAAACGATCAAGCATATCAAGTGGAATACCATGTGGAGACTCTATATCGGTTCCCCTTATACGTGCTATTCCACGATTAGTAGCTAGTATTATTATTGGCGAAAACTCGCTCTCCATAGCACGTGCGAGGAAACTGAAAGCCTCTATATCAAGCATGTGTGCATCATCAATGAACAATACACCTGGTATAAACTCTGCTTTCTTCTCATTAACCCATTTCCTAACCATTTCATCAACTTCACGTCTAACCTCAGATGGTATTTCACGCTCAAAACCTATTGAGAAGAAACTTATCAAAGCACGTTGACTAGCAACATGTAGGTCTAGATCATGTAATGTAAATGTACGGACAATCTCTTTCTCCTTTTTAACCGGCCCCTTAGGCATCTCTAGTATACGCCGTGTCTCAACATCATAGTAGCGTGCTTTCTCAACACCCTTAACTTTACCAACACGAAATACACGGCCAGTCTCGGCATCAATCCATATAAGGTCTCCCCTACGAATACCAAGCTCTAATATTTGCTGAGTAACCTCTTCCGGAACAGTAAGTGTTACTTCATCATCTTTAGTAGTTAATGTTATACGCGCCTCTACGGGAATAGTCATGTAAGGCACTAATGGGTGTCGAGCCCTCCTAATCTTAAGCTCCTTAACAACACCCTCATACACGCGTCTCTTCTCCCTAATACGTATACCAAGAGCTTTACGCATAGCCTCCATAAGTATCTCTGTTTTCTTCTTCTCACTACTATAGATCTCAGACCCGCTTAACGCTACGAAAGGCGTATCCTCGCCCAACTCTCTAGCAATAGCGACCGCTAATGCAGTTTTACCAGTACCAGGTGGCCCGACTAATAAGATCCCCCTACCAGCAATCCTTCCTTCTCTAATCATTTGAACAACAATACCAGCGGCCTCTCTAGCCTTAACCTGTCCTACTAGGCCATCGGCTACTGGTATTGCTCTCCCCTTCTCATCTAAACCTAGTCCACGTATATGGCTATGAACACCTATTCTACGGAAACGCCGTTCCTCAACCCTAATATCAATACCCATGGCCGCAAACCCCACTCTATATTATTCCTATATTTTCTGAAAAAGATCTGTGTTTATTAAATATTTTAGATGGGATAACAATATGTGAATATTAGATGTTGTCTTGACCATGTTATTGTGGTGATTGTATAGTGTATGAGTTGAATAATGAGCTTGTAGCTAAGCTACGGAATATTGTTAATAAGTTAGAAGATATAGTTAAGACTCGCAACATATATACCAATATACTCCAGGATTACCATGATCTATTGAAGAGACTTGAAAACATGAAAGTCCCTAACGTGTATACACGTGAGGCTTTTGATAGATACGTGGACTTATATGTTAGGTTGGATAGTATTGAGAAGATACTTGAGAGGAAATCTTGGGTTACATTCGAGGAACTAAATAGTATTCTTGACGATCTAAAGAATAACTTACATAATTATATAAACAGTGTTAAGAAGTCCTATCAAAAAGAATTATTTGTCTTCTCATCACCAATATATATAGCTTTGATCACGTATATTGTGAGCGCAATAATATATTTCACGACGAAAAACGGTTTTACAATGTTTACTTTAGAGATCATATTAGCTTTAATAGCTCTCGCCTCAATATTCATAAGTAAATATAGTTTTGAAGCATCCTATGCAGTACTCTCTATAACTGCTATAATGGGTATTATCTTTACAATACAACACGGTACTAGAACACTCTATGATCACTATAACATACTACTATGTATGACTATACTCGTGATATCAGTAATGAATATACAAGCCAGTAGAATGATAAAGTCTAAAAACTATAAGGAGAAAATCCATAACGCATTAATGAATCTACGGAAGTTAACAGAAGAATTACATAAAACTAAGAGTGAGGAGAATATACTACGTGTTAAAGAATTAGAGGAGAAAGCATTACGTATATTTAGAGAGATCTACGGCGATATTGGTGAGAAACTATTGTATTATAAGATCAATCTCTTAGTAATGCATGGGTATAAACGTGAAGATGCTCTTAAAAAGATCATATCAATGTACAGTGAGAATTTAATATAATGGAAATATTCATTATTGACAATTCTTATTACCTATCATAGACTCTAAATAAGCATTAGAGGTGGGGATATTGTCTAAATCCTCATCATCAAAATCTAAAGAAATAAAAATCATTACAAAACAGGTTATTACATTGGATGATATTGAAAAAGATCCTAGAAAGATCAAGTTATTATATATAATATCAACATTTGGGGATATTAGTGAAAAAGCACTTGAGTATCTGCTTTATGAGATGAAACAGAAAGGCTACGACTTAGGCTATGAATTCGCACTTGTAGGTAGAGTACCTACTAGTAAAGAATTATTTAATGACGTGTTAGCTTTAAAGTATACTGGTTTAGTCGAGACTAATCCTATGAAAAAACTAGTAGTATCTTCACTGGGCAGGGAGTTTTTAGAGAAGCATATTAATAGTATTGAGGAGAAAGAAAGGGAAGAGATTAAGAAGCTTATAGATGAACTACGTGTAAAAGTAAGACCTATTGATGTTGAAGTCGAGGTTAGGTTTGGGAGAAAAACCCGTAGACTCTTTTAGATAGAAGTTATAATTGATCTTCTTGTTTCTTTATCCATTTTACCCGTTACAAGGATTGGGTTTAACTTACCCTCTGCTTCTAACTTCTTAATATGTTGGCTAAACTTCGAGGTATGCTCTATATCCAATTGTATTAAGTCGTAGAATATTTTCCTAAGTTTACTCCATAGTTCAACAAGCATTTCACGTGGCATATGCGAGGTTACCATTGGTTCACGTAGCCATTGATCAAAGGCTTCAATGGTTTTCATCATGTGTTGGAAAGCCATTCGTGATAGTAAAATTAGCTCTAGTCTATCGGCTTTTTCATAGTTTTCCTCGGCCTTCTTAAACGATTCTAGTGTCTCCATCTGCTTCTTTACCCATGATTCGAGATGTGGAAATAAACTACTCATATATAGACACCCATTGTTTAATCGTTTACTGTTATTTATTTGAGCCACTATATAGTTTTCCATATGTGGAATCCATGGCTATTGTTTTAGTTCATCAGCTAAGTTATATGGTTTTCCCTCTCTAAGTATTTCCTCTGGGATCTTCTCCCTCCATTTTCTCAGGAATTCTTTATCATTTTCTTCTCTCCTCTTATTATCTCTCAACATATATACTATACCGTTTTTGACTGGATACCATCTTTTACACTTAGGACAATATAGTATTGCTTCTCGAATAGCTATTCTAAGGCATTTTTCACATGGGTATTTCTCGCCACTAACTATGTTTTTGTCTAAGAAGCCACAATAGTTTTTACACAACGGGAATTCTAATCCAGTGGTATCAACATCTTCTTCTTTAGCATCAAGTACTATGATTTTTAATGGAAAGTTCTTACAATGAACACATACGAGATAATCTAAGCCCCAGTAACGCATCATCTCTATTAAACACCCTTTGCTATCTCTAGGATCTGGTCAAGTAGTTTACGTGCTTTCTCCTCGGTCTTGGCCTCGATCATTATCCTTAGTATGGGTTCTGTACCACTAGGTCGTACGAGAAACCAAAAGTCATCAGCCAATACTTTTACACCATCTATTGTTACTTGTCTATATCCCTTATACGCTTCCTTAACTTTCTCGACAACTTTCAACCCAGTTTCACGTTTCATAGGTATTTTTGTCTTAATAGTATACATACGTGGTAGTTCATCATATAGGTCTGATAATTTCTTGTTCCAGCGAGCAAGAAGTTCAAGCATTAAAGCAAGAGTCATACCACCGTCTCTGACAAGTTGATGTTTAGGATACATAAAGCCACCGTTTTCCTCGAAACCACATAATGCATCACCATATCTCTGCATTGTCCTCGAAATATCAACACTACCTACTTTCAACCATACTACTTCAGCACCATATTCTCTAAGATACTCCTCTATAATAGTGCTTGACGATACAGCTGTATAGATCTTTCTTGGGCTATTCGGGTGTTTCTCAATAAGATATTTAGCGAGTAAAGCGGCTGATCTATCGCCCCATATAACCCTGCCCTTATCATCTATAAATATAGCTCGATCACCGTCACCGTCGTGGGCAATACCAAAGTCAGCGCCAATACTAACGACTATTTTTGCCGTATCTTTCAAAGTATCAGGTGTTGGTTCGGGTTCTCGCCCTGGGAATAAGGGGTCTAAGTGTCCGTTAACGGTATATACTTTAACGCCTAACTCACGGGCGATCTTGGGGGAAGTGAGTGTTGATACACTATTAGCTGGGTCTACTACGATCTTGAAGTTCTTGCTTCTGATCAAGTCTTTATCAACAAGCTCAACAACTCCTTTAACATACATATCGTTTACATATGGATACTTTACAGCATCATATACTAGGTTAGACCATTTAGCTCTCTTGAATTTCTGTTCAAAAAATATCTCCTCAATCTCTCGTTCTTTTTCACGTGAGACCTCTATGCCATCATGGTCAACTACTTTAATACCATTGTATTTGGGCGGGTTATGACTAGCAGTTATGATCACTGCACCGTCGAAATCAGTTACTTTAACAACGTATTGAATAGCAGGTGTAGGGGCTAGATCAGCATCATATACTTTAACACCAGCCGATAATAAACCAGCTATAACAGCTGATTTAACCATGTATCCACCTACACGTATATCTCTACCAACAAGGATCTTTGAGCCTTCACCAAAGAACGAACCAATAGCCATGCCAAGCCTAAGTGCTAGTTCAGGGTTTAATTCTTCATTAATAACTCCACGTACTCCATCCGTGCCGAATAATCTACCCAACACTATACACCATTTTCTTAAAAACTTTTTTGAGAATAAATTATTATTGTTTAAAATATATAGGTGTTAATCAAGTACTTATTCTTCTTCCTCACCATATTCTTCTAAGACTTCCTCTAACTGATCACGTATATCTCTCTCACCTTCTCTAAGCTTAAGTGACACTATATAATCTTTTTCCTCAAGAATACGTGATACCTCTATAGCGGCGTCTCTTAACTCGCTTATAACGGTGTCGACAATATCCTCAACATCTTCTCCGGATTCGATCATATCTACTAACGCGTCATTTAACTCCTCATCAGCTTCTAACTCAATAACTGCTTTCTTCTTGGAAGGTGTTAGTTTAACCACTAAGTAAGCTGGTAGTTCTGAATGCATAGCTTTTATAGTATTCTTCTTCTTTTCAACTTTTAAGTCAAAGTCTTCAAGCAATCTAGTTATCTCGTCAACAACACTCACTTTAGCTCAAACCTCCCTCCTCCTCTAATTTTCCATATAGCATGGGCTGGGGTAGAATATAAAGATTTAATCCTCTATCAACTTTATTCTTGGTTAAGACGCTGTATCATTACATGCCCTATGGTGAAGGTTAATTGATTGAAATGATCTTATTGAGTGATGAACGCTTTTTAGATAAGCTAGTCAAACATATTTTATCAGGTAATAGTAATAAGTACGTCGTAGTCACAAATACTTCTTTAGCACGTAGAATTGGTCAATTACTATATAGTGGAAGAAAAACACCAAATTATGTTGAGATCCTTGTTTTCAAAAATAATTACCCCGAGGAAAACGCGCTTAAAATCATAGTATATAACAGCCCTGATAAAATTATAGATTGCGACCCCTATAACGAGCTTAGTTTTCTAAAGAAACTAGCCCAGATAGCTTATGTAGATAAAGTATCTTGTGGGGAAGCTCTTGGCTATTAAAGTGGGTTTATCGCTCTGGATTAATAGTTTCTTGAAAGAAAAACCAGATAAGCTATTAGATAAGCTACTCAATAATAATATTGATTTTATAGAGTTATCAATTGATTATCCATGGCCATATAATAGGAGAGACTTACTGTTTAAAGCACTTGATTTTATCCGTGATAAAAAACTTTATCTCGGATTACACGCCCCTTGGCGAGATCTGGCTATAGCTTCACCCTACGAAGATATTGGTGAAGCTTCCGTAAGAGTAGTTATTGATTCATTGAAAAATATTCTTGATAAATACGATATAGTAAAGTATGTTGTTATACATGCGTCAACCCATCAAAAGATCGAGGTTTTAGATAGTCTTGAGGATTTGAACGAGAAATTAGTTAAACGTATAGAGAAGATCTATAGCGGGATAAGTAAGTATAATAATGTATATCTGCTAATTGAAAATCTCTCATATAGCATCGCTGGTAACATGGATTTCTTAGTTAAAGCATTGGAGAAGACAAGTATTGAGAGAATAGGTTTTTGTCTCGATATTGGTCATTTAGCTAGGTATTATAATAGGAATATCGCGGGCTCTGGCTATTATAGAGATTTCTATGATTATTTAAGAGAAGTACTCGATCTTATAAATAATACGTTGAATGATAGAGTTTTGACTGTACATTTACATGATGTTGATAATGAGAATGAGCATCTACTTATAGGTGAGGGTTTTCTAAATTTTAAGGAGATCTATCGTTTACTGGGATTGATCAAGCCCGAGTATGTAGTATATGAGGTTTTTAGGAGTAAAAAAAGAAAGATAAATATTGAGTCAATACTCGATGTTATCGGTGCTCAGAAGACATGGCTAAGGATCTATGCCTACTGACTATAGGAGTTGATGAGGCAGGTAGAGGCCCTATACTTGGTGATCTCGTTATAGGATTAGTTGTTCTGGATAAGGAGAAAGAAAAAATTCTAAGCGAATATGGAGTACGTGATAGTAAAGAGTTAACACCTGTTCGGAGAAAATCACTTGTAAAACATATTATTGATAACTCGTTGATCATCGCCACCGGATATATTCCTCCATTAACAGTTGATAAACATAGGTTGAATAAACTAGTAGCGAGTAACATGTCTCATTTGATCAACATGGTTTTAACTATTCTTGACAAGGTAGTTACTAGTAAGTGTAATGTGGAGATCTACGTTGATGAAGTTAAGGGTTTTGAACAAGTTATTAAGAGATCTATTGGCAAATACGCGAACCTCGATATAGTTTTGAAGATGGAGCAAGGCGCTGATAAGAAATACGTTGTTGTTTCGGCAGCTAGTATTATAGCCAAATTTTACCGTGATGAAAACCTTTATAGTGCTAAGAAACTCTATGGTGAATTCGGTTCAGGATATCCGACGGATAAACGTACACGTGATTGGATCCGGGACTACTATAGTACTTATCGTGAACCACCACCTATTGTTAGAAGGTCTTGGAATACATTATTAGCTCTAGCCCCTCAATGGTATCGTGATTTGAAAAAAGGTAGAAGTATACTTGATTATCTAGGTGGGAGGGGTTAAGGTAATGGTTACTAACTTACCAGCTGAGGCTAGGGCTAAATGGATAAAGGTTATGGAAGCCCGGACTATAGAGGAGAAGATTAGGGCTTTAGAAGAGTTTTTATCAGCTGTGCCTAAGCATAAGGGTACTGCTAATTTAAGATTATGGGCTACACGTAGATTAGCTGAGCTTCGCGAAGAATTAGAGGAGAGAAGGAGGAGAAGAACTGGTAGAGGAGTATCGTTTTTTGTTGAGAAAGAAGGGGCTGGTCAAATAGTTGTGATCGGGCCACCTAATGCTGGTAAAAGCTTGTTAGTGAATAGATTAACTGGTGCTAAGACTGTAGTAGCCGATTATCCATTTTCTACACAATTCCCCGTCCCAGGTATGTTGAGGTATGAGGATATTTATTTCCAACTCATCGATACCCCTCCTCTCGTGCCTGGTACTTCGTATTTTAGTCGTGTAATAGGATTAGTACGAAATAGTGATGCAATAGTTATAGTGCTAGATAATACGGATGATCCCGTTCAAGAATACGTTGAACTGCTCAAAATATTCGAGGATAA
>CAZVAW010000036.1:11624-15644 GCA_964625205.1 uncultured Desulfurococcaceae archaeon
GCTGAGACACTACGTAAAATGACTAGTGGATCACCAATAATACTTGGATCAGCTAAATTGAATAAAGGCTTTGAGAAACTAGGGCGGATCATATTCAATGTACTTGAGATTATAAGAATCTATACTAAACAACCAAATGGCGATATTGCCGAGAAGCCATTGATCCTTAAGAAGGGCTCTACAGTATATGATGTAGCCCGGTCTATTCATCGTGATTTTGTTGAGAAATTCCTATATGCTAAGATATGGGGGCCTTCAGCTAAGTACCCCGGTGAAAGAGTTGGTTTAAACCATGTTGTCGAAGATGGAGATATTGTCGAGATACATATTCGTGGCTAGCTTATTTCCTCCTAAATAATACTATTCTAACGATCTTTCTAGACATATCCTTTTCTATCCTCATACCAGAGGGGTGTATATCGCGTGGAAGCCTTATCTCTGTATAATATCTCTTAAACTTAACACCCCTACTACTAAACCATGATGTAAACTCTAACTCCTGTCTTAGCTTACAATCAAGCACCAACTTATTATCTCTAACCTCCACAGTTAATGAATCGAGATCAGAGTATGGAAGGTCGATTATAACCTCATATCTATCCGGGTAAGCATTGACAGTATAGAGAGGCTCGATAACACCATCTGGCGACCACATTGACTTCATAGATTCAAGCTCAGCTTCAAACTCTTCGAAGATCTCTCTAATCCTCTTCCTCATCCTATCAAACATGTCTTCAAAACTCATAACCATCCCCACCCCTCGGCTATTGATACATTAGAGGCATTTGCATCTCATATTTCTTCTGCATTTCACCCATTGCTTTTCTAGTCTGCATCATTAGCTCACGCGTCTTCAACTTCAATAATTCGGCTTCTTCAAGTAATTTCTTGAGATCAATTTCTATGCCGATAATTGATGATAATGTTTTAAGTAGTTCTGCTGCTGACTCAGGGTCTGGGAGATCTAGGAAGGATTCAGCGAATAATACTAGGTTATTTACACCTCTTCTACGTGCTTCTTTCAATAATAATGCGTAAGGCCCTACTACGAATCCTTCGTTTAACTCCTCGATACCCTTGTCTTTAACTATTTCACTAGCTTGTTTATTACTTGCAAGCCAGTATATCTTTGGTTTTTGAATTTGCATCCTATTAGGTACTGCTAATCCAGCCAATGATATGATCATGTTTATATTGATGTCTCTTGCATACCCTATTATCATGTTCACAAGCGGGTATAGCGCTGGAACAGGGATTGGTGTCTCAGATAACATGATTAGGATTCTACGGTCATCTGATAAGTATAGTTGAATAGGGCTTATAGGGTTAGATTTATGGACAACGGTTATCGGTGGAAAATACGTTGGTGAATCTACCTCTCCAACCAACTTGAAGTTCTTGTTTAAAACCATATAACGTGAAGCAATAGAACCGACAAGACCAACATCAGGTAATCCTAGTATAAGATACTCTGGATGAGGCTCTACGAATGGATCATAGTATTCATAAACTATTATATTGTCGAAGAAAAGCTGTCTACGAGGCCTACCAAGTGGTTCATTCAACAAAGATTATCCACCCCGATAAATGTATTTGGGGAGAAGGGTATTTTAACCTACTATTCTTACTCTAGAGGAGGCTCAGCTACCCCAGGGCTACGCTCACTACTCGCTAGGCATGACTTTCTTCATCACCTCATCTTTAATTTCTAAATAGCATAATATATAAGAAAATTTTTGGTTATTAATGATAAATTATTTACTTTTACACTATGATCTGTTTAAACTTATTTTGATGAAAGTTCTAAATACAAGTATTTCCTATACTTGTATTTGAATTGTATGAGGAAAAGCAAAAGTATAATTAGGATTACCAGTGAATGCCTTGTAGATTTGTTACTTTATATTACTATCAATTATAGATATTTTTAACACGTTATGGATATGTGAGGTTATTTAAATAACTTTCTCTTTTTTAGGGAAACCCTTCATAGAAAAAGTATTTATTAATTAAGTTGTTCAGAATTTCTCTATAGGTGATAAGATGAGGACACTTATATGCTTAGTATTACTGTTTTTCATATCCTTAAATACAATATATCCACTTCCAATAATAATTGCTTCTACTACCAGTGATACTATTATTAGCAATGATGACTTGGAAGTAATAATGTTGACTTGGTTAACTATATTATTATCTGATGTACCATTAGATCAAGTTAAGAAATATGAATTATTCCATACACTCTATGTGTATAGGAACCAATCTTTAAAGTTGATTAACCAACCATATATTTCTAGTGATATCGTATTCAATATAACTACATATGCGTATAGAGCTAAAGAATTATTAGAGAATTCTACAGTAGTACATATTGTAAACGAAACAGGTGATTATACCCTATATTATTATAACGGCTCATTAATATTTAGTTACGTGGAGTACAATTCAAACACTACCTTAGATAAAAATATTGTATACAATTCAACTATACAAGCTGAAGAAATGTTTAATAAAACATTAGACGCTAATACGGTAATGTACTGGAGAACAGTCTATAGTTATCTAGATGATGTACCAACCGAGTATGTGATCATATACCTAGTCACAAATATAAGTGATACACATAAAGTTTACATAGCAACGACCGCTGAACGAGTTAATAATAGCTACACTTACGTATATACAATTGCCAATTATTGGTTTAAGAATAAAACAACGTTCTTTGGAGACTGGATAATATTACCAGAAGGAGCAGATAGTCTTAGCGATTATTACGAACTACTAGCATATGGTGTTAAATGGTTATCGAGCAATGTATATAACGGCACAAGTCCAGGGTATTTAAAACAAGGATCAGAATACGGTTATTCACCACAAGCATATCCTCAAATAGCTAGGGCATTAGAGAAACTAGCAAGAAACATACCTCAAGAATTGAATCTAACGGTGGAAAAGGGATATGCATTAGTGCTTGATGAACCTCTTACTCGTATTGTCTTATGTAGTGGTTTAGGGGCTCTTATAAACGAGCTTATTAACGAAGTTTCAAAACCTTCTGATACTTTAACAAGAATACTCAACAGCGTTGCCAGCGGTACTATTAGTGGTATAATCTGTAGCAAACTTAACATCGCACTCGACATATCAATAGAAATAACAGTTTATCCGAGCGGTTACTCAACACAAGCTGTGAATGAAGCAATAACAACTGCAATTACTTATGCTATGCGTGGCGGAGGTGTTTTAGCCGTAGCTATGCTAACAAACATGTGGTATAATAAAATAAAAATGATGTAATTTAATACATAGTAAGGAGTAAAATGTGTAGAATTTGAGGGATTAAATTAATGTTAGGGTTAAGGTATCATCAATACAAACTTTATCTCACAAAAGTTTGTTTTACGTCTATGCATATTTTTGCAATTATTTCGATTACAAACCATATCATAGATTTTTATAGAAATATGGAAAAATATAATACAATATATGGCGGTAAAGTCTATGATCCAATTTTGAATTTTATGATCTTAATAAGTAATGTTACATTAGCTTATTTTTTCTTCTTTTTATTCACGCTTCCTAGACCTATTTTCGAATTATCTATTTTCCGCATTTATGTTAAACATTTGCTAAATAAAGGAATACCAGTACCGGAGATCAAAAAGAAGAAAACGGCAAAAGCTGTGTATATCCTAATTCAAATCCTATCTTTCTCCACCTTTTATTTTGCCGCGATGTATTTACATGCAGAAACTTTTTCATTAATAACTAAATATCTTTTGTCCCTATAAAACCTGGTAGTTTCACATTATTTAGTTAACTTTTATTCAATATTATTTGAGTTATAAAAAATCAATCTGCACCGTGTTTCATGTACCATGCTTCATAAGCTTGTAAATGCTTGGGGTCTATACTTGGTTTTCTGCTCTTGATTACTTTTATGAAATCCTCTGTAGTCAATACTCTTCTATCCTTAATCCCCTTCTCATGGTATTCTTCCGCTACGTGTTCTTGTAC
>CAZVAW010000037.1:0-14551 GCA_964625205.1 uncultured Desulfurococcaceae archaeon
GGGTTTCTTTGACAAGTGTTTTATCGAGAAAATAGAGTTTGTCAATGGCTACCTGAACATCTATATAGACTATAATAGGTTGTTTAAAAAACTATTAGATAATATATCGTCTAAAGAGTTCTTCGAAACACTAAAAGAGATTGGTAAAGGCTCTAAGGTGATAGTTGAGCATACAAGCGCTAATCCTGTCCACCCACTACATATTGGTAGTGGACGCAACGCCGTGATCGGTAATACTTATGCTCGGCTACTACGTTATCTAGGCTTCAAAGTATATGAGCATTTCTACGTGAACGATATGGGCCGTCAAGTAGCTATACTAGTCTATGGCTATAGCCTACTAAAGAAGCATGGGGTAAAACCCGATCCGGGTATGAAGATTGACCATTGGTTTGGAGCAATATATGCTTTAACAAATACTTTGATCGAGAAACAAAAACTACTACGTAAAACACATGATCTTGAGAAAGAGTTCGGAGCATACGTTGAGGAGATAAAACCACATGTTAGAGAGCTCGTGGAGAAACATAAACTATACACGTTGCTAGACCTTATGATCACGTTAGAGAGGGTTTCCGAAGAACTAAAACTACGCCACGATACACACATGTTGCTGGATATCCTAGTTAATAAACTGGAAAACACGATCAAGAACATGGGCGAGGAAAACGATGAAATACGTAAACCATTACTAGATATCAAAGAAAAGATCACTAGATATAAAGAGGAGTATATAGAAGCTTTTAAAGAGTTAAAAGAATATAGCGAGGCCGAGGCCAGATTAGCCTCACAATACCCAGTTCTCCACAGTATATTAACAAGGGAGATGACGGACCCGGGCCAAGCAGAGGAAACTATCAACGAGTATATGCGTAGATATGAGGCCGGCGACGAGGAGATCTCGAAATTATTTAAAGAAGTATCCACAAGTGTTCTTAAAGGGTTTGAGGAGACTCTGTCAAGACTAGGAATAGTATTTGATAAGTATGATTGGGAGAGCGGCGAACCGGGCCGAAAATACCTAGGCGATGTCCTTAAGAAGATAGAGGAGTCACCATATTGTATTAGGGAAGATCAGGCCCTGATCGTTGATCTAGATAAGGCTAGCGAGGATCATGAATTTATAAAGAAGTTATTCGAACCAGACACTCCCGGTAAATTTACGTTGAGGAGGAGTGATGGTACAACATTATATACAGCGCGTGATGTTGCTTACTCGATCTATAAAGCCCGCGACTATGGTGCTGAGAAAATATATAATGTTATAGCTGTGGAACAAGTTCGTGAGCAGAAACAAGTTAAGGCCACGCTATACCTAACGGGATACAGAGATGTTGTTGATAAACTAGTGCATTTCGCATATGAGATGGTTAATCTTAAGGGTATGAAAATGAGTAGTAGGCGTGGACAATACTATAGCTTAGATGAGTTGATCAGAGACTATGTAGACGTTATCGCGCACAAGTATTTCGCGAACCAGTTAAAACTAGGTAATATTAAATACGATGTAGAGACAAGGGAGTTACTAAGTGTTTTCGAGAAACTAGGAGTAGCATGTACACGAGCACTACTATTATCTGTTGAGCCGGGTAAAGTCCTAGTATTTGATCCACGTAAGATCGAGGAATATGATCTGGGAGCGTGGATCACATACACTTCTGTTAGGATACAGAGTATATTGAGGAAAGCATATGGTTTTGAACCACTAGATAATACTGAGCTACTACTAGATAAGCTAAAGGAGATCAGCGGAAAACTCGGTGGTCAGAAAATCAAGTTTGAACCCGAGGAGAAGAATATTCTTGAGAAAATCAACGAGTACCATAGTATATTGTTAAAAGCTTATAAAGAGCTAGATCCAAGTAAAATACTAGAATACACCCGGGATCTCTGTATATATCTCAACCAATTATACGAGAAACACCCGATCCTAGGCGAGAGAGATATTGTTAAGAAAAACACTAGATTAGCATTGATCATATCAGCTCTGTTAATATTGAAAGATTTGATGAATATCATGGGGTTCCCAATCGTTAAGAAACTATAGCTTTTAGGTAAATACAATAGGCAGATAACATGATCTTAGACCAGTTAACCATTATCTGGACATTAATGCTTATCCTCATGAGCTGTTCTTCGTTGATAATAGCTGTTTCACAAAATAATAATAAAGTAATATATGTTCCACGCGATTATCCTACTATACGAGACGCTATTAATCACGCTACGGAAAACACGATCATAGTTGTTAGTGAGGGAACATATACTGAGACTATACGGATCAAGGGTAAACATGGTCTTGTTATTAAAGGCTCTGGTAAAGTAGTGATTAAAAGAGAAACTCTACTCAAGAAACAGCTGGGCATAATCATTTCGGGTTCAAAGAATATCGTATTAGAGAATATAATCGTGGAGGGGAGTATTAAAGCAGTACTTATAGATTCCTCACATGATATTACTCTTAGGAATCTAACGATCAAGAGTAGTTTATCCGGCATCTATATAGAGGATTCAGATTGGATCAACATAACAGATTCTCAGATAGCTGGTTCTCCCTACGTAGTTAGAATAGATAATGCTAGGTACATAAGAATATATAACAATACAATAATTGGTAGAAACTACTGTCCACCACAAACTAGGGTTAGTGCTTGTACAGTAGAAACTGATACAGCAACTGGTATTGCGTTATATAATGTTAGTAATGCAGAGGTAATTAACAACACTATACTTGCGGGTAAAAAAGGAATAGCCATATCTAGATCGTATAATGTAGTTATAGAAAATAATACGTTAACTGATAATATCAACACTAATATCTATGTAATAGATTCTCAGAACGTAACAATAGTAAAGAATATTCTCAAAGAAGCAATCAGCACATTAACCATAGGGTATTCATATAATGTAAATATCTGGCTAAACTATATCGGCGGATACTTTGATATAACGGGGTCGCAGATAAACTGGTATACACCCGAAAAAATACACTATATGTATAAGGGTAAGCTATATTATAACCACCTGTGTAACTACTGGTTTAAATACTCTGGCAGAGACAAAAATGGCGATGGTATCGGGGATAAACCATATAATACAGGTCAAGGGTATGATAACTACCCATTAATTGAGCCGCCTTGGAAATATACTATAGTAGAACAAAGCAGGGGAAAAGAACATAGGCAAACCATACAAATATATCCATTACACTTATTAATAGCAGTTGTATCATCGATTATTGGATTTACCATAGTAATAATCTCGCTTAAACGTAGACGTGGAAAATAGGTGTTTAAAGGAGAAAGTAGTTGTTCTGGCGCGCAACCGAGGATCATCCACCGCACATGCGGCGGCGTATCCTCGGCGAGGAGGCGCGCCTAATAACTACTAGTTATATGTTCACCAATATATTTTTAACAATTGATTAGGTGTCCTTGGTGAAGAGGATAAATAAGGAGGAGATAAACGTCCCCGTTAACTGTATGATGGGTGATCGTTTTTGTGGTAAATGTTGTTACGATACTGAGATGATCCTATTACCACAAGATATTATGGAGTTAGAGCAACTAGGTTTTCCACGTGAATATTTCGTAGTCATAGATAATGGTTTACCCCGGCTTAGGAACATTGATGGTCATTGTGTATTCCTCGACCCGAGTACTAATAAGTGTATAGTCTATAGGCATAGACCACTTGGTTGTAGATTATACCCGCTAGTATATGATGTTGATAAAAATGAGGTAATCGTGGATAAACTATGTCCCAAAGCACATGAGATAACGAGTGATATGGTTAAACGATATAGTTGGGTTTTCCAATATATCATAGAATACGTTAGATCATATACCTCTAGAGATACCTAGTAATAATCCTTAGCTCCTCAACATACGGTTTAGCATATGGTGTTTCCAAGAACTCCTCAACACTATATACTCCACGTAAAACACCATTCTCAATATAAGCTACCCGGTTACCAAGATCAATTGCTTCAACAATATTATGTGTAACATGTAATGCTGTAAAACCAAGCCTCTTATGCAAATCCTTGATAAAACCACGAACACTAACACGTGTACCCGGGTCAAGATTTGAGAGAGGCTCATCAAGTAAAACCACGCGTGGATCACTAATAAGGGCTCGAGCCAGTGCTACTCTTTGTTTCTCACCACCACTCAACTCCCTTGGTTTCCTATTCAATAAATGCTTAATACCTAGGATCTCAGCGTACTCTTTAACTTTCTCATCAATACGTCTAGGATCATATCCTTTCACATATAGTGGGAAACCTATATTCTCATAAACAGTCATATGTGGAAACAAACCATAATCCTGGGGTATTAGTGTAAAACCTCGTTTCTCCGGCGGATAAGGGGTAACGTCTTCACCATTAACTAGGATCCTACCCTTTCTTGGTTTGATAAAACCAACTAGTGTATGTAGAAAGACTGTTTTACCAACACCACTAGGCCCCATAACCACTAGATACTCGCGATCCCTTATCTCTAGTCGTGGTATTGATAGACTAAAACCAGGGAATTCAACGTATAGATCCTCTACAATAATCATTTCCTCTTCACCATCTTAAGCACTATAAACACTAGTAGTGAGAACAAGACTAGCACTACTGATAATGCTACAGCGTATCTTAAGCCATATGTGTTGAACCATTCATAGATCAATACGTTCATAGTCTTCGGGTAATAAGCGATGATGAGTATAGCGCCTACCTCACTAACAGCACGAGCCCATGAGAGTAGAAACCCAGTAGCTACGCTAGGGATTAATAGAGGTAGATCTATTTTTCTGAACACAACCCATTTACTAGCACCAAGGCTACGGGCCACATACTCTAGAGTTACATCAATATTCTCATAACCTAGTTTAAGAGTATCGATCATTAGAGGCGTAGATACGAAAACCATAGCAGCAACTACTCCCCAGAAATTATCAACTATGGTAACGCCGAGGGCATTGACTAAACCACCATATAACCCATTCCTGCTAAAAGCCAGGATCAACATAATACCGGCAACGCTATGCGGGATCATCAATGGTATATCTATCAATCCCTCAAGCAATGTCTTACCGGGGAAATCATGGTGTGTAAGAATATATGCTAGGGGTATACCGGTTAATAACAAGATAGTTGAGGAGAGAGTAGCGGCTTCTAAAGTTAATAACAATGCATTCCAAGCCTCAAAAGCAAGATCGCCTTCCTCTAGCCAAGTCTTAGAGAAAATATCTGGGTCAACGCTTACAAATAAAGCTATTATTGGAGATAATATGAAGAGTACGAGGATTGAGGAGATCGAGGCAAAAAACAATAGGAAACCCTCTACCCGCTTATACATGGTTAGCCACCAATAACTTCCCTGATCTCCTCGGGGACATCACCATATACTATAGGTTTATCTAGGAAATTCTGGCCTAGATTCTCAAATACTTCACGACCCTTATCGCTAAGTAGTAGTTTAACATATTCTACGGCCTTATCATAGTGTGGTGCGTTAACTAGTATTGTTACACCATATACTATGGGGGCCATGGTAAGTTCTTTCTCATTATCAGTACCAACCAAGATATGCACTACTACGTGGGCATAGAAATCCTTATAATCGGGATTGCCAAGGTTAATCTCATCCGGTAACTCTATGTATTTCAAACCATGTTGTATAGCTACACTCTTATACTCAAAAGCATAATCTAGATCACCGGCTTCAAGTAACGCTATAAGGTCAACGCTCTTAGGTCTTATGACGAGATCACCGCTATTAATCTCTATAGCGGGTTTAACGTATACGTGGTAAGTATTATTGACGACCTCATATGAGATATTAGTCTTATTGAATAATAGTTTCTCAGGGATCCCCATGTTATTATAGTATAGGCCAGCCAACACTATTATCCCAACACTACGGTATCCACAGGGATCCTTGTTTGGATCGGAGAACCCGTATCTTACATCACTACGTGCTAGGATCTCGTACCATCTACTTGGGTTGGACTCTAGCTCTTCGTGATACTTAGATTTATCAGTATAAACTAGTACTACCTCGTTAGTAGCAAAACCTATATACCATTTACTATATTTTGGTACGAGGAAACCAGGTATAAGCCTATAATCGGCTACAGCGACAATATCTGCTTTACGTCCTAGATCAGTTATTTTACGTACTGCTTCAACACTACCACTAGCCTCAATATATACTTTAACACCAGTTTCATCTTCATAGATCTCTGCTACTTGCTCTAACGGGATCTTAAGCGAGCCTGCACAAAAAACTATTATTGTCTCATTACGAGGCTGGTGAAAAGCTAGTAGGACAAATATAGTGATTACAACTGCTATAACTGGTACTAATACTTTTTTATTCATCCTGTCTCACTATTACCAATTATCGGATAACCGATAAATCATCATAGTAATAGAAACATGTCAACATAAAAGTATTTCCCCAATACCACGTGGGGTTTGATACCATTTCATATTATTGATGAATTCTCTAAACCCACTAGAACGCATAATATCGATTAACCCGGAAAGCTTATTCTCTAATAAGTCTCGCTGAGTCACTATGTCAAAGTATTCCCAGTAGAAATGTATATAGTGTAACTTATAAGTATCGGCAAGATAGCCTATGACAAGCCCTACATCAGCCTTACCAGACGCGATAGCTTCTACTACCTCATTATGAGTACATACCTCATTATCGTAGCCCTTTATCCTCCTCCTTAACTCGTTAACATCAATGTTTTTCTCACGTGCAATATTTCGTAGGAAATACTCGAATAAACGCCTTGTCCCAGACCCCTTATTCCTATTAATAAATCGGAGCCTACCACTAATGAGACCCTCTATTACCTCATTTAAACTCATTTCCGCACGTAACGCAAAACCAATACTACGTTGCCAGCCACGGATCAATACTATCTCTGTGCCAAGACCATATTGTTTCACAATAGGCACATTGTATTCTTGTGTCTCTGGATCAAAAACATGTATACCAGCTAGATCAGCTTCACCCAGTACAACGGCTGATAATCCTTTCAGAGAACCTATCCAATGATGTTCAACAAGATAACCCTGTCTACCTAGTAGTCCCAGGAGATGATTCAACACTATATCATGACTACCAGCATATATTATTGACTCTATCGTAGGAATCGGTTTCTCCTCGAAAGTAAATGGTTTATGGAAAATCCTCTGATAAGCCTCCATGTATTTCTCCAGCAATGATCTACCAACACTTGTTAATACAGCTCCTCCCCGAGCCCCTCTTTTCCTCTCAATTACACGTGAACCTATTATACGTTCGACTCTACTAATAGCGTCCCAAGCTGAGGAGTAGGATAAGCCTAATGCTTTACTAGCTGATAATATTGAGCCATACTTATCGATCAACAACAATAACTTAGCAGTATTCTCATCTAAAACAACATCATTACCTAGGAGAAGCTTTAGCTCGAGACACTCCTTAATACTATTCAATATACATGACACCCTCAAATTATCAAAGTATCGGTATTATAGGTAATAAAGAGTAAAACCATCTAGGAGAAGAGAGGTAGGGAGAAGGTTTTATTAAAAACTATTTTCTACGAGTAAGTAGTAATACGGTGATCACGGCTAACACGATCACTAGTGGTAAGAGGCTTGGCTCGGGCGCTGGGTTTATGGGTGCTCCAGCCGGGTATATATTGATGTTGTTACCTGGTTTTAACGATACACTAGCCACGTATACTTGATCACCTATAACCGATACTGTTGAGCCAGCAACAGTATTCACTGGTATCGATCTAGTCTCTAATAACTCTATACTCTTGATCCTTAAAGTAACGATCGAGTGTATACCGGGGTATACAACTATATCGTCACCGTAGAATACGGGTTTCGGCCTCCACGTTATATCTGGTAATCCCTTTTTCTCAGCAATAGTAACGCCATCTAAACTAACTAGAGTAGCTGTTGCACTCTCGTTCTCCTCATATACTACGAGTATCCCCTTATCTCTGACATATACTGCTCCATAACGATATGGTTTAACATTATCAGCTAATTCAATACTCCATTCAACTCTATCTACATCAACTAACGCCAAGTGTAGTGCCGATGTATTGTCTCTCCACAGTACAGCTACTTTATCACCAACACCTACAGCCACTGGGTACTCGTCATCAACTAGGTTGTCGGTGATCTTGAACGTCTTAACCTTACTATACGTGCTGGAGTCTATAACCGCAACGTATACGTCATAATCACCAGTATCATTACCTAAGAATACAACATAGTAGTAGCCACTACAGTAGACGGTACTAGGCTCTATATAGTATACTGAGCCGGGAGAGCCGCTAGCTATACTCACGTAGTTCTTCACGTTAAACGTAGACCTGCTAAGCACTACTGCTTCAACACTATATGCTCCAGACTTATACACGTTATATACTATGAATACCTCGCCTTTACCCGGGTTAACTGTTACACTTGGATTATACTCGTCTGAACCATCCCCCGTTACATGTTTAACGCTTACTAACCCGTTTTCAGTGATCTTTGCAACGTATACATCCCATTCGCCCCTGATCTGATCACCTATTATTCCATGATAACTCCACGTAACTATATCCCCGGCTGAGTCGATCCCACTATATACTGGTAGGTAGCCGGGTAGTTTATCTAACTCGTAATCCGAAGCTACATATATGTAGAATCCTTCTTTGGAAGCCTTACTAAGCTCGTCTAACAAATAGTCGGGGCTCCAAGCATAATCCATTACAAATACTTTCTTACCATGATCACGGGCGTAACGTAACCAATACAAAGCCTCACTTGTCTCACTACTAGCTACTGGTGTATTATTAGCATACCATACCTCCTCACGTTCAACAACATCTATTGATGCAAGGAAAGTATCATTACCAAGGAGATCAAGGGCGCCACCCATATTAGCTTGAACGATGAAATCTGGGTTTAGTGATTTAGCGTAACTTGACAAGTTACCTACGAGGTAGATCATCCAAGTCGAAGCATTATCAACCTGAGGCAATACACCAGCTAAACCAATACTTGCAGGGTCTTCCCAGTACTTGCAGGAATCAATATTATCTAGTCTAACACCATCAAAACCCATAGAAATGATCTTCTCAAGCTCATGCTTCAATATATCAACCCAACCACCAGTCTCCCAAGCACTAGGATGCCAGTACTTGACGAAGTATTCGCCAGGCCACCCTGGATACTCAACCCACACTAGCCATTCTGGGTGAAATGTCTCGTTCCAAGTCTCATTCCAGTAATCCCTCCAATTCTCCGCAAAACCAATGTTAAGATAAGCGATTATCTTCTTACCAGAAGCCTTAATCCACTCAATATCATCGCTAGTCCATGGTTTACCGCTCGGCCCATAATCAGGATCAACAACTATGAAGTCACCATAAGCTCCCACGATAAACTCTGTTATCGGGTACTGATACCAACTAATACCAGATAACCATTGTGGGTTTAAACCACCATAGACTGTTGTAGTGAGAGAATAGGTTATCAGTATAAGGAGTATTATAGAGAGTAGTTTCGAGGAATGCGTCAACGTAACCACCTTATATGTTTTTGGTTAATTAATAGGATTATCCTCTGCTCTCTAAAACTGAATTTCGACACTATGGTGTTCTTAACCTTTACCGTATCCTAGCCAAATTAGTGTTGATGTAACACTTTCTTGTTCCACTAATATTTCTAAGTGAATACACGCGTTGTTTCTCAGTCCATATCATTAGCCAGCATTATTCCCGGTTGATACGTGTATAGTATTATCAATTATCTTTGCAAATCGCGGATCATCTACTCTGGTCATAGGTACTTACAATATCGATTTATGAAAACTACTAATAATGTGAAACTCGTTAAATAAGTGGCTAATCGTTTTATTTTATACAAAAAACCTATTTATATTCTACATGTAATTATGCTTTAAATGGTGATGCGTTGTTGAAGCCCGAGATCAAGGTTGAGCCGGGATCGCCTGGTTCTAATGCTAGGAAATGGATCGAGGAACACCATAAGTATGTGGCCACCAGCACTCATGATCCAGAGCATTTACCATTAGTGATCGAGCGTGGCGAAGGAGTATGGCTATATGATGTTGATGGTAACCGATACCTTGATTTCTCAAGCGCGATCTCTGTAAACAATCTAGGATATCCCACTCATCCAGAGGTTAAAAAAGCTATTATTGAACAACTCGATAAGCTAGCACATGCGGCTGGTACTGATTTCTATAATCCGTATCAAGTAATGCTTGCTAAGAAACTAGTGGAGATAGCACCGGGTGATTTTGAGAAGAAAGTATTTTTCTCAAACAGTGGTACGGAAGCTAATGAAGCTGCACTTAAACTTGTACGCCAAGCTACTGGCCGTAAATTCTTTATAGCGTTTATAGGTGCTTTCCACGGCCGATCAATGGGTAGTTTAGCCCTTACAGCTAGTAAACCGGTTCATAAAGAGATGTTCTTCCCATGGATGCCCGGTGTTGTACACGTACCATATCCAAACCCATATCGTAACCCATGGGGTATCGACGGTTATGAGGAGCCGATGGAGCTTGTTAACCGTGTCATAGAATACATTGAGGAATACGTATTTGAGCGATACATACCAGCTGAGGAGGTAGCGGCAGTATTTGCTGAGCCAATACAGGGTGAAGGAGGCTATGTTATACCGCCGAAAGAGTTCTTCCCAGAGCTTAAGAAACTATTGGATAAATACGGTATAGTTCTTGTTGATGATGAGGTACAAATGGGGCTTGGACGTACTGGCAGAATGTTTGCTATAGAGCATTTCAACATAGCACCAGACGTTATATCCCTAGCTAAAGCACTTGGTGGTGGAGCAATACCGATCGGAGCCACTATATTCAGGAAAGAACTAGACTATAAGAAACCAGGTAGACACAGTAACACGTTCGGTGGACACGCACTAGCATGTGTAGCTGCGTTGAAAACTATAGAGGTTATCGAGAAACTATTACCACATATAGCTAAGCTAGAGCCGATCTTTAGGGAGAAGGTAATGGAGTGGAAAGACAAATATGAGTTCATCGGAGATGCTCGTGGACTAGGTCTTGCATGGGCTATAGAGATCGTTAAGGATAAAAAATCAAAGAAACCAGACCCAGATAGACGTGGTAAGATCCTATTAAACGCTTTGAAGAGAGGATTAGTACTACTAGGATGTGGTAAAAGCAGTATAAGAATCATACCACCATTAGTGATAACAGAAGAAGAAGCTAAGACAGGGCTAGAAATACTTGAGAACGCGATAAAGGAATCGGCCTAAACGTTTTTAACCCTATAGATAGTAGAAGAGCCTATCTTCAACCTCTTTACTTAATTCTTCAAACTATAGATAAGGCTTAACTCATTCCCATTAAAGAATGCTTCGCAGTAATGATTCTATATGGTAATTAGTATAGTTGGCGCCTCATTAACGTTTTTTATTGTTTGATCAGTTGTTACTATTTTTGCTTTACTTTTCTTTGCAAAAGCTATGAGGTAACAATCAGCTAGAGATAATAGGTTGTAATACTTTACCTTGAGTTTCGCGGCCTCGATTGTTAACTCCTCATTCAATTCTATAACCTTGATCGGGCTATTACGTATTAATGAGTGTTTTACGAGAGCTGAATCCCATCCAAAAACACGGGCGTAGTTATAGAGAAACTCTGCTAGATTAATCTCTAATACATAAGCATCCGCTATATCATCATATACTTCATCGATATACCTCTTAACAGAATCCATACCAGCAAAGTATAAAGCAAATACACCAGCATCAAAAACGTACTTCTTTTTCAACCTCTTCTCTCCTCGACCTATCGATCAACTCTACAACTTTTAACGCTTTATCACCATCAACACCAAAAGCATCTCTCAAACTCTTAGGAACAACTATTCGTATACCATCATCTTCAACTACTAGTTCAACATAAGACCCCTCAGAAATACCAAACCTCCTCCTAATACTAGCAGGTATAACGATTAAACCCTTCTTATGAACCTTGACCTTAAACCTCTCCATAAGAACACCAATATAAAAGTTAAACATTAATCTATAAAAGTTTAACGTTAAACAGCCTTAAGAATACAAACTTGGCTATGAAAACCATTAAGGAGATCTAATGAGTAGTGTTTACAGCTTATTTACTCTTAGAGAAGAGCTTTAGTCCATCATGTATAATTATTGATTTCTTGATCATCTCCTTAATCAACTTAGTATTTTCTCTATACTCCTTAAGATTTAATACGATAACATCTAATGGTAGTCCACGAGGCCTTAAACTATATATTTTCTCCTCAACAACCTCTTTATCATCACTAGTTAATATCAATAGATCTAGATCGCGTGGTTCATTAGAAAACAATTTATCTGGATCGCCACGGCCTCCGAAAACTATGATCGTTGAAACACTGCCGATTTCTCTGATAATATTCTCTAGAAAAACCCTTATCTTCTCCGGCCTCTCCCCTAATACTTTCCTTCTACTCCTTAAGTATTCTTTTAATGAATTCGATAATTTTCTCGCCATAAGATATACACCTCTCAGCCACTCTCCTATTATATACCGCGAGACCTGCTCCCGGATACCTAGCTCTAGTATAGTGTTTTTCAAGAGCCTCAGCGCAAGTATAGATTTCTTCGGGGATATTATATCCAAGGCTTTCTATAGCTTCAAGTAACTCTACTAAACTATGTGTAAAGGGATAAGAACCAGTTATTTTTACGAGAAAACCCTTGAGATAAAGCTCTACGGCTTGTTGCATATGAAAACACGTTAACCAAAACCTATCACGCCCTAGATCATCACGTGCTTCCTCAAAAAAATCCTCAGCTTTAACAAACCATTCACGGTAATCAACCAAGTTGAATACACCTCGTAAAAATTATTAGTTAAACAACATTATATAGGCTAACTAGTTGTCTAATAAAATATGACAATATACGTGTATTTTAAGAACAATGTAGAAAACCTCTTATAAGATGAAGAAAATAACTGCCGAGGATAAGGCCTTGGATAATAGAACTGGCTTGATCATAGTCGTCTTAGTTATTGGTTTCACAGTATTGTTTATATTAAGTATAATGATTGGGGCTTGGCCAGTATTTATACGTAGACCGAGAACTACGATAACAGTTATTGTAACAAACACTTATGCTTCATCATCGAAAACCCCGGGTTATATACCGTCTACTGGCTCCTCAACAATCATCACTGGCCCTGGAAACGCCAATGAGACTCCAGGATATGTAGCTGGGTGTAGAGTGATTAGCCTTGAAAACTATACACCTGTATGGCGTGGAAGCGATCACATGCCCGAACTATTTAACCCGCCTAATGGGTCATCATATACTATATATGATTTATGGCCAAGGATAGGTCCACATACATGTAGTGATTTCTACGAATACCCATATAAATGCTTAGCTAACGTATCAGATGCTGTAATACGTGGTAAAATCGAGGAATTAACAATGATCAAATGTAGTGGTATATCATGTAATCTAGTATATCGTGTCAAAGTAATAGATGTTTATAAAGGCGATATAAACAATGACTATGTGGAAATATATGTTAAGGCTTGGCCGGCCCGTGAATACCTTGATAACGTCTCGGCAATAGATGATCTATCGGAGATAGCTGTTCCGTATCCATTGATTGACATCGGCTATGAATACATATTGTTCTTACAGTACATTGGTGATAAATTGTTTTTAATAGATGATTGGGTTTGGGGTTATCATGCATACCTAGTATTAGGTGATAATGTCTATTCATTAAATCTAATAAATATTAGTGTAAAACTCGATCCCGAAGAAGTATTTGTTAGAGATAATGTGGCGTGGTGGCCGGAACCTTACCCCAAACTGCATTGGATATATACGGAGGTATTCACATATTGTGGCCCCTTAGAAGACTTTCTAAAAGCAATGGGTGTAAACGAGGAAAATATGTAGAGAAAACACGTTTTATTTCCATATTCTTCGATTATGAACTATGTATTAGAGCTTCTACTACATCAAAACAAGTTAGTGAAACACAGCTACACAAATATGTGAGTACATTGCGAAAACTATAGGTTTCTTTAAACTAACCTAACAACTAATAATATTTAATACACTATAAATACTCATATATCTGGGAGATCCCTGATGGTTTTAAGAGCATGGGATTGGTTTAGACAAGCATTACGTGATTTAAAACACGCTAAGAATTCGCTTGAAAACAAGGAATACGAATGGGCTTGTTTTGCTGCACATCAAGCAGCTGAAAAAGCAGTTAAGGCTCTTTATCAAAGACTTGGTATAGAGGTATGGGGGCATTCCGTATCAAGATTGTTAATAAATTTACCACCAGAGTATAGGCCTAATAAGCAGTTAATCGATAAAGCCAAAGAACTCGATCGACATTATATTCCAACAAGATACCCTAATTTCCATCCAGAAGGTGCCCCCATGGATTATTATACTGAAGAAGATGCTAAGAGAGCCATTAAGTACGCT
>CAZVAW010000038.1:0-14053 GCA_964625205.1 uncultured Desulfurococcaceae archaeon
GGCTATATACTATATACTACGTGTAGCTTGTTACGCGAGGAGGATGAGGGTGTTGTTGAGAAAATACTACGTAAAGAGAAAGACCGAGTAGAACTAGTCCCGATCAATGGTCCCTACAATCCCGGCTTTATACCAGGTACTATGCGTGCATGGCCACATAAACACAATACACTAGGTTTCTTCTATGCATTGTTTAGAAAGAAGAAGTAACACTCCAATACAATAAATACCTGTAAGGTAAGCTTATCCAGTTACTTTCCTATAGTTAATTATTAACTTAAGGAAATAGGTACATTTTTATCTCGTTTCTCAGTATGTGCTCTAGTATACGATCTAAGCCTTGGACACACCCATAGTGGATCGCTTGTTTTATTCTCCGCATAATAATTAAGATAAACACTACCAAATGTAGGGAGAAGAAATTATATCATAGTTACTAGATATAAAAGTTTAGATTTACACTAGTATGTTGTGGTGAAGATGAATAAAGAGATCTTATTACTTAGAAAAATCGCAAGATTAGGTAAACTCGAAAAACTCGTCATTAAGGGTTTTAAATCCTATAGGTCGGTAGAAATAGATTTTCCCACGAAAACCACAATAGTAATAGGAGCTAATGGCTCCGGTAAAACAGCTTTGATCGAGGCCTTTGAACTATTACGTAGTATGATAGATTATTATATAGGAAGAGTGCCTAACCCTTTAGCTAAATGGTGGGGATTTAAAAATATTTCATGGAATCATAGGAGTGAACCTATAGAGATAACAATATATGTAAACTATAAAGGAGATCCTACGCGGGTAAAACCGATAATTGAGGAAACCATAGATCCCTCCCTTGAATACGAGAAAAAATTTCTCACTAATTTCTTTGGTAGACCAGTAAACATTATGTATAGCATTACATTGTTAAGTAATAAATGGAAGCTAGAAGCATATGATAAGATTATTTTAAATGATTCAGGCGTAGAACTATTATTTGAACCACCACACGTAAAAATAATTCTTGATAAAAAATTCTTTCAAATATTAAAAGAGAAAATAATTGAGAAAGAAAAAGAAGTTCAAACAAAATTCTCCGAAGTAAGTCGAGAAGAACAAAGTATATTTAAACGCTGGTTATTTGATCTAATACAAACTCTAGATGAGTTAATAGATAAGGAAGGACTGACGCTAATTATCACCAATTTCGGTTTTAGGAGTTCTCTTGAATTGTTCATAAATAGTATTTTGAAAAACATAGAACTAGGTATTACGTTAAGTAATGCTATCGAGTTACTTGAAGATACCTTATTTGATAATATTTCTAGTAAAGTATATGCTAGAATAGTAAAGGAGGAAGTAGATATAGCAGATAAGAGTAAATCACTTAAAAATATTTATCGTATGTTTGAAGGAATAATTCAGACACATCTAGTTGAAACATTTGAAGAGATTGTTCTTTCAATTGTCCTAATAAGTAGTTTTATCGAGGGAATAATTACTATTAAACATATAGATATATCAAGGCTTTCACAGCCACAATTACTAACTACCACTAGTTATTTAAAAGTTGATGATGAAAACTTTGTTTCAATACTATATAACATTGGTAAAGGTAGATTAGCGGAGGAATTATGTATTGTTTTAAAAGAGCTTTGGGGCATCGAGAACGTCTCTGGATATTTCGAGCCCACTCCAGATGGTCGTGTTGTATTTAAGCTTGTAGTGGATGGTTTAGAGTTGTTGCCTCCTAATATTCCCGCTGGTGTTTGGAAGATATTGTTGATTGAGACTGCTTTAATGCTTGAGCCTACGGTATTATTGATCGACGAATTTGAGAATAGTTTACATGTTAAGGCCCAGGAGTATTTATTGAATGAAATTAGAGAGCATGAAGTATTCGCTATAATCGCCACACATTCACCAACTCTCGTAGACCTAGCTAAGAGTTTAGATGAGATATTGATCCTCGAATATACTGGTTTAGAGACAAAAGCTACTAGATTAAGGAAGGTAGATGAGTTGAGGAAGAAACTTGAAGAACTTGGTCTTACACCTAGTGAAGCATTACTATATGGTTTTATAGGTAAAGAGCATTGAAGAAAGTCTTTATATGTATAGATGACATTAGAGGCAAACCAGCCATTGATCTCCTAATTAAAAGATTAAACATCAGTATTAAGAAATATACGATAGTTAGTTTAAACCCATGTAGTAGTAAGATGACGCGGATAATTCGAGCTGCTTTAAAGGAATACGATAAAGTCATAATCATCACCGATACAGAGACTAGAAAGCCTGAAGAAATAGTAAATAGTATTAGGGATAAACACTTACTAACTCATAGTCAAAATGCAGAGATCATACCAGTAAAGCCGTGCATAGAAAACTGGCCATGTGCATTGCTAGGATTAAAGAATTGTGAAGAACCACCATGTAGTGAAGGCCCGATAAAGTCTCTTACAGAGTATTGGATGAAGAAACATTCACGAAAATATATGAAGAAATACTTGTTTGAAGTTCTTAGAGAAGCACTAGATAAGTATGACTCTAGGGGTCTAGAGAATAATGCTCAAATTCCAGAGTCATTGAAAAAGTTTATAGAAGCACTAAGATCTATTCAAGAAGAAAAGAGTAGGGGAGAAAAAATTTAACCAGTTATTCTTTTCATCCACTTAAGGATCTCTTCTATTTCTTCTTTTGGTACTTTGGCTTCTTCGTAGCAGAGCCACCAGTCGTAGCACTTGTATTGCTTGGTTCTCTCGCTAGCTTCTTGTATAGTGGCGGCTGGTGGTACGATCAAAGCGTCCTTCACTAGTTCGTTGTTTGGCCAATTAGCTGGTGTTGCTCTACCATATTTATCGGTTACTTGTATTGCTTTGACTAGTCTTAGGATCTCGTCGATATTCCTACCATTATCTAGTGGGTAATATAGTATTGCCCTTATAACGCCATTAGGGTCAACGATGAATACTGCGCGGACAGTATGTGTTGAGCTCACCGCGTGTAACATGCCAAGCTTCTTAGCTACCTCGCCACCGGGATCGGCTATGATCGGGAATGGGATTTCAACACCAAGTTTCTCCTTGATCCACTCAATCCACTTTATATGGCTAAACGTACTATCAACGCTTAACCCTATAAGCTCGGTATTTAGTTTCTTGAAATCCTCATACCTCTTAGCGAATGCTACGAACTCAGTAGTACATACTGGTGTGAAATCCGCTGGGTGGCTGAATAATACGAAGTACTTACCCTTAAAGTAGTCTGGTAACTTGATCTTACCATGTGTCGTCACAACCTCGATCTCGGGGAATTTCTCACCAATTAAGGGTATAGTTCCAGGCATACCTTATCAACCATACGTCTTTTCGGATAACTAATATGTTCATTTAAGTATTTAAACTTTTTCTTTAGACTTTTTCATATGATTAGTTAGTTTTCCTAACTATTATGGGCTTTCCCTTAATTGCTTAAAACATTTAATTAGCTTAACCACATATGATATAATACTGATTATTGAGAATACTATTATTTGTATACGAAGTGTTCTTAGCAGACAAACATATAAGCATACTGTCAATATTTTACAGAATTTTTCTGGGTATATATCTTGTAGTTTCTTAGTTAGAGTAGTCGTTGAAAACGGGATATATATTAGGAATAGTACTATATCATGATACTCCACCATACTATAGAATACGCGTTGATAAGTACTTATTATTGATATTATTAGGAAAACTATTGTTACATACATAGTTATTAATACATTTTTGACTGGTTTCTTAACTTGCTCTACTAGATATGGTATCCAGAAAATGATAGTTAAGAAAAGTACTACTTCATTCCAAAGAAAATAGTAATAGTGCCATAGGTATATAAGGCCAGTTATAATGATTATGTAGGCTACTTTGGTAAACGCCATATTTTGTTTTCTAGTTTTAATTCTTGTATAATAATATGCTAATGAAAATGCTAACAATAATATTATTAATAGATCAGCGACAAGTATGAATATAGGGTTTGACACTAACTCGATTATACAGTAACCAATAGTATTAATAGGTTTAATAAATATCTCTTTTAACCAAGTATATAATGCGAGGATAGCTGAAAGAACAGCTCCTATACAAGTTGTGAGTTTCTTATCTAAATACACTATTATACACCTAATATAGATAGGTAACATCTTAATCGTAAATTTATAGACAACTTATAGACATAGAGTGAGACTATACATATTATTCCTCAATATATTAACTATATTTGGTTGAGGGAAATGGTTAAAAAGATCAAGTGCCCCTATTGTGGATATACTGGTGAACCCAGTGATTTCACATATATGTATGAAACAGTACTTTATATGACGGAAAACCATGTTATACCAGAGGAGCGAGAGCGGCCAATACTAGTTATATGTCCGAGGTGTAGACAAGGATTTTTCTTAAAATCACCATATAGTAAATTAATAGACAAGATTATGGAAGAGAAATAAGAAAAACTATTCTTTACTCCATAGAAGTTTACTACTAGTTAGGTACTCTTATGTTAATGCCTTTTACTAGAGGTGATATTTATGAGAATAAAACTTCTTGTTTTATACAACTTATTATCTAGTGTTATCAGGTTTTTCAAATTCCTATTTGTAGTTAAAACTAGTTTATTTGAGAGACTTGTTGTTTTATTGGATTACCTATTGTTTAAGTTTAAGGAGAAGAGAGACTTATTGTTATTGAAGAAGTTATTGATAGAGAGATCTGAAGGACGTATTTACAAGTCAGTCTTAGATAATATGTGGGCTGGTTTAACGTGGTTTAATGTTAAAGAGTTTTTAGAGAATATGGGTTGTAAATCACTATTGTTTATGGACTATGATGATGACATTAATTATGACGAGATATACATATGTAGTGAGATCGGTAAATTGGTAAAGATAAGCGTTAAGACTAAAGTGACGAAGCATCTCCGGATAAGCTGGCGATCAATAACTATGGATAGGTCAGAAAATAATGAGTAACAACGTAAACTGCGAGTTTTTGTTTAGCTTGTTTGACAGATTTATAAGAGTAAGGTTTAATAGTATATGGTACATAGTGTAATGGATTGTATTGTATGTATAGAGTATGAAAATGCTTTAAAGTCCTTTGAATAAAGGAAGAGTTTAGAGATATAAAGAGATCTGTTTATTTAAGAGGAGGTTAATAGATATAAAAGACGAGGAGGCTATTTGCTGCTTTACTTATCCTTAGTTATAGACATGCTTATTTGTTGGAGGACTAGAACTAGGAATATTAGTTGGTGTAGGTTTATAAATGGATAGATGGTGAATGATGTGTCTACACTTACGATTGAGTTGCCTGAGAAGGTCTATAAGCTTTTAATAGAGAAGTCGAAGTCTGAGAATAGATCTGTGGAGGAGATCATCAGCGAGGTTATACTTAAATACCTTAATATCGACGACCCCAATGTCAAGGTTGAGCTTCACCTTAAGTTTTGTGAAAAATACTTACGTGAAGCTGAGAATTATTTAGAGAAAAAAGATTATGTCCAGGCTTCTGAGAAAGCTTGGGGCGCTGCTTCACAAATAGTTAAGGCCTTAGCCGCTAAAGAGGAGAGGGAAATTAGAAGTCATAGAGAGTTACATGAATACGTTGCTGAGATAATTAAGAAAACAAATGATAATGAATTAAGGAGATTATGGTCAGCCGCAGGAGAACTACATAGGAATTTCTATGAAGCATGGCTACCCCCAGAACTAGTTAAAGGCTATATCGAAGACATTAAAGAATTCATAAATAAAATGAAGAAACTCTTATGAAATAACAATTGTTTAATATCTTATTTATATTTATATTTGTCTTCTCTACATAGCAAAGATACTTTAATACGGGGTTTAGAGATATTCTCGCCCTCGTTTCTCTCTGCTAACATCGGTTTCTGAGAGAGCTTGATCGTTTCAATGGATATTTTAATAACTATTAAGTCTTCGGTTTTTATTTAGGGATAGTGGTAGTTTTAGTCACTACAGTATGTTGTAATTTAATGGATTAACTAGTATTATGTAAATGAAGTATAAGGATAACCTTTTAATGCCTTTATATAAAGTGGAGTTCATTAATAATGAGGAGAACGCAGTCGTAGCTGTAAGGCAAAGACTTATTATCAGATTACACGCTAAAATAACCTTGAACCCTAACGGTTCAGCAATAATTTCTCAACTAGTTTAGTAGAAACTAACCTACTGAAAAACTATGAACTAGGAATATGCTATGTTAAAACACCATATAAATTAGTGGTAGCGGTAAATGAACTGTTGAGTATATCTAGACCTTTTAATGTATAGTTGCAAATTGAAAGAATCTTATATCTAATGATGCAAACCAAAGTATAACTATTTATCAAGTTGGTTGAAATCGAGTATATTAGTAATCACATTTAACTGATTTAAGAGCCTTCAATACGAAAGAACCTGATCTCCATCAGTTACCAAAATCATACCAATATAAATCGGGTAGTTCAAATATGTGAAAGTTTTATTAAGGTTCATATTAAAGCTACTATTACAGGTTATATTTCTACTAAGCCTTATCATGGGAATATTAGATGATTAAAGTAATTGGCTATTCGGAATATCGTTTAGGATATGATCTAGTTTTTAGTGGTTCATGCATAAATAATGATATAATTAATTTTAAGATTTTATTATATGATTATTATTTACATAACGGTTATACTAAATATATTTCCTTAGCTGTAAGTTCATCAGATCCTAGTAATTTAACCCATGCTTTTTCGTGGTTTGACCAAACATTAAGAAATCATGCAGAAAGATTTGAAGGACCCCGACTTACTACCCGAAATAGTTGTTATTCAGAAGTAATGAAATTCATTAATAAGCAATTATATATTGATATAAATGAATGGAGTCAGGCATTAGTGGCTTTTTACTCGTTCCTTCCTAGAATATATAAAGAATTCGTAGATGCCATAACGGTTTTAGAATGTAATAAGGATATATATTATGGCTTTTTGAACGACATTGAAAAGGTTGTTGCACAGGCAGCACGTAAGGATATTGAACAAACTCTCTATTTATCCGAAAGGTTATTAGCAACTCCTTCTCCTAATATAACTGATATCTTGGAGTTTATGGAAAATATAGATACTTTGAGATGGCGGCTTCAAAGCTATATTAAGGAAAAAGGAAAGTATAGTGAATTTATACAGAGGCAGATATTAAGTAAATTGGACGATATAAATACAAGGCTTTCTAAATTAACTAAAGAACTATTAAAAGATATTAAGTCAAAACTTGGCAGTTAATAACATGCTACCTAGAAAGGATTCTTATTGCAATCCTTAATTAATATATCATGCCACTACCAACTTCTCTAATACGGTCTCAGTATAAGTTCAGTTTTGTAGTAAAAGAGGCCTTAAAGCTAGGACTTAATGGGTTACGGAGGGTTGATTATAGAAGTTTCTTAGCTTCACGTTTCAATTCTTTTATCCATAATGTCTTTTCTTCTATCCATTCCTTGTACGATAATACTCTATAGTCTATGTTACCAGGTATTTCTAATAATATCTTTGAGAATAGTTTCATCCTATCCAGTACATTCATGTTATCAATACCATCGACTACAAGCACTATATCAATATCACTATCAACACGATAATCGCCACGTGCACGGGAACCAACTAGATAAACACCCGTTAATCTATAGCCTTTTTCTTCACATACCCTTATAGCCTCTAGGGCAAATCTATGGGCTAGTTCAAGGGCTTTTTCCTGGGATTTTAGTGCAGAAACTGCTTTATCCAATTTAACACCCTTTTAGCCCTACTGATTAGATCTTCTGCTTTACTCCTATTATATATCTGGTATGGTGGAGCATTAGCTGCGTTGGGATACCTAGATATTGTATAGTGGGGGTTTAACTCCATAAGATCATCCATGATCTCATCGATATTTAAGCTTAATTCTTCTTTTATCCTACGACCTAGATCCACTAAATTATGCCCTCTAGCTACATATCCACGACTAAGAAGTAGGGCTTTCAACCCTTTCTCAACAGCTTGGTGACACCAAAAAGCTACTGCATCATAATCTTCAGTAGATAAGGCATTAACAGCTTTTCTTAAATCCCTCATAGCTTGTTCAAACCACCACATATACTCAGACATGGTGAAACGCCTCTACTACAGGCTTTTACCTTGAAATAAAACATTAATAGTGCTTATTGAAGTCTTGAATATAGATCTATTAAGTGTTTTGAATCTAGTACTTTCACGTATTTAGATGCTTTGTCTCTTAGTTTTTGATCGTCTGTTACGAGTATCATTTTATTCTTGATCGTAATGTATAGGTATGATGCATCATATATTGTCAATTGTTCTTTTGAGGCGAGCTTGAATATCTCGGGTTCAAAACCCTTTATACTCAATAGGTCTAAGACATCAAAGACAGCCATTAAAGTCTCAATATATTCAATTGCTGTTTTCTCGTCAAGCTTATTTAGTAGCACGTGTTCTTTCCAGATAGCGTTGATAGACTCGTAGATAGCTAGGTCAAGTGTAGCTCCATTCTCAAAGACGCGTACAATGCCTTTCTTAACTAAGTTAATAATAGAACTCGCATCAAATAGATACGTTTCTAACCACCCTCTCTATCCTCGCGGATAAGTCTAGCTATTTCTTCATCAGATATGTTTTTGAGTTTCTCGCAAAGCCTCTTAGCTTTCTTCTCAGCCTCCAATAGAATCCTCCTCTTAACCTCTCTTTCTAAAGCCTCTCTAATAACTGGCCCGGGCTTGATCCCATACTTGTCAAGCAATTCCTTCAACCTACGTGGAATCTTAGCAGAAACAGTTACATAACCCAAGTTATTTCACCGTTTACCATATATGAGGTATTACTGATATAAAGTTTACCTCAGCTTTTAAATAACAACATAACAATTCTCATGTTAGTGAGGTGTTACTAGTGACTAAATTTATGATACGAGTTAATGATCAGACGCTCTACTATAGTGATTTAGCCTCTTTAGTGAAAGCTCTCTTTAGTGAAATAGTCCCAGACACCGATTATGTCGGAGAATATGAGAGTGTAAAGCTTGTAATCGATCAAGCTATTAATTTCGTTAATTATATAGGTATTGTACTTGGTTTCAACTACACATTTAATTACCCAGTCGATTTAATAAGACCTTGCCATATTCTTGAAGAGATCTACCGACTTTATAAAACCGGGTTATCACGTGCTTGGTGGATTATCAATAGTAGTATCTTAGCATCATTACCGCTAAATATTGAGGAACTCTATGATGTTATGTATGAGTTCATAGACTATAGGGAGCAGAGAAGGACATCTAAGCTTAAACCTATATTTACATGGGATTATATCGAAGAACTAACCAAATATTATAGCAATGCCTACGATGAATACGTTGAATTACTTAAACCAATTACTAATGAATCGATCGATAAATTAGTAGGGTTTATGAAGAAATGCTATGAAAGATTCTATGAGAAACATTGGGAGAAAGTTTCGAAGTGGTTAACCCAGTATTGTGAGATAGCTTCTAAATTCATAGCATTAACGAAACCATATGATTTACTCGTGAAACTAATTGGTTACAAGCCTAGCTTCGATGAGATAATCGCATATCCAGTTGATGTGTTTAGAAGTGGTGGAGGAATATACGGTGCTTTCCCGAATAGAGTTGTTATACCATCCGATTATACCTCAGTACCCACAAGTTATTTAGCTATAGTACATGAGGCTGGCCACTTAGCTGTACATGACTGGGCTTTAAAACTAGGAGATAAAGTAGTAACGGCTTGCAAGAAAATGGGGTTAGAGCCGAGCATATACTTAGTTAATATACTTGAGGAGATCTCAATGGCCCTCTTACAGGGTTTAGCAGATGAAGAGGTATTAGGGTATCCTAGGATAACACATGGTTACATGAATACTAGTCTCTACAAGAAGCTCTACCAAGTATATAAGGAGCTAAAGCGTGAAGGGGCAATGAATTATTATACCGTTATAGAGAAGTTCTTAGAAGAAATATCAAAGGATAAGAAATGTGTTGAGGAGTTAAAGAAACTAGTAGAAGTAGTGAAAAACACTCTTTAATAAATACAACATAGGTTAAATATTATCTCAACCTCTATATGAGTTCCAATTAAGGGTTTTCCCGATAATTAAACTTTGAATAACCTACACTTACTTCTTAATATGTTTTTTATACTTGGATCAGTCGTTAAAGCTACGCCTTTTACTTGGTAGGTTAATGCTATGAGGAAAGCATCCGCTAATGATATCTTGCCCCTATACTTTAACTTGATTTTACCAGCTTCCCTAGTAAGTTCTCCCTCAACTGGTACTTGCTTTATTGGTGAGGTTCTTATAGCTTCATATCTAATGTCAGCGGATTCTACCCCGAGTTTCTCGGCAGTCTTATAGTAGAATTCAGCAAGATTTATTTCACATAAATACCCTTCTGATATACCATGAAGTATTTCGTCAAAATACTTTTTAACCTCGTGATCCCCGGCAAAATATAATGCCAAGACACCAGCATCAATAACGTATTTATTTTTCACGTTTAATCTCCTCAAGCCGTTCTTCAACGATCTCCTTTGCTACTTCTCTCATAGCTTCTCCATCAACACCAAATAATTCCTCGAGAGACCTTAATGGTATAATCCTTATACTATTCTCGTCAACTATAATAACCACTTTATCACCTATATTGAACTTCCTCCTAACCTCAACGGGTATAACGATTTGACCCTTCTTACTTACTTTTACAACGTATCTCAAAATCCCACCTTCTATCACATAGTTTTACTTCAACTATGTAGCAGTTATACATTAAAATATTAAGTTTTACATACCCATTATACACTTCCCTCCATTAATTATGAAAATAATGCTTATACCTATAGCGTTCCATGTTTATTCTATGTGGAGGTTTTTACCACCATGGAGTTTGATAAGTTAGACTCATTTATTCTCGATAAAATGCGTGAGACTAAATTACCTGGTTTAAGCATATGTATTGTTCACGGAGACGAGATCGTATATGCTCGTTCTTATGGTTTTAGGGATCTAGATAAAGGTTTACCAGCGACAACCAGGACTATCTATGGTATAGGGTCTATAACTAAGTCTTTCACAGCACTAGCTATTATGAAGCTTGTTGAGAAGGGGAAGATAAGTTTAGATGATGAGGTAAGTAAGTATGTTCCATTAGATCTAAAGATACGTGGTGAACCAGTTAAGATTCATCACCTATTAACACATTCTAGTGGTATACCAGCTTTAGCTTATGCCGAAGCTTTTATTAGGGGTTCACTTGGACTTGATCGAGTCTGGTTACCGCTTGCTAAGCCAGAGGATATAATTAGTTTTATGAAAGAAGCGCCTCAATGGGCTGTTGCTAAACCTGGTAAGAGGTTCTATTACTTGAATGAAGGCTATGTATTGCTTGGATACATAATATCTAAAGTTGCCGGGATCGCTTATGAAGATTATGTTAAGAAAACTATTCTTAAACCACTAGGTATGAATAGAACTTATTTCTGCGAAGAAGACGTTAATAGGGATTTTGATGTCGCTACTCCTTATATAATTGATCGTGACGGGAGACACGTTAGGGCAAAGTTTCCATATGGGATCACAGCTGATGGTGGCTTGTTAAGTAATGTTGAGGACATGTCTATCTATGTTAGAATGTATCTTGGTCGAGGGGAATATAATGGTGTTAGGATAGTTAGTAAGGAATCGATCGAGGCTATGGAGAGGAAATATGTCGAGATACCTAGTAAATTATTTGGCGACGAAGGATATGGTTATGGTTTATCTATAACTAATAAGTTCTTTGATCGAAAACTAGTTGGCCATAGTGGGTCAGTACTAGTATATACTGCTTATATGGGCTACGTGTTACCGGATAGGTATGGAGTAGTTGTCATGGCTAATGCTAGTGGATACCCATTATCACTTATAGGTATGTACGCATTAGCGCTCGCTCTGGGAAGGGATCCAGAGAAAGAACTTACTCCTATAAAGAATGAGAATATATTGAAGAAGCTCGAAGGTAGATATGAGACATACAAGGGTACACATTCATATACTGTGAAGAGAGAAGGTGAGTTCCTATTACTCAAGTATAGTGATAAGTATACAGAGTACTCAGTAATACTTGTACCCAAGATTATTAGGGGAGACTATGTTAAAGCCTATACTCTAAGTTATGGTAGAGTGATTGAAGCAGAGTTTCTAATAAGTGATGGTGAAGTCCAACTATATTTTGAGAGATATAAGTTGATCAAGAAATAATTATGGTGTATAACGTGAAACTATTCGATCTACATGAAGACTTATCCTCTTATATCCTTAGATCAAGAGAACTAGTAGATCTTAACAAGGACGTTGATAGACATGCTGATATACCAAAGTATAAAAGGTCTAATACCAAGGCAATAGTAGCCGCGATATTTCCAGCTAGTTATTCTAAAACAGAAGATCTCGTTAAACATAAAGTCACATTTAAGAACTCGTTCAACGAAGTATTTAACCACCTACTAGTCTACTATAAGCTAGTTAAAGAGTATCGTGTATTCAAGATTATTGAGAAGAAAAGGGAATTAGAAAATATTTTTGATCAGAGGAGGAGAATTGGTTTAGTCATAGGTTTAGAGGGTTCTTACCCTATCAGGGAACCAGATGAGCTTGAAATATTCTATAGATTAGGTGTTAGGGTATTGGGTTTAACGTGGAATGTTGATAATCAATATGCTGCTTCATGTATGACTACGAAAGACTATGGATTAACAAGTCTTGGTGTAAAACTTGTTGAGAAAGCACTTGATCTAGGCATGGTACTGGATCTTGCTCATTCGAGTCCTAAGACTATGAAAGACGTATTATCTATAGTGGATAAACCAGTTATTGTCAGCCACACTGGTTTCAAGAAATTTAATAACTCACCTAGAAACATAGATGACGAAATACTTGATATGGTTAAAAGAAATAGAGGAGTAGTAGGTATTTTCTTTGTGACGGATTTCTTAGAAGGTGAACAGACAAGTATTGATACAGTAGTTAAACATATCTTGTATGTTAGGGAAAACTATGGAATAGACGTATTGGCCATAGGATCAGATTATTTTGGTACAGAAAAGTTACCTAAGGGTTTAGAGGATATTGGTAAGATAAATAGTTTAGCTGAGAATCTCTTGGAAAACGGTTTATCTAAGGATGATATAGAAAAGATCTTCTACAAGAACGCACTAAGGGTATTTCTTGAGAACTTAAAGAATTAAACTAGTTATTCACGTAAAAATAAATCTTTACTACAACATAGTAGTAAGACTTTTTTGAGTTTAAATGGGAAGTTATTTAGGTGTACTAGGTTTATACGATATACTAGGTGTACCTAGCATGAGTGTTTCTGTATCAATTAAGGTTAAAAGAGAGGTTTTGGAACTTGTTGATAAGATGGTAAAATACGGGTTAGCTCGAAGTAGGAACCAAGCATTTAATATGTTGATCGAAAAAGGGCTAGAGAGTATTAAAGACAAGATCATGTATTGGGATAGAATCTATCGTGAAGCTGAGGAGTTAGCTAAAAAGGGTTTTAGACTGAGTCATGGGGGCTTAAATAAGATTTTGGAAGAGGACAGAGGGAGATGATCTATCTAGATACAAATGTTTTGATATCAGCAATTGATGATAAGGATCTTTTTCATTCAAAAGCTTTAGAGTTACTCGATAAGTATAGGAGGATTAAAGAGTAGTTAGTAAGCTAACTCTTGTAGAACTAGCATTTGTTTATTCGAGATCTGGTTTTGAAGATCCACTCGTATATGCTTTAGCAACTGTTAAGTCTTTAAATGTAGAAGTTATTAAAGTAGATTTTAATGAGGTATTGAAAAAGGCTTTTCAGTATTCCAGAGAGTTAAAGTTGAGAACTTTAAATCTTCTTCATGTAACCATCGCTATTACGGCTAATGCCGAGTATTTCGCGACATTTGATAAAGATATTATTGAGAAGAAA